>CALMPB010000328.1 GCA_937871985.1 uncultured Burkholderiaceae bacterium
TCGAAGCTGGCATCCTTCTTTCACATCGCCGGCAAACCGCTGGAACAGTCGCACGCCTGAACCCAGTACCGATTGGCGGCGCGATCCAGCATCAACCGCCTTTGTTCAGCAGCGCCTTCAACATTCCCAGCCTTTGCTTGGGGCTGAGCGCCTGCAGCTCCGGATCTTCCTGCATCTTGACTGACGACAGGCCCATCTCGTCGATGAAGCGCGACGGTTCGCGCACGACGTCCTCGCGCGCCCGGCGCCGCTTCTTGCACCAGGTAAGATGCAGGCTGCGCTGCGCGCGCGTGATGCCGACATACATCAGCCGGCGCTCTTCCTGAATCCGCGACGCCAGGGATTCGGCCGCCTTGGCCGGATCGCCGTCTTCCTCGTCGCGGCCCATGTGCGGCAGCAAGCCTTCCTCGACTCCGATCAGAAATACATGCGGATACTCCAGACCCTTGGAGGCATGCAGCGTGGACAGCTTGACGGCATCGGGCTCTTCGTCCTCGCCACGCTCCAGCATGGTGACCAGCGCCACATGCTGTACCAGTTCGAACAGGTTCAGTTCGTCTTCCTCGGCCTTGCGCTTTAGCCAGCCCAGCAGCTCCAGCACATTCTGCCAGCGGCTTTGCGCCGGGCGCTCTTCCAGCGTGTCGTACAGATAGCGCTCGTACTGGATGGCGCCCACCAGGTCGTCGAGGATGACGCCGGCCGGATCGGCGGACGCCTTGACCTCGTCGGAGTAGCGCCGCCCGGCCCGCTGCTGGATGCGCTGAATGAATTCGCCGAATACCCGCAAGGGTTCCAGTTGCTTGGCCGCCAGCCTTTCCGTTTGTCCGATTTCGAACGACGCGGCAAACAAGGACATCTGCCTTTCCGCCGCGAACTGGCCCAAGGTTTGCAAAGTGGCCTGGCCTATTCCCCGGCGCGGCGTCGTGACGGCGCGGATGAAGGCCGGGTCATCGTCGTCGTTGGCGATCAGCCGCAAATACGCCAGGATGTCGCGGATCTCGGCTTTGTCGAAAAAGCTTTGCCCGCCTGAAATCGTATAGGGGATGCGCAAATTGCGCAGCGCCTGCTCCATGATGCGCGCCTGCTGGTTGCTGCGATACAGCACCGCAAAGTCCTTCCATTGCGCGCGGCGCTCGAAGCGTTCGGCGGAAATACGCACCGCCGTGGACTCGGCTTCGACTTCGTCGGTATCCATGGCGCTGACCTGTATGGGCTCGCCCACGCCCAGGTCGGACCACAGTTTCTTGCCGAACAGGTTGGGGTTCTTGCTGATGACTTCGTTGGCCGCGGCAAGGATACGCTGCACCGAGCGGTAGTTCTGCTCAAGCTTGATGATCTTGAGGTTTTCGTAATCGGTAGTGAGCTTGGCCAGGTTTTCCACCGTGGCCCCGCGCCAGGCGTAGATGGCCTGGTCGTCGTCGCCCACGGCGGTGAACATGGCCCGCCGGCCCGTCAGCATCTGCACCAGGCGGTACTGGCACTCGTTGGTGTCCTGGTATTCATCCACCAGCAAATACTGTACCCTGGCCTGCCAGCGCTCGCGCACGGCCTGGTTGTTTTGCAGCAGCAGGGCCGGCAGCCGGATCAGGTCGTCGAAATCCACCGACTGGTAGGCCTCGAGCGTGGCGTTGTAGTTGCGATAGATCTTGGCCGCTTCGGCTTCGCTGGGCGTGGCCGCCGCGCGGTCGGCCGCGTCGGGGTCCATCAGTGCATTTTTCCACAACGAAATGGTTTGCTGCACGGCGCGCAAGCGCGCCTTGTCGGTGGTCGCCAGCATTTCCTGGATGATGCCCAGGGCATCGGTGGAATCCAGAATGGAGAATTGCGGCTTGAGCCCCACATGCGCCGCTTCCTCGCGCAAAAAGCGCACCCCCAGCGAATGAAAGGTGCTGATGGTCAGCCCTTTGGCCAGCTTGGAATCGACCAGGGTCTTGACCCGCTCGGCCATTTCGCGGGCCGCCTTGTTGGTGAAGGTAAGGGCCACCACCTGGCGTCCCATGTAGCCGCACTCGCGCAGCAGGTAGGCGATTTTTTGCGTGATGACGCGCGTCTTGCCGCTGCCCGCCCCGGCCAGCACTAGGCACGGTCCGTCCAGGTAAAGCACGGCTTCGCGCTGCCTGGCGTTCAGATCATGCGGCAGGGTGTATCCGGTTGGCGCGGCCGAAATGCTCATGTTCAGATTTCCAGGGGATCGACTTCCAGTTGCCAGCGCACGCGATGGCCGCCCGCCAATTCCGGCAGTGCAGCCGTCCACCGGGCAAGAAAAGCCTGCAGCGCGGGCCGGCCCGCGCTTTCCACCAGCAGTTGCGCGCGTTCGACATTGGCCACCCGCACCACGCGCAGCGGCACTGGATCGTACAAGGTAATGGCCTGTGCGGTGGGATAGTCCGAAGGCGACTGCTCCGGCAACGCCCTGGCTTGCGCCAGGAACTCCAGCGCGATGGCCAGCTCGCGCGCTTCGGCCGTGAGTAGTGCCTGAAAAGCATACGGGGGCAGGCCCACGGCTTCGCGCTCGGCCAGGCCGTAGCGGGCGAATCCTACGAAATCGTGCCGGGTCAGGGCCTGGTACACCGGTTGCTCGGGGTAGTCGGTTTGAATGATGACCTCGCCGCCCTGCACATGGCGGCCGGCCCGACCGGCCACCTGCATGAGCTGGGCGAACAACCGCTCGGGTGCGCGAAAATCCTGGGCGAACAGCATGGCGTCGGCATTGAGCACGCCCACCAGGCCAAGATTGGCGAAGTCGTGTCCCTTGGCGACCATCTGCGTGCCCACCAGGATATCGACCTCGCCGGCATGCACCTTGGCGAACAAGGCCTCGGCGCTGCCTTTCAGGCGCGTGCTGTCGGCGTCGATGCGGGCAATGCGCGCCTCGGGAAACAATTCGGCCAGATACTCTTCCACCCGCTGGGTTCCGCGCCCCATGGGGTGCAGATCCTGATCGCCGCAATCGGGGCATGACACTGGCACGCGGGCCTGGAAACCGCAGTGATGGCATTGCAGGTAGTTGCGCCGCGCGCCGGCCCGGTGCAGCACGGTATAGGCCGTGCATCGCGGACACTGGCTGACCCAGCCGCAGGAGCCGCAATTGAGCACGGGCGCGTAGCCGCGTCGGTTCAGGAACACCAGCGATTGCTCGCCCCGCTCCAGGCGCTTCTGGATGGCTTCGACAAGCTGCGGGGAAAAGCCTTGCTGCATGGCCAGGCGCCGCGTATCCACCAGCCGCACGGAAGGCAGTTCGACCTGGCGGGCGCGGTGCTCAAGGGAAAGCTTCAGGTAGTTGCCGCGTTCGGCATGCGCCCATGACTCCAGCGACGGCGTGGCCGAACCCAGCACCACGGGAATGCCCCGGTCGTGAGCCCGCCATACCGCCAGGTCGCGGGCCGAATACCGCAAGCCCTCTTGCTGCTTGTACGAGGTGTCGTGCTCTTCATCGACGATGATAAGCCCCAGCTCGGGCATGGGCGTGAATATGGACAGCCGCGTGCCCAACAGGACGCGGGCCTGGCCCCGCTGCACCCCCAGCCAGGCGCGCAGGCGCTCGCCGTCGGCCAGCCCGCTATGCAGCACGGCCAGGCCGCCGTCGCCCACCATGGTCGCCAGGCGCGCGCGCAGCGACTGCTCGAGCTGGGGAGTAAGGTTGATTTCGGGCACCATGAAAAGCACTTGCCTGCCCTTGGCGAGCGCCGACTGGGCAGCCCGCAAATACACCTCTGTTTTGCCGCTGCCCGTTACGCCATGCAGCAAAACCGCCTGGTATCCCTGAATGGCTTCAATGGCCTGGACAGCGGCAAGCTGTTCGGCATTGAGCGAGGGAGCATCGCTTGCCTGTACGGATTTGGAACGCTTTGGCGCGCGCTTGTCCAGCCTTTGCACCGGGCCGCCCGCCGAGCGCGCGCCCTGATACGCGGTCACCTTGCGCAGCCCTGCGGGCAGGGTAGGCAGCATGACCTCGCCCAAAGGGCGTTGATAGTATTGCGCGGCAAACGCCGCCATGCGCAGCCAGTCGGCGGGCAGTGGCGGCAAATCGTCCAGAATCTGGTCGATATCGCGAATCTGGCCCGGGTCGAACACCGGCATATCGGGGGTTTCGACCACGACCCCCACCAGCTTGCGCCTTCCGAAAGGCACGATGACCCGGATCCCCGGACTGACTGCCTGGGACGAACGGTAGTCGAACAGCCCCGGCAATGGCAGGTCGAGTGCAACCCTCAACCAAAAACAGCCCTCGGGCGATGCATTCGGCATGCTCGTCGACGGGTCTGGATTTGGAAGAACAGTCATTAAAACCTAAAGTAATTTCTTGATTATGCAGTTAAATGGCAAGCAGGATATGGGGACTGCCCAACAGCCCGCCGGCCTGTGGATAACTTTGGGGAAAATCAAATTAACAACTTAGCGAATGTCAATTCCCATAACTACTGAATTTTTCTCCGGCAACACCATAACCAGCATTTATTTTTTAAAAATCAATAAATTATAAATGAAAAAGAGAGTGTATCTTAGGTGAAGAGATGAATTGTGCATAGCGATATAACTTGTGTACAACTTAGGCCTTCACCCTATAAGAAACAGGCGCTTAGTGCATTTGCAGATGCAATATTCAGTACTTTTGCCGACTGTACCGATGGACTTCGTCGACCAGCACTTCGACCGCTTCGGGAGGGGTATGGCGCGAAATGCCGTGACCAAGATTGAACACATGCCCGCCCTTGCCTACCATGCCGAAATCGTCGATGACGCGACGCGTTTGTTCACGGATGGCCTTTTCGCCCCCGAACAGCGCCATGGGATCGAGATTGCCCTGCAGGGCCACGGCATCGCCGACACGCTGGCGCGCCTTGGCCAGATTGACGGTCCAATCCACCCCCACTGCGTTACAGCCCGACCCGGCGATATCTTCCAGCCACATGCCGCCGCCCTTGGTGAACACGATGACCGGTACGTCGCGGCCTTCGTTGTGGCGGGTAAGGGCCTGCACCACCTTGCGGATATAGGCCAGGGAAAACTCCTGGAACAAGCCGTCGCCCAGCACGCCGCCCCAGCTGTCGAAGATCATGACGGCCTGGGCGCCCGCCTGGATTTGCGCATTCAGGTACTGGCCGGTGGCCTGCGCGTTGATTTCCAGTATGCGGTGCAGCAGGTCGGGACGCTGGTACAACATGGTTTTGATGAGGCGGTATTCGTCCGTGCCCTGCCCTTCAACCATATAACAGCCGACCGTCCAGGGGCTGCCGGCAAAACCGATGAGCGGCACCTTGCCCTGCAGTTCTTTGCGCACCAGGGACATGGCATCGAATACGTATTGCAAGGCCGACATATCGGGAACGGCCAATTTGGCCACATCGTCTTCGGTGCGCACGGGGCGGCTGAACCTGGGGCCTTCGCCCGCCTGGAAGTCCAGCCCCAGCCCCATGGCGTGGGGAATGGTAAGGATGTCGGAAAACAGGATGGCCGCGTCAAGGTCGAAACGCCGCAAGGGTTGAAGCGTGACTTCACATGCGTATTCGGGGTTCTGCGCCAGCCCCAGGAAGGAACCGGCCTTTGCCCGGGTTGCGTTGTATTCGGGAAGATAGCGCCCCGCCTGGCGCATGAGCCAAAGCGGGGTATAGGGAACCGGTTCACGCATCAGCGCACGCAGAAACACATCGTTTTGCAAAGTTGGAAATGACACGACAATCCTTATAGATAGACTGGGGGCATTTTACCCGCCTGGTAATACTTTTGAGGGCTCTTCGGAGCGATAGGGCGCGGCATCGATCTGGTATTTGCGCATCAGCGCCCAGAAGGCTCGGCGGTGCTTTTGCGCGGCGCGGGCTGCCATAGCGATGTTGCCTGAATGCCGCCCCAAGGCCGCGTTGATATAAGCACGCTCGAAGCGTTCGATGACCTTGCTTTTTGCCGCGCGAAATGACTCGCGGGAAGTGGCGCTGCGAGAAGCCGACGCAATGGCAAAGGCATCGAGCTCGAGGCCAGTGCGCTCTAGTATAGTCGAACACAGCTCGTCCTCTGTGCGGGGCGGCGGCTTCGCCGGGACGTTCGAGCATGAAGGACGTTTTTCACGCAGTCGCTGCGGGCAGGACGCCGCGGCGGCGGACTCAGGCGCAAAATACCGCCGGGCGGCCAGCAGGCGCTCGACCCGCACGCGCAGTTCTTCGGTGCAAAGGGGGGCGCGCACGAAATCGGCCAGCCCGAGGTTGTAAAGGTCGTCCAGCGCCGCGGCCTTGAGGCCACGCACCAGCGCAAAAACCGGCGTTTGCAGCTCGGCTTGCGCAGCCTGCAAGCTGGTGCGCAGCCAGGCCAGGTTCTGCTCGGAAACAGGAATGAGGCAGGCGTCGAAGCGCCGCAGCATGAGCCCCGATTCGGCCAGCAGGGCCGCGGACTCCGGCCTTTGCGTGTCGATGCCGCTGGCCGCCGCCCTGATATGCAAGCGCCCGCCCGCATGAACCCCGACCCAGCCCTGCGCCCAATTTTCATTGCATGCCGTGCTGAACATGGCGCAATCCAAACGTTCCCTCATGAAGTCCCCCGATTATTATTGATTCACTCCAGTTTGCGGTTTGGCTGGCCGGTGCCATACACGAGCTGGCCGAGCGACCAACCGGCCAAAAAGCCGGGTCCATACGCTGTGATGGGGCCGGCAGGGACAAGAATAGACAGGGGCGCCATGCGCGGCAATACGGAAAACTCTTAAATCGGAAACTACGTAAGCGGAAGGTCAGGGGCAAAAAAAAACGGCCCGAAGGCCGTTTTCTGCGTGCACAACACAACGCCTTCAGTGACGACGCATCTGGCTGTGCCGGCGCGCGGCGGCGGCTTGCGCGGCCAGCATGGCCAGCTCGGCTTCCACCACGGCGATATCTTCTTTGTCCTTGGCGTTGCTGAGGGCCTCTTCGGCACGTTTGCGCGCCTCGACGGCCTTGGCTTCGTCGAGGTCGGCCGCGCGAATGGCGGTATCGGACAGTACCGTTACACCGCCGGGCTGAACCTCGAGGATGCCGCCGGCGACGAAAATGCTTTCTTCGCCGCTGCCATCCGCCATAACGATTTTGACGACGCCGGGACGGATACGCGAGATGAGAGGCGTATGGCCGGGCAGAATGCCCAGCTCACCCGACTCGCCAGGCAGCACCACGAATTTCGCCTCGCCGGAGAAAATCGATTCTTCTGCGCTGACTACGTCTATATGCAAGTTGGCCATGTGTAACCCTTTAAATTACAGCGACTTGGCTTTCTCGAAAGCTTCGTCGATGGAGCCGACCATGTAGAACGCCTGTTCGGGCAGCGCATCGCACTCGCCGTCGACGATCATCTTGAAGCCGCGCAGGGTTTCCGCCAAAGGAACGTATTTGCCGGGCGAACCGGTAAACACTTCGGCGACGTGGAACGGCTGCGACAGGAAGCGCTGGATTTTACGAGCGCGCGCAACGGCCTGCTTGTCTTCCGGCGACAGTTCGTCCATGCCCAGAATGGCGATGATGTCGCGCAATTCCTTGTAGCGTTGGAGCGTTTGCTGAACGCCACGGGCCACGCCATAGTGCTCTTCGCCCACGACTTGCGGGTCGAGCTGGCGGCTGGTGGAGTCGAGCGGATCGACGGCGGGGTAGATACCCAGCGCGGCGATGTCACGCGACAGCACGACGGTGGAGTCCAAGTGCTGGAACGTGGTGGCGGGCGACGGGTCGGTCAAGTCATCGGCAGGCACGTAAACGGCCTGGATCGACGTAATGGAACCGGTTTTGGTCGACGTGATGCGCTCTTGCAGCTTGCCCATTTCTTCGGCCAGCGTAGGCTGGTAGCCCACCGCCGACGGCATGCGGCCCAGCAGGGCCGACACTTCGGTACCGGCCAGGGTGTAGCGGTAGATGTTGTCGACGAAGAACAGGATGTCGCGGCCTTCGTCGCGGAACTTCTCGGCCATGGTCAGGCCCGACAGCGCAACGCGCAGACGGTTGCCGGGAGGCTCGTTCATCTGGCCGAACACCATGGCGACCTTCGATTCGCTGAGGTTGTCCAGCTTGATGACGCCGGCTTCCGCCATTTCGTGGTAGAAGTCGTTACCTTCGCGAGTACGTTCACCCACACCCGCGAATACCGACAAACCGCTGTGCGCTTTGGCGATGTTGTTGATGAGCTCGAGCATGTTGACGGTTTTACCCACACCGGCGCCGCCGAACAGGCCGACCTTGCCGCCCTTGGCGAACGGGCAGACCAGGTCGATAACCTTGATGCCGGTTTCCAGCAGCTCGACCGAAGGCGAGAGCTCGTCGAACTTGGGCGCATCCTGGTGGATGGCGCGCACTTCGTCGCTTTGAATGGGGCCGCGCTCGTCGATGGGACGACCCAGCACGTCCATGATGCGGCCCAGGGTGCCCTGGCCGACCGGCACCGAAATCGGCGCGCCGGAGTTGGCCACGCTCATGCCGCGGCGCAGACCGTCGGACGAACCCATGGCGATGGTACGCACCACGCCGTCGCCCAATTGCTGCTGGACTTCAAAGGTAAGACCGGCTTCGGCGAATTCCGAGCTGGTGTCGACGAGCTTGAGCGCGTCGTAGATGTTGGGAATGCTGTCGCGGGGGAACTGAATATCCACCACGGCGCCGATGCACTGAACGATGGTACCGTTGCTCATGTTTAGTCCTTGCTAAATATCTTTGACGGGATGCCTTTCTGCTTTTAGACAGCGGCAGCGCCCCCGACGATTTCTGAAATTTCTTTCGTAATGGCTGCCTGGCGGGTTTTGTTGTAAACCAGCTCCAGATCGCCGATGATTTTTTTGGCGTTGTCGGATGCCGCTTTCATGGCAACCATACGAGCGGACTGCTCGGATGCCATGTTTTCCGCAACCGCCTGATACACCAGGCCTTCGACGTACCGCATGAGCAGTTCATCGATGACGGTCTGCGCGTTGGGCTCGTAAATGTAGTCCCAACCGTATTTCGGCCTGGTATCGGCCGCGGCTTCTTCCTGGCCAAGCTGGCCGGCCTGGAAGGGATCGTCCAAACCATTGGGCAACGGAAGCAGGCGGATAAAGCTGGGCTCCTGCTTCATGGTGTTGATGAAACGGTTGGTCGCCAGGTACACCGCGTCGATCTTGCCGTTGATGAAATCATCGAGCTGAACCTTGACGGCGCCGATAAGGCGTTCGAGATTGGGCTTGTCGCCCAATTGCACTTCCTGCGAAACCAGGTCGACGCCAATGCGGGTCAGGAACCCCACGCCGCGATTTCCCAAAGCCGTGGCCTGCACCTTGACGCCCTTGTCGTTGAACTCTTTGACACGGTTCAGGACCAGACGGGTGATGTTGGTGTTCAAGCCGCCGCACAGGCCTTTGTCGGTAGTGACCAGCACAATGCCGACCGCCTTCACATTGGCCCGCTCTTCCATGTAGGCATGGTGGTAGTCGGGGTGCGTTTGCATCAGGTTGGCGGCGATATCGCGCACCTTGGTCGCATAGGGACGGCCGGCCCGCATCCGATCCTGCGCCTTGCGCATTTTGGATGCAGCCACCATCTCCATGGCTTTTGTGATCTTCCGCGTGTTTTGCACGCTTTTGATCTTCGTTCGAATTTCCTTAATTCCGGCCATCGCACTTCCTGTCAGGGCGTTGTTGCGGGGCGGCGCATGCCGGCCCCACCTTACGTTCGGGCAAATCAGGCGCAAGCCTTATTGCCCCCGCCAATCAAACTTAAAAAGCTCCGTGCTTCTTGAACTCTTCAATCGCGGCGATCAGTTCGGCCTCGTCGTCCTTGGACAGTTCTTTCTTGTCCTCGATACGGTTGACCAATGCTTCATGCTTGGACTTGAGAGCGTCTTTCAGAGCTTTCTCGAACGGCAGAATCTGGGCGACTTCGAGGTCGTCGAGATAACCCTTGGTAACGCTGAACAGCGTGACTGCCAGTTCCCAGACCTGCAAAGGCTGATACTGAGGCTGCTTGAGCAGCTCGACCACGCGCTTGCCGCGTTCCAGCTGACGGCGGGTCGCGTCGTCGAGGTCGGAGGCGAATTGAGCGAAAGCCGCCAGTTCGCGATACTGGGCCAAGTCGGTACGAATACCGCCCGCCAGCTTCTTGACGACCTTGGTCTGGGCAGCGCCGCCTACCCGCGACACCGAGATACCGGCGTTGATGGCGGGGCGGACACCGGCGTTGAACAGGTCGGTTTCCAGGAAGATCTGGCCGTCGGTAATGGAAATGACGTTGGTCGGCACGAAAGCGGACACGTCGCCGGCCTGCGTTTCGATGATGGGCAGAGCCGTCAGCGAACCGGTCTTACCTTTGACTTCGCCCTTGGTGAAGTTTTCGACGTAGTCGGCATTGACGCGGGCCGCGCGTTCGAGCAGGCGCGAGTGCAGGTAGAAAACGTCGCCGGGGTAGGCTTCGCGTCCGGGAGGACGGCGCAGCAGCAGCGACACCTGACGATAGGCCCAGGCTTGCTTGGTCAGGTCGTCATACACGATGAGCGCGTCTTCGCCGCGATCGCGGAAGTATTCGCCCATGGTGCAGCCGGCATAGGCCGACAGGTATTGCATGGCGGCGGAGTCGGACGCGGCGGCGGCCACGACAATGGTGTATTCCATTGCACCGAACTCTTCCAGCTTGCGCACGACGTTGTTGATGGTGGAAGCCTTCTGGCCGATGGCGACGTACACGCAGGTGACGTTCTTGCCTTTCTGGCTGATGATGGTGTCGATCGCGACGGCGGTTTTACCCGTTTGACGGTCGCCGATGATCAGTTCGCGTTGGCCGCGCCCGATTGGCACCATGGAATCGATGGCCTTGATACCGGTTTGCAGAGGCTGGTCGACCGACTGGCGGGCGATAACGCCTGGCGCCACTTTCTCGATGATGTCGGTGGCCTTGGCGTTGATGGGGCCCTTGCCGTCGATGGGGTTGCCCAGTGCGTCGACAACACGGCCGCGCAGCTCGGGACCGACCGGCACTTCAAGAATGCGGCCGGTGGTTTTTACCGGATCGCCTTCGGAGACGCCGGTGTAGTCGCCCAGAATAACCGCGCCGACGGAGTCGCGCTCTAGGTTGAGCGCAAGGCCGAACACGTTATTGGGGAATTCAAGCATTTCGCCCTGCATCACGTCGGACAAACCGTGGATGCGGGTAATACCGTCGGTCACGGAAACGACCGTGCCTTGCGTACGTACATCGGTCGACGCGCCCAAGCCTTCAATACGGCTTTTGAGCAGCTCGCTGATCTCTGACGGGTTAAGTTGCATGTTCAGACTCCTGGAATCCTGTTATCTGGCCCGCATCAAGCGGCCAGCGTATCGCGCATGCGGGCCAACTGGGCCTGCACGGAAGTATCGAGTACCTGATCGCCGACAAGCACGCGGACACCGCCGATCAGGGCGGGATCGATCGTGACGACCGGCTTGAGTTTTAGGCCAAACTTTTTTTCAAGGCCGGCGACGAGATCTTGAACCTGCGCATCGTCGAGCGCGAATGCGCTCGTGATTTCGGCAAGCGCGGATCCTTCGAACCGGTTCTTGAGAAAATCGAACTGCTCGGCGATTTGCGGCAACAGCAAAATGCGATTGTTGTCGACCAGCAGATCGATGAAATTGCGCGCTTTCTGGGAAAGCGGCTCTTTGACCAGCTCGCAGAACAGCTCGGCGCGCTGCGCGTTGTTCAGACGCGGGTCGGTCAATGCCTCGTGCACATCTTCCAGGCTTGCGATGGCCGCAAGCTGGTTGACCAGATCCGACCAGGAGGCCAAGCCGGCCTGGTCGTCCCGCACCGAAGCAAACAGCGCTTCGGCGTAAGGTCTGGCAATAGTCGATAATTCAGCCATGGCCCGCCCTGGTTAGAGTTGCGCTTTGAGCTGGTCGAGCAGCTCGGCGTGTGCTTTAGCGTCGACTTCACGCTTGAGAATCTGCTCGGCACCCTTGATGGCCAGGCTGGCCACGTCGGCGCGCAACGCATCGCGGGCGCGCTTGACTTCCTGCTCGGCATCGAGCTTGGCTTGCGCAATGATGCGGGCCTTTTCGGCTTCGGCTTCACGCCGGGCTTCGTCGATGATTCCCGCCGATTGCTTCTCGGCTTCGAGAATGCGGGCATGGTTCTCGGTTTTGGAAGAAGCCTCTATCAGACTGATCCGTGCCTGGGCCTGGGCCAGATCGGCCTTGCCCTTGTCGGCGGCCGCCAGGCCATCGGCAATTTTTTGACGGCGATCGTCCATTGCTTTCATCATGGGTGGCCATACGAATTTCATCGTAAACCAGGCCAAGACGAAAAACACGATCATCTGAAAAAAGAGAGTCGCGTTTAAATTCACGGTCGTTTCCCTTTAATACCACATGCATCATGCAGCGACCTGCACAACACCGTATATCCAAGTCGCCGCAGCGCCCACAACGGCGGGCACCGCAAACGACAGCTTACCCGCCACGCCGGCGGGCGGTTTCACGCTTATCCGAGGAACGGATTGGCGAAAGCGAACAACATGGCGATACCAACGCCGATCAGGAAGGCGGCGTCGATCAGGCCGGCCAACAGGAACATCTTGGTTTGCAGCGAATTCATGAGTTCGGGCTGGCGAGCCGAAGCTTCCAGAAATTTACCGCCCATCAGGCCGATACCGATACTGGCGCCGAAAGCACCCAGGCCAACAATAAGACCGCAAGCCAGAGCAACGAGAGCAACGTTGGTCATAACAACTCCTTGGTTAAAAACCGTGTAATCAAAAAGTCAAAAAAGAAAACTTCTGTGCAAGGAAAACCCTTGCGCCTCCGCTTTGCGCCGGAACACCGGCCCAAAGCGGAAATTCATTAATGGTCTTCGTGGGCCAGACCTACGTACACCAGGGCCAGCATCATGAAAATGTAAGCCTGCAGGATCACGATAAGGATGTGGAAGATCGCCCACACCGAACCTGCTAAGACCTGGCCGATGCCCAGGCCCAGGCTGACACCATTAAATCCGGTCCATGCACCACCCAGCAGGGCGATGAGCATGAACAGCAATTCGCCGGCAAACATATTGCCGAACAACCGCATTCCCAGCGACACGGTCTTGGCGGCGTACTCCATGAGGTTCAGCAGGATGTTGAAGGGAACCAGAAGCAGACCCAGGAAGCCATGGGCATGGAAAGGGGACGTAAGCAGGCCTTTGACGAAGCCGTACGGCTTTTTGACCTTGATGCCGTAATAGAGAGTGAGCACCAGCACGCCCAGGGACATGCCCATGGGCACGTTCAGGTCGGCCGTAGGCAGAATGCGATGGTAGTACAGAGGGTCGTGATGGCCGCCCAACCCCACGAGCCTGAAGATCCAGCCCAGCAGGTCGATGGGAACCAGGTCGAGCGTGTTCATCAGGATGACCCAGAGGAAGATCGTCAGGCACAAAGGCGCGACGAACACACGCGATTTTTCGTTGTTGACGATGCTTTTGGCTTCGTTGTCGACCATGTCGATGAGCATTTCCACGGCGACCTGGAAGCGGCCCGGCACGCCGGTGGTGGCACGCCTGGCGGCGCGCCAAAGGAAGAAGAGCACGATGACGCCCGTAAGAAGGGACCAGAACATCGAGTCGTAGTTGAGCACGTTGAAATCAGCAATCACCGATTGCTTTGCGCCCAGGCTATTCAAATGAACCAGGTGATGCTGAATATACTCAGCCTGCGGCGTAATATCACTAGCAGCCATCGGATCCCTTACCCTCGTGAATTTGAAACGAGAACGTGATGCAGGCTCTTTGCATCGCATTCATGAATTTTTTTATTGCGCAGCTACGGAAGCTTGCGGAACATCATCAACAGCACATAACCTTTCATCACGCAAACCAGGCCGAACAACATCGCCGGCCAGACCAGCCAGTCGCGCCACCACTGCACAGCCAGCGCCAACAGCAGCGCCGTAGCGCCCAGCTTGATGAATTGGCCGGTCAAAAAGGCGATTGGACTAGCCGGCTTGGATGCCTTCAGCCTTAGCAGCAAACGCACCGCGAAAAACGCATTGGGCACAAAATAGGCGCCTGCCCCAATAAGGGCCGAGGCACCTGCCGTACCACCAGCGATAATCCAAGAGACGAGAGCGGCAACAAGCGCCATGACAGCCTGCGCTGCCAGCACCCTGACGAGCCCGCGCTCGGCCTTGAATTTCAAGGTTGCGCGATCGGCATCGCTTAGCACCAGCTTTGACTCTACCAGCCTGGACTCCGAAGCTGCTTCTTCGGGGTAGCCCGCGGCTCTCCCCTTGCCTGAAACAACCACGTTGTACACCTGTTAAGCACAAAACCCATGGAGTATAACTTTATTTTGGAACAGTAAGCAACTTGTCAGGCGGGGGCCTTGTTGTTTGAGCGAAACATGCCGCAACCCCTTCTCCATCGGCAAAAACCCGCGCTGCGCACGCTGCGAAATACGCCGTTGCAGCGTGGCGCGGCACGGCCTGCAACCGAGACCAGCCGGCGCTGAAAAGCCTCGGGAACGTGAGCGGCGGAACCGTCCATACCCCTAGCGGTTCTTGAATTCCGGGCGGCGCTTTTCGATGAAGGCCGCCATGCCTTCCTTCTGGTCTTCGGTCGAGAAAAGCGCATGAAAATTACGGCGTTCGAACAGCAACCCTTCCTGCAGCGGGGTTTCAAATGCGCGATTCACGCACTCTTTGGCCATCATGACGGAAGGCTGCGATTTGGCGGCGATCAGCGCCGCGGCCTCGAGCGCCTCGTCGAGCAGCCGCTCGGCGGGCACCACACGCGATACCAGGCCGGCCAGCTCGGCTTCGGCCGCCGTGATCATGCGCCCGGTAAGTATCATGTCCATGGCCTTGGATTTGCCGATGGCCCGCACCAGGCGCTGCGTACCGCCAAAACCCGGGATGATGCCCAGATTGATCTCGGGCTGGCCGAAACGGGCATTCTCGGCGGCGATGATGAAGTCGCACAGCATGGCCAGTTCGCACCCGCCGCCCAGCGCGTAGCCGGACACCGCGGCGATGATGGGTTTGCGAATGCGCCGCAGCGCTTCCCAGTCGTGCCCCAGGTAGTCCTGGTTGAACACGTCGGTGTAAGACCAGTTGCGCATGGCGTCGATATCGGCCCCCGCCGCGAACGCCTTTTCGCTGCCGGTCAGCACCACCGCCCCGATATCCGGGTCGGCGTCGAACGTGCGCAGGGCCGCGGCCAGCTCGGCCACCACGTCGTTGTTCAGCGCGTTCAGGGCCTTGGGGCGATCCAGCACCAGCAACCCGACGCGGCCGCGAGTTTCAATTTTCACCAATGCTGCGCTCATGTTGACTCCTTGCAGGTAATATTGAGGAATGAATAAAGAACCATTACTTTACCGCCTAACGCCGTCCGATCCCGCCGGGCATTGCTTCTCGGTGCAACTGATCATCCGCCAGCCCAGCCCGAAAGGCCAGGAACTGACACTGCCCGCCTGGATTCCCGGCAGCTACCTCATCCGCGATTTTTCGCGGCAAATCACCAGCATAAGCGCCCGTGGGGGCAAGAAGCCAGTGCCCGTGCGCAAGACCGGCAACCACAGCTGGCGCTGCGCGCCTTGCGTCGGGCCGCTGACCCTCGAATACACCGTCTACGCCTGGGACCTTTCCGTGCGCGGCGCCCACTTCGACCAGACCCATGCCTTTTTCAACGGCGCCAGCGTGTTTCTCGGCGCAACCGGGCACGAGCACGAGCCCTGCCACGTGGAATTGCTTGCACCGCCGCACGCCCGCAACTGGAAGGTCTACACCAGCCTGCCCGAAGCGGCCGGCCACGTCCAGGCCGCGCGCCGCCATGGCTTCGGCATGTACAAGGCCCCCGACTACGACGCGCTGCTCGACCACCCGGTCGAAATGGGCACGCCACAGTTCGTCCGCTTCAAGGCGCACGGCGCCGAGCACGAAATGGTGTTCACGGGCCTGGCGCCCAATATCGATCTCAAGCGCATCGCCGCCGATGCGCAAAAGATCTGCGCCGCCCAGATTGCGCTGTTCGAGCCCGCCAGCAAACGCGCGCCCTTCCTGGACTCGTCCGACCGCTACGTCTTCATGACCATGGTCACGGCCGACGGCTACGGCGGGCTGGAACACCGCGCCTCCACCGCGCTGATGGCGGCGCGCACCGACTTGCCGACCATCGGCCAAAACAACCCCGGCGACAGCTACCAGACTTTCCTGGGGCTGGTCAGCCACGAATACTTCCACACCTGGAACGTCAAGCGCATCAAGCCGGCGGCGTTCGCGCCCTACGACCTGAGCCGCGAGAACCACACCCGCCTGCTGTGGGTATTCGAAGGATTCACCTCGTATTACGACGACCTGATGCTGCTGCGCTCGGGCGTCATCGACCAGGCCGGCTACCTGCGCCTGCTGGGCAAAGCCATCAGCGGCGTGCTTCGCACGCCGGGCCGCCACAAGCAGTCGATTGCGGAAAGCTCCTTCGACGCCTGGACCCGCTATTACAAGCAGGACGAGAACTCGCCCAACGCCCTGGTCAGCTACTACACCAAGGGCTCGCTCGCGGCGCTGGGGCTGGACATGACGATCCGGCGCGAATCGGGGGGCAGCCGCTCGCTGGACGATGTCATGCGCCTGCTGTGGGACAGATTCGGCCGGGACTTCTACCAGGGTTCCGGCAAGGGCGTGCCCGAAAACGCCATCGCCCGGCTCATCCGCGAAGCGACCGGCGTCGATATCTCGGACTTCATTGCCCGCTATGTCGAAGGGCGCGAAGATATTCCGCTGCAATCCTTGCTGTTGCAACAAGGCGTCAAGCTCGAACTGAAAGCCTCATCGCCAACGCCGACGCTCGATGTTCGCACCCGCCCGGCACACGGCGAAACCTTGCTGGCGACGGTTTTCGAGGGTGGAGCCGCGCACCGCGCGGGCTTGTCGGCGGGCGACGCACTGGTGGCCGTCAACGGCCTGCGCGTCACCGAGACCGGCCCCGACCGCCTTTTGCAGGCCTACCAGCCCGGCGACACCGTAACGGTTCATGTGTTCCGGCGCGACGAACTGCATGCCTTCGACGTGACGCTGTCCGAGCCCGCCAAAACGGAGTGCATCCTGATGGCTGCGGCGCCGGCCTGACGCGTTTCGTTGGGGGCTTCGCCAAACCGCTTCCTGTAGGCGGCGGCAAATCGGCCCAGGTGCGTATACCCCCAGCGCATCGCCACTTCGGAAACATTGGTGTCCACGGAAGCATTCAGCAGTTCCTGCCGTATCTTGTCCAGACGCAGGTTTCGCAACAACTGCATGGGACTGGCGCCATACTGAAGCTGACACATACGCGACAAGCTCCTCGGGCTCGTACTGCTATGTTCCGCGATGTCATCCAGCGAAAGGTCTTCGTGCAGATGCGCTTCCATGAATTCTCGTGCGCGCTGCAGACGCCGGGGCACCTGGGCGCAGTCGCCGCCAAAGTAATGCTCGCGCAGAGAAATGGATTGCGCGCACAAAAGATGGCGCATCAGCGCCTCTTCGGCAACCCTGGCCTTCAACCAGCCCAATGGCGATGGCTGCGCGGCCTGCTCGCAGAAGTAGCGCATCAAGGCGTTCCACTGCTCGCCGTCCCCCGAACTCAGGTCGATTCGCCGGTTGAACTTCAGCGGCTCGCCAGGCTGGGAGCCCGTCAAGCTACCGTACTCCGCATACAGGCGGCCAAGCGGCACCTTCAAAATGATTTGCGTGGCCCCGGCCTTCCAGTCCAGCCGATGCGGCATATTCGAGGGAAGAATCACCCCCGACCCAGGCCCGGCTGTCCAGTTGCCTTCATCGCATTCGATATCCACCGATCCAGACAATGGCATCTGGAGCAGCAGGAACTCTCCGGCGGGGCGTGTTTCTTCGACGGTGACGGCCTCGCCGTACTCGAGCATGCAGACGCTGAGCGCCCCGGCCTTGACGCCATGGAGCCGCGCGGCCAGCGTGGCGCCGCGCGGCTCCAGGATATGGTCGTTCAAGAGTTCCGCGACGCGCAAGCGGATCTCGTCGACGTCGTCCGAGGCAAGCAGCATGTGCTGCCTGAACAGGGACTCGGTCCACGCCGTCAGTAAGTCGGCCATTTCCAGCCTCTCGCCTCGCTGAAGAAAGCACGGCCGGGGCGGGCGCCCCGACCAGCATGCTTCAATAGTACGCCAGGCCCAGGCTCGGAACAACCGTGCGCCCCATCCCCAAACCCCGCCGGGGCGGCGCACCTCCAGGCACATGGAGCGATGGACGTCGATCAGGCCGGAACAAGCCCCTGTCCAGCCTCCGCCTGGGCCAGCACCGGCTGGTGGCCGCGGTTGTCGGCCAGCATCTCTTCCCGGTAGAAACCCATGTTCTCGATGGTTGGTAGATCATTGAAGCAGAACAGGCAGGCATCTTCGGTCTGCGAGGCATTGGCGTGCTCGTGCCAGGCCCAGGAAGGCACACAGAAGATATCGTGTTCCTGCCAGTCGAAGCGCCGACCGTCGATGATCGAGTAGCCGCGGCCCTTGGCCACCTGGTACAGGAAACTGCCGGTATGGCGATGCGCCTTGCCGACGAATCCGGGCCGCAGCAGTTGCATGCTGGCGCCCATCGTGGCCATGACATGGCCGCCGGTGACCGGATTGGTGTAGTGCATCAGCATGCCGTCGCAGGGGTTGTCGTCGGCAACCTTGGCATAGCGCAGCAACGCCTCGTAGGTCGGCTCCCACTGGTACTTGAACAACGGGGAATAGGGCTGGTTCCATTTGACGTCCTGCGGCCGCAAGCCGGGCGCCCCCCAGATTCCGACGGAGTCGTCCACCGGATGGCCGACGGCCTGATGCAGATCGGGATGCACGCCGAAAAACCCCGCCTCCATGGCGTTTGCCAAAGGGATGTCCAGCCCGTCCTGCCAGATGCACGGCAGTCCGCCTTCCTCGACCCCGTGCTCGTGCCAGCAGCCATTGGGCGTGATCACGAAATCGTTGGCGCCCAGCGGCATCTTGTGGCCGTTGACGATGGTGTAGGCGCCACGGCCCTCCATGATGAAGCGCAGCGCCGAAGACGAATGCCAGTGCGCCGAGGCGGCCTCGCCCGGATGCATCACCTGCAGGCCCGAATACAGCCAACCCACCGCGGCCGCCACATCCCTCCGGCCGGGATTGTCCAGGTAGATGACCCGCCGGCCCGCTTTTTCCGGCGACACCAACGACACCGAGCGCAGCACGTGCTCGCGCAGGTCACGATATCGCCACAACATCGGCACGGACTGCGACTTGGGCTGCCACGGCTCGATCTTGTTGGCGACTGTCCACAGCGCCGCCGTGTTCAGCCGTCCCAGCTCCTCGTAATACTCCACCAACTCGGGTGTATCTTCGACAGACGCACGACCTGCGACTTCCTCGCGGTAAGCATCGTAAGCGACCTTGGACATGATCGATTCTCCTTTGGGGGGCTAACCCGGAATGGGCCCCGGTACTTGAAAGATACCCAAGGCACATTCCCGCATCTATCCGATTTCTGCCAGACCCCATCCGGGAATCGCCAATCAGCCGCGCCCTCGCTCGATGCGTGCCTGAATGGCCTTGGCGGCGGTGACGCCGTCGGCCAAGGCGGTTACCACGCAAGGATGCTGGCGCTGCGTGACCTCGCCAATGGCATAGACCCCAGGAAAGCTGGTTTGCGCCGTGGCCGCGTCGGTCGCGATAAAGCCCTGTTCGCCGCGGCTCAGGTTCAAGCTGCCGGCAAAGCGTGCATTGGGCTCCCAGCCATAGAACACCAGAATCAGGTCGTAGCGCCGGCCATTGACGGCACACCCCTGGACATCGACCTGGTATTCGCCCACGTGCAATTGCGCAGCTGACATCTGGCGCACGAATTGCTGTTGCGCGCGCACGTTGCGCGCGTAAACCTGCACCAGCGAAGCGCCATGCCGCATGGCATACAAGGCGTTTTCGAAGGCATTGTCGCCGCCCCCCAGCACGGCCACCTGCTTGCCCGTGAAGTCTTGCGCCACAATGTGCGCGCCCGGGCCGATCAGTATGGATGAATCCACCGGCATGCCCTTGCCCCCGGCATGCCCGGCTTGAGCCGGCCCGGCGCCGGCGGCCGCCGTGCCCGCCTCCGGCAGGCCGCGTGCGGTAACGCCCGTGGCCAGCACCACATGCGCGGCGTGAAGCATGATCTCGCCGCCCTCTCCTTTGACGGTTACGATGAATTCCCGCCCCGCGGACTCGATATGAGCCACGGCATGCGACAACCTCACCGGCACCCCGGCCTGTTCAAGGCTCAGTTCGAGGTTGTCGGCGACCTGCGGGCCGGTCGCGCCCGGCAGCGAGGCATTCCAGTCGTCGGGAAAAGGATGCATCCGGCACAAACCGCCTATGCGGCTGCCGGCCTCGAGCAGAATCGGGGCATAGCCCAGGCGCGCCAGCCATACGGCGCACGACACGCCGGCCGGCCCGCCTCCTATAATTACCGCATCGTAGTGTTCTGTGCTTGCCTGCATTGCGCTCCGTCCAGTGCATACCCCAGGGTCTCGCGTCCTGGTCACGTGTCACCCTGCATTGTCCTGCATCGCCGCGGACGTGACAAACAAACACGCAAGGCCCGACGTATTGCCAGATTCCCGTCCGGCTGCGTAATCGCACTACAATTGCGCCACCCCGTTAAGGTTTACGCCATGTCCACACGCCGCATATTCTTCTCGCAACTCGCCCTCGATGCACGCATCGGCATTCTCGAACACGAATTGCGCGCCACCCAGCCCCTGCATATCGATGCGGAAATCGACGTCGACGTCAACCAGCCGGTGCACGACCAGAACATACAAACCGTACTGGACTATCGCCTGCTGCGCAACGCCATCGTGCAGGAATGCACCCAGGCGCACGTCAATCTGCTGGAAACGCTGATCGAGCAGGTCGTGGATCGCCTGCTGCGCGATTTCGCGGAAATCAGCCGGGTCAGTATCCGCATCAGCAAACCCAACGCCTTTTCGGATTGCGCCGCCGTCGGCATCGAGCTGCAGCGCAGCCGCTAACCTTTATTTGTAGAAACCGCGACACGCCGGTTTATTGCCATGCTCTCCCAGACCTCTTCCTTGCCCGACGCCCCCCGCCAGCAGCCGGACGCCCTCGGCAACCCGCCCGAAGCCCCCGCCGATGCCGGGGCCGCGCACCGCCGCGCCCACAAGCAGCGCGTGAACGACAACAAGCTCGCCAAGCGCCTGATGCGCGAGACCGGGCGCGCCATCACCGATTTCAACATGATCGAGGAAGGCGACAAGGTCATGGTGTGCCTGTCCGGCGGCAAAGATTCGTACAGCATGCTCGACCTCCTGCTGACGCATCAATCGCGGGCGCCGATCAAGTTCGACATCGTGGCGGTCAACCTGGACCAGAAGCAGCCGGGTTTTCCGGACCACATTCTGCCCGAATACCTGAAGAACCTGGGCGTGCCTTATCACATTGAAACCCAGGACACCTACTCCGTGGTGACGCGCGTCATCCCCGAAGGCAAGACCATGTGCTCGTTGTGCTCGCGCATGCGCCGCGGCATTTTGTACCGCGTGGCCGACGAGCTCGGCGCCACCAAGATCGCGCTGGGCCACCACCGCGACGACATCCTCGCCACGTTCTTCCTGAACTTGTTCTACGGCGGGCGCATGAAAGCCATGCCGCCCAAGCTGATGTCCGACGACGGCAAGCACATCGTCATCCGGCCCCTGGCCTATGTGATGGAAAAAGACCTCATCGCCTATGCCGCGCTCAAGCAGTTCCCCATCATTCCGTGCAATCTTTGCGGCTCCCAGGAAAACCTCAAGCGCAAGGAAGTCGGCCGGATGATCGCCGAATGGGACAAAAAAATGCCGGGTCGGTCCTGGAACGTGTTCGGCGCGCTCTCGCGCGTCGTGCCCACCCATCTCATGGATCAAAACCTGTTCGATTTCGCCGGGCTTGCCGTGACCGGCGCGCCCGATGCGCAGGGCGACATGGCCTTCGATCACGAAGACTTCGACAGCCTCGGCCTGGCCGCCCCAGGCCGCGAAAACAGCGACGACGACAACGGCCAAGCCCCCGCCGATAGCGGCCGGCCGCATAAAACCATATTCATGACGGATCTGCGCACCCTGTAACCGCATAGCGGGCCCCGGCCTGACAAGCCGGCAAGCGGGTGTTACCCTTTATATAAGCACGTGATCAACGTGTTGTCTGGTTCATGACACCAACAACACGCTACGTGCTTTTTTATTTGTTCATCGCCAACGATCAAAGGGAGTCAGCCGCATGCGCCTCGATACGGCCCACAACACTTTGAGCCCGTGTTTTTGCAAGGTTCTTATCGGTATTTTTTTCCTTCTGGCCGGCCTGGCCGTCCATATCCCGGGCCACGCCCAAACCAGCCCGCCCGCACACGACAACGAAACCCCTTATGCCGTGCTGGCCGATCTGCTGGAAAACCCCCAGACCCGCGACCAGCTCATCCAGGAACTGCGCGCCATGGCGCCCCAGGGCGATTCCACGGCGCAACAGCAGGCCGGCGCCAACCCGCCCCGCGCCGACAATGCCTCCGCGCACGCAGGCCCGGAAGCAGGGGTCTCCAGCGACGCCGGCAAACCCATTTCGCCGACGCAACGCCTGGCCCTGACGCTGCGGCACACCACCAACGATCTGTCCAGCGCCGCAACGGCCGTCAAGTCCCTGGCGCAAGGCACGCCGCCTTTTACGGACACGGCGCCATCGCGCAATGGTGCGCTCCGTGTCCTGGCCGCCGTCGTGCTGGCTACGCTGGCGGCCTACCTGATCTTCAGGCTTATCGCCGGCCTTGCATTCGCACGCCTGAACCGCTGGATACAAACCGAACAGCCCAGGCAAGGCGCGCGCAGGAGGTCCGGCCTGGCCCTCAGCCGAAAACTCATCGGCGTTGCGGCCGCACTGGCCGTCGACCTTGCGGCCACATTGCTGGCGGCGCTGGCAGGCTATGCCGCGGCCCTGCTCCTGGCCGGATCGGAGAAGGGCGACACCGGGTTCGCCTTCCAGTTCCTGACCGCATTCGCCATGATAGAGGCCGTCAAGGCCTTGTCCCGGGGCGTCTTCGCCACCCGCTACGAACACCTGCGCCTGCTGCCGCTACAGCCCGCCACGGCGCGCTACTGGAACCGCTGGCTGACGCTGCTGATGGGCCTGACGGGCTACTGCCTGCTGGTCGTCGTGCCCATCACCCAGGCCATCCTGCTGCCGTCGCTCGGCCGTCTGCTGGGCCTGCTGATCATGCTGGGCGTGTACATCTACGGCGTGCGCGTGGTCTGGAGCCATCGCAAAAGCGTCAAGGCCGGGCTGACCGCCTGGGCGGAAAAATCGAGCACCGCGGTGTTCGGCACACTGATCCGCATCCTCTCGCGGTTATGGCACGTGATTGCCATTGCCTACCTGACCGTCCTGCTGGTGGCCAGCCAGGCCGAGCAGCAACTGGCGCTGGCTTTCATGATGCGCGCCACGGCGCAATCGGTCGTGGCGATCATCGCCGGCGCCCTGCTGGCCGCCGCGCTGTCGTCCCTGTTGGCCCGCCGCATTATCGTGCCCGACGTCTGGAGCAAAGCCCTTCCCCTACTCGAAACCCGCATCAACTCCTACGTTCCGGCCGCCCTCAAAGGGCTCAGGCTGCTGATCCTCATCGTGGTTGCGCTTGTCGTGCTGGACGCCTGGCATGCCTTCGACCTTGGGGCCTGGCTGGATTCGGACAGAGGCCGCGCCGTGATCGCTGTCATCCTGAAAGTAGGCGTCATCCTGGCGATTGCGGCGCTGGGCTGGACCATCATCGCCAGCCTCATCGAACATCGCCTGGGCGCGGGCGGCTTGCACCGCCGCCCCAGCGAACGCGAGAAAACCCTGCTCATGCTGTTCCGCAACGCCACCGCCGTGGTCATCGCCACCATGACCGTGCTGATCGTGCTCTCGCAAATCGGCATCGACATCGGGCCCCTGATAGCCGGCGCCGGCGTTGCCGGACTGGCCATAGGATTCGGCGCGCAAAAACTGGTGCAGGATGTCATTACCGGCGTGTTCATCCAGCTTGAAAACGGCATGAACCAGAACGATATCGTCGAAGTCTGCGGCCTGTTCGGCACGGTGGAGAAAATCACCATCCGCTCGGTCGTCATCCGCACACTGGACGGCGGCTATCACCTGATTCCGTTCTCCAGCATCGACAAGGTCAGCAACCACACCCGCGACTACGGCTACCACTACGGCGAGTACAACGTCGCCCACCGCGAGAACGTGGACGAAACCATTGCCCAGATGGAAATGGCCTTCAAGGACTTGATGCAGGATCCGGAGCTGGCCCCCGAAGTGCTGGAAGATATTTCCATACCCGGCGTAACCGCCCTGAACGAGCAGGGCTTCAGGATCCGTGTGCTCATCAAGACCACGCCCGGCAATCAGTGGGCAGTTCAGCGCGGCTACAACAAGCTGCTGAAGCAGCGCTTCGACACCGCCGGCATCGAGCTGCCCTATCCTCATACCGTATTGCATTTTGGCCGCGACAAGGACGGCTACGCGCCGCCGGTGGATGTGCGGGCCGTCGACTCCCTGAAGGAGTTCACCCGGCCCGCCGCCGGCTAGCGCTATTGCTCGCCGTGGCTCACGCCTTCCCAGTGCGGCCCGGGAATCGCGATGTCGAATAATTCGAGAACCCTGGCCACCGTGTGATCGACCATCTCGTCGATGGTGGCGGGGTGATGGTAGAACGCCGGCAGCGGCGGGAAGATGATGCCGCCCATTTCCGTTACCGCCGTCATATTGCGCAGGTGAGCCAGGTTGAAAGGCGTTTCGCGCACCATCATGACCAGGCGCCGGCGTTCTTTGAGCGTGACGTCGGCCGCCCGGGTAAGCAGGTTATCGGAAAACCCGTGCGCCACCGCGGCCAACGTGCGCATGGAACACGGCGCGATAATCATGCCCGTGGTGGCGAACCCGCCGCTGGCGAGGGTTGCCCCGACATCGCGAAAGCCGTAAACCTTGTCGGCCAGCGCGTGGACCTCCTGGCGGGTCATGCCCAGTTCGTACTTGATATTCAGCACGCCCGACGGCGAAACGACCAGATGCGACTCGACATCGGGCACACCCCGCAAGGCTCGCAGCATGCGCACCGCATAAGTGGCGCCGGTGGCGCCCGTAATGCCGACCACGAGCCGGCGCTTGCCGCTCATGGCAAGGCCCTGGCTACGCAAACGGGACAGGAATGCCTGACGACACCCTGCCCCGCCGCGTTGGGAAATTGCCCGCTGGCCCGCTGCGCATTACTCAAGCGCGCCGGCCTCTTTCAAAACGGTAAGCAGCTCGCCGCTTTCATGCATTTCGGCAATGATGTCGGAGCCGCCGAGGAACTCGCCCGACACGTACAACTGGGGAATGGTGGGCCAATTGGCATATTCCTTGACGCCCTGGCGCACTTCCTCGTCTTCGAGCACGTTGACGGTTACCAGCTTGGTCACGCCCGACGCCTTCAGAATCTGGATGGCCCGGCCGGAAAAACCGCATTGCGGAAACTGGGCCGTACCCTTCATGAACAGCACGACGGGGTGGCTGGTAACGGTTTCCTTAATAAAATCTTGAACTTCGCTCATGGTGCTCTCGTTTCCTGGACAATAATCAACCACATTATAAAGACCCGCCGGTAATCCGCTCGATGCCGGCCAGGTCGCTGGAGCTGCCCACCTGCCGAAGGCCGGTGCTTTGCAACAAACTGCGCACGGCAGGCGCCTGATCCCAACCGTGCTCCATCCATAATACGCCACCTGATCTCAGCCTTGAAGTGGCGCCGCGCGCGATAATTTCAAGGGCGCCAAGACCGTCGCCGCCATCGGTCAGCGCCCCCCTGGGCTCGAAGCGCAAATCGCCCTGCTCCAGATGCGGATCGCTTGCGGCGATATAGGGCGGATTCGAGACAATCACGTCGAACCGGGGCTGCCCGGCAATGGGCTCGTACCAGTTGCCGCACAAGAACTCGACCTCGGCGCCCAGATTGCGGGCATTGTCCGCCGCCACGGCAAGCGCCTGGACACTGACGTCGGTAGCCACGACCCGGGCCCTTGGACAGGCCAGCGCAATGGAAATCGCCACGGCGCCGCTGCCCGTGCCCAAGTCCAGCACACGGGGCGCGTCCAGGCCCGGTTTATCCAGATGCCGCAGCGCCGTTTCCACCAGCAGCTCGGTTTCGGGACGTGGTATCAACACGCCGGGCCCGACCTTGAACTCGTGCCCCATGAACTCGCGTTGGCCGACCAGATAGGCCATGGGCTCGCCCCGCAGGCGCCGCGCGGCCAGATCCTGGAACCGCGCCATCGCCTGCGGATCCAGGGGATCCGTATCGTGGGCGATCAGCCACGAGCGCGGCACGCGCAACACATGCCGCAGCAGCATCTGCGTTTCCAGCCTGGGCAATTGGCTGCCCGCCAGCACGCCGCGCACCGTTTCCATGCCCCGGGCCTATTCCTCGCCCATGGCCGCCAGTTGCTCGGCCTGGTGTTCGGCCAGCAAGGCCTTGGTCAGTTCGTCCAGGTCGCCGTCCATGATGGACTGCAATTTATACAGCGTCAGGTTGATGCGATGATCCGTCACCCGGCCTTGCGGGTAGTTGTAAGTGCGGATGCGCTCGGAGCGGTCCCCCGAACCCACCAGGCTTTTGCGCTGCGCGGCTTCCTTGCTGTGCTGCTCCTGCTGCTGCTTGTCCTTGAGCCTGGCAGCCAGCACCTGCATGGCCTTGTCCTTGTTGCGATGCTGGGACCGGTCGTCCTGGCATTCCACCACCAGCCCGGTGGGCAAATGGGTAATGCGCACCGCCGAGTCGGTCTTGTTGATGTGCTGGCCGCCCGCGCCGCTGGCGCGGAACGTGTCGATGCGCAGATCCGAAGGGTTGATGACGATGTCGCTCAACGCGTCGGCCTCGGGCAGAATGGCCACCGTGCACGCCGAGGTATGGATACGCCCCTGCGTTTCAGTGGCCGGCACGCGCTGCACGCGATGCGCCCCCGACTCGAACTTCAGGCTTCCGTACACGTCGTCGCCGCCAATGCGCGCAATCACTTCCTTGTAGCCGCCAAGTTCCGACTCGCTGGCCGACATCAGCTCGACGCGCCAGCCGCGCGTTTCGGCATAGCGGCTGTACATGCGCAGCAGATCGCCGGCAAACAGCGCGCTCTCGTCGCCGCCGGTACCCGCGCGGATTTCCAGGAAAACGCTGCGGCCATCGTCCGGATCGCGCGGCAGCAGCAGCACCTGCAGCTCCGCCGCCAGGGTTTCCAGTTTTTCCTTGCCCAGCTTGAACTCTTCCTCGGCCATGGCCTTCAGCTCGGGATCACCCATCATTTCCTGGGCCGCCTCGATGTCGCCCTCGGCGGCGACATAGGCTGCGAATGCGTTGACCACCGGCTCCAGCTCGGCGCGCTCGCGCGACAGCTTGCGGAAGCGATCCATATCGGCGGCGATCTCGGGTTCGGCCAGCATGGCGTCGATTTCAACCAACCGGTGAGCCAGGTGCTCCAACCGGTTGCGCATGGAATTTTTCATAGATGGGAATGGGAGATAAAGCTGAATGGATCAGGGTGGATCAGCCTGCGCAAGGGGCACAAGCAACGGCGCGGACAGGGA
Source organism: uncultured Burkholderiaceae bacterium (assembly GCA_937871985.1). The sequence goes on from CALMPB010000328.1 coordinate 27,562, forward strand.
AAGCGCCGCTAACGGCGACGGTCGACCGTGGGCAGCAGGCGCGGCAGCATGGCGATGAGTTGATCGCGCTCGGCTTCCTGGCTGCGGTTCAACGCGGCCAGCGGGCCATGCATGTATTTTTGCGTAAGGCCGTGAGCCAGCGCCTCGAGCACGGCTTCGGGCGATTCGCCCCTGGCCAGCAAGCGGCGGGCTTTTTCAAGCTCGGCCTGCCGGACCTTGTCGGCGGCCTGATGGATTTCGACAATGGTGGGCACGATTTCGCGGTTCTGCAGCCAGTGCATGAAATTCTGCACCCGCGTCTCGATAATGGCCTCGGCTTGCACGACCGCGGCGCGGCGCGCATCGGTGCCGCTTTGCACCATGCGGCCCAAGTCATCGACCGAATACAGGTAAACGTCGTCCAACCTTCCGACCTCGGTTTCAATATCGCGCGGCACGGCCAGGTCGACCATGACCATGGGACGGTGCCGGCGCGAGCGCGTAGCCCTTTCCACCATCCCCAATCCGAGGATGGGCAGGGAGCTTGCCGTACAGGACACGACGACGTCGAAGTCGGCGAGCTTTTCGGGCAGCTCCGACAAGCGCATGGTTTGCGCGGTAAAACGCGAGGCCAGCAGATCGGCGCGCTCCAGCGTGCGGTTGGCCACCATCATGCGCTTGGGCTGCAAGGCGGCGAAGTGCGTGGCGCACAGCTCGATCATTTCGCCCGCGCCGATGAACAGGATATTGGTTTGCGACAGATCGCCGAACACCCGTTCGGCCAAGCGCACCGCCGCGGCCGCCATCGACACCGAGTGCGCACCTATGGCCGTTTGCGAACGGACTTCCTTGGCCACCGAGAACGTGCGCTGGAACAATTGGTGCAGCAGCGTGCCCAAGGCGCCGGCCTCGTCGGCGGCGCGCACCGCGTCTTTCATCTGGCCCAGGATTTGCGGCTCGCCCAGCACCATGGAATCCAGCCCGCTGGCCACCCGGAAAGCATGGCGCACGGCCTCGTTCTGCTGGTATTGGTACAGGTGCGGATTGAGGCTGCCCGATTCCAGCCGGTTGAAGTCGGCCATCCACATGGGAAGCTGCTCACGCACGTGCGGCTCGGCGGCACAGTAGATTTCGGTGCGGTTACAGGTGGAGAGAATGGCGGCCTCTTTTACCGACGCCCCGAACGCCGAACGCAAACCGTCCAGCGCGGGCCGCAGCACGTCGATCGGAAACGTCACGCGTTCCCGCACCGAAACCGGAGCGGAAACATGATTCAAGCCAAAAGTTAGGACGTCGACAGACATGGAATAGCGAAAAGCCGTCAGGAAATACCCGTAGATAGGCATAGATTATAAACGCGCGGACGAAAATCGGTGTAACGGGGCCGACAAGACGGAGCTTCCCTTGATAAAAAGCAAAAACCCTTGTGGATTGAATACTTATGATTCTCAATAAGGGGCGGTTCAGCCCTTGGAAAACACCCCCGCCCCACCATGATCCAGCCCGCACAGAGGGCGCCAGCCTTCCTGCACGTCCCTTGAATTTCGTGTATGATTCTGCCTTTCACGTTGTGGCCTGGTAGCTCAGTCGGTAGAGCAGAGGATTGAAAATCCTTGTGTCGGTGGTTCGATTCCGCCCCAGGCCACCAAAGAATTAGCAGTAGAATCAAACGCTTAGCCCAGCCACCGCGCTGGGCTTTTTGTTTGATCTGTCAATTTTCTGTCAATTCTATTGGTGAGCCGGTGCGCGCAAGTGCGCTGCGTGCGGTCATTCGACCGGTAACTTAACCAACATCAGCAGTAGCTTCTTAAAACCGTGAAGCCGCACTCAATACGGCCAATACCGACGCCGTAGCAATATTTGTGTGCCGCCCCACCCCGAAACGCGAACCAGGCACACCCGGCCAGGCTGCCTCCACAATAGCCAGCGCCATGGCATCTGCTCCTGCACCCAAGCTACGCTCTTCATAACTATCGATACGCAAGGGCAATCCCAACGCAGCTACCATCGCAGCAATCGGGCCGTTTCCAACACCTTGAAAATGCTCCAGCGCACCATCGACGCCGATCAAGTCCAGTTCGATACCTTGACCGTCTGTATGTTCAGACAACCGGTGAGCACGATAGATAAAGCCGGGTTGCTCACGCACAGGCATTAAATAGGTATGCTCAAACACTTCCCATATCTGCTCGCTGCTCAGTTCTGTTTCGCTATCGTCAGCCAATGCCTGGACAATGGCGCTGAACTCAACCTGCATGCGACGCGGCATGACGATACCGTGGTCGCGTTGCAGCAGGAATGCAATCCCACCTTTGCCTGACTGGCTGTTGACTCGCACGATGCTGTCATAGGTGCGGCCCAGGTCTTGCGGATCAACAGGCAAATACGGCACGCGCCAGAGCGCATCAGGTTTCTGTGCGGCAAAGCCTTTGGCGATGGCATCCTGATGGGAGCCCGAGAAAGCCGTAAACACCAAGTCGCCAACATAAGGATGACGTGGATGAATAGGCAGCGCCGTACACTCCTCGGCGACACGCGCAACGGCTGCAATATCCGAAAAATCCAGCCCCGGGGCAATGCCCTGCGTGTACAGATTCAGCGCCAGAGTCACAACATCCAGGTTGCCGCTACGCTCGCCATTGCCAAACAGGCATCCTTCCACTCGCTGAGCACCGGCCAACAAGGCTTGCTCGGCGCAGGCAACACCGGTTCCTCGGTCATTATGCGGGTGTACGGACAGCACAATATGCTCTCGCCGCTCCAACCTCCGATCCATCCACTCAATCTGATCGGCAAAGACATTAGGCGTAGAAACCTCCACTGTCGTCGGCAGATTGATAATCATGGGACGCTGTGGTCCGGCGTCCCAAGCATGAATGGCGGCATTGCACACGGCCAACGACACATCCAATTCAGCCATGCAAAAGGTTTCGGGCGAATACTGAAGCACCCATTGCGTTTGCGAGTGGGCTGCCGTCAGCCGCTTGAACAAGGCGATGTGGTGCTCAACCATCTCGATGATTTGCGGTACGCTCATCTGGAACACGATTTCCCGCCAGGCGGGTGCAATCGCATTGTAGAAATGCACAATCACACGTCGAGCACCGGCTACGCTACGTACGGTTTCCTCGATCAGGTCTTCACGCAACTGTGTAATGACCATAGGCGTCACATCAGCAGGAATCTGATCATCATCAATCAAATGACGCACGATGTCGAAGTCGGTACGTGACGCCGACGGAAAGCCCACCTCAATTTCCTTGAAACCAATACGCACCAGTTCATGAAACAAACGCAGCTTGCGCTCGCGGTTCATCGGCTCGAACAAGGCTTGATTGCCATCACGCAAATCGGTAGACAGCCAGACAGGGGCTTGCGTCAAGGTGCGCGACGGCCATTGTCGATCCGCCAGATCGACGGGAGGAAATGGGCGGTATTTTCGAGAGGGATCAGTCAGCATAGCAATACTCCAAGGGATCAATAGCACCTGACTCCCCTGGCTCAAGCAAAGCTGACTGTGGTCGGGGTCAGGGGGAATCAGGATGGGTCATGACGCGAGCAAATGCGTACCGACCCCGACCAAAGGTCAGTAGTCGTAGCAGGCACGAAAGGCGAACGAACGGCGACATGAGATGGATGAACCCTGATTGAGAATGTCTTCGTCATGTTATGTTTGTATTTTCTGTCTACCTACATAAAAATAGACTTTTTCTTTATATTTTTAGACAAACATATAAACATGGGTGCTTCATCCACAGTCCAGCCAGATAAACCATGCGAGCCAGATGCAATGGCAGCATCGGAGTTGCCTGTCACCGGGGTAGCCATACACTACCCACAGGGGCATGTCGTACCCATGCACCAACATCAACACGGCCATCTGATCTACGCGAGCCAGGGACTGCTACGTGTGGAAGCGGAAACCGGACAATGGCTGGTTCCCCCCACCTCTGCCGTGTGGCTGCGCCCTGAGGTTACTCATCGTCTGGTCGTCCCGGTTGCCTTGCAGGCACACGGCCTATTTATTCGCAAGGACATCTGTACGAACCTGCCGCCTACAGACTGCGTCGTGCAAATATCCCGACTACTCCGAGAGTGCATTACTGAATTGACTTGCGTGGACTACACGGCACCGATCTCGCGCCGTACACATTTATTAAGCGAGCTGCTGCTCGAAGAACTCAGTACGCCACCCGCTTTGCCCTTTCATCTGCCCTGGCCGCAGGACGTACAGATACAAAATGTCTGCCACATACTCATGGGTGATCCAAGTCACAACGCGACTGCCGGAGACTGGGCATCGATGTTAGCCATTGGCGAAAAAACCTTTCACCGTCGATTCGTTAAAAGCACGGGGATGACGTTTGGCAAATGGCGGCAGCAGTTGCGTCTGATGTCGTCACTCACGCAGTTGATGCAAGGCGCGCCGATCACTCAGATCGCATTGAACAGTGGTTATGACAGCCACAGTGCTTATACGACAGCGTTCAAAAAACAGTTTGGACAGACACCGTCTGAGTTCATTCAGCGTCAGTCTGTGATGCAGTAATGCAGCGGCATTGGGCGAATTCGCAGCCTTATTGAAGGCTTATTTTTCTAGTTCTCGATGAGCGCTACTGCCGAAGTCACAGCGTACTCGGTCATGCGAAGCACGCGGTTAGGCCTGTATTAGCGGGAGTTTCGCACTCCCAGCGGCACGAAGGCTGCTCCGCTGCGTGCTGCGCTCCCCCTCACGTGCAGACTGGCTTTGAGAGCGGACAGGTGCCGTTCCCTTTTGTCTTGCCTTCAGCCTTTACTCTCGTTGATACCTCGGACAGCGTCAGAATGGAAAGGCTACGACGAGCGCTGCGAGCACTCCACCAAACACAACCACGTCCACAAGTTCGACACGCTCTAGGCAAATTTCCTACACAGTAGTCGGTTGCATTGGGAGTAGCCGAGTTCGGAAAAGAATGCTTGTTTTGTTAGCCTAATCATGTCGTAGTTTATCTCTAGTCCAACAGTACATCATTCGTTAAGAGCCATCATTATGATCTGGCATAACCATCTTGCTTAAGTCCTCTGGAAGGTCGCGATGAGGATAAAATCCTGCTCGTCCAACACCTTCAGCACCGACAAACTCCTCCGTTGGAAGATTCTTCGCAAGAGTCGCTGGAACGTTAGTATTCTCCAATACGATGATCTGCCCCGTGCCTTGGAACTGCGCCAACCACTCGTAGAATTTCTCCCCAACAGTAGCGGCTGGAACGTCTCCATCTCCAGCATACTTGGGATCACCATATGCTCTGAGTGGTGAGTCAATCACTACTGTGCCCAAGTGCGGGTGCCCTTCTTCGAGAGCATGTTCCATAAGAGCAATAGTCAATGCTGAAAGATAGAGCGCTCGTTTTCCCGCTCCGTAGGAAAGTCTTGGTCGATCATTCAACACTAAGTCACACGCGGAAGCATCCAGAGAGATATTCTTGATATCACTGAATCCCCAAGCTTCTAGCAGCGCCTTGGATAGATCAGCAACAGCCCTACCATCTGTCCCTCCATCCCTTGTCACGACGATTCTCGGTCGGACTTTCAGACCCTTCAACCGCGTAATTTCTGCTTCAAGCCGCTCGATCTCATCGAGTGTCCCAAGTTGCCCCGACAGTTCACTTCGACGTTCTGCAAGTGTTTTAGGATCAGCAGAGAACTCAACACGAGTATCAGATAAATCTGCAGCCTCTTGTTGCTCCAAACGCTCTAATTCTGCTCTCTTTCGATTCACTTTCTCCGAAAATCTCTCAAATCGCTCTTTTTCAGTTGCTAACGCAGCAATTAGACCCTCTCTCAACCTAAAGATTTTATTCGCTTCAGCACCGATAGCTGCACGATAACGAGCAGGCTGTTCAAGTTGAACAGGGGCATGGTCTTGCGCCAGTGGGGGAGTGCCGCATAGCGGACATGGAATTTCAGAGAGATCTAGGAAGAATGCCACTCCTTCTTGAGTTGCACCTAATCGCTCCAGATCGTTATTATATTTTTGCTCAAGGATTTCAAACCTTGAAATCATCGCTCCAGACTGGCCCCGCCGAGCAGTCCACTGACTCAGTTCAGATACCGCTTGCGCAATCTCTTTTCTGACTGATCGGAGTTTAGTCGCCCTCGCTTCATATTGACGATTTAACGCAGACAACGTTGTATCGACACTAGAAAGTGCAGCCTGGACATCAGCACGCACCACATCAGAGTTGATTCCAGCCTTCACTCGCACCAGCGAATCTTCAGCAGAGGTCAACTGCCCCTTGATTCGATCAACCTCAGAGTTAGATTTATTAACTTTGATAGCAGCATCATCCAATCCGGTTAGAAAGAGATTAAATGATGCCACGCGAGTTGGAACTGAAGAGTAGTTTGTTCCTGCAGTTTGCCCCTCCCCCATAATTGCTGTCTGCGAAACTAGCGCCCAATGGCGTAGATCATCACCTGTCACTCGCCCCTTCTTACTGGACGACTGTAGGATCTGCTTGCCGCTGGCTCCTGCCAGCTCAACCAATAGCTCTCCAAGTTTCTTGTCAACGACCTCAATCGAGCTATGCTCACCGTCAGACGTATGAGTACGAGAAATGTCAGGCAAGCCACCTTTGATTCCACGCCGAATTATGTATTGGTGATCACCAGAAATGAAACGAAGATGGAGCTCTTCGTAACCTTCAGCCAGCGGGAACCACTTCGGCGACTTGTCTCCACCAAGCATGTACCACAAGCATTCCCTAATATAGGACTTCCCGGTATCACTAGGACCAAGGATCAATTGTCGCTTTGGATTAAATCCCACCTCAGCATCAGGAAGATTAGGGCCTGTAGCCCAGAGTTTGTCTAGAATTATTCCCATAACAGTCTCTGGCCATAGGTCTGTGTTTCGACCTCTGCTCCCCATAGGTGACCGCTAGCAGAGAATTTCTCAGTAAGCGCCAACGAACTCATATCTCCGAAGTTGTTTGCCACCCAAACACATCTAGCATCAAGCTTCCGTAAATATGGTGAACCAAGCGTCCCTGTAAGAGCGCGGGAGTTTTCACCAGCAAAATACGTGATTCCTTCCTCCCCCCAACTAGCATTAACGAGTGCACGAGTGCTCATTAAATGCAACCCTTGCTCTATTAGCTCTCGACGACTCATCAACTCACCACCTCGATAAGGCACCGGAGTGTGGAGGCTCGCTGGCCCGTTGAGGTCAGCAGAATAGACCACTGCATAATCCAGAAGCACAAGCTTCTGTAAGTCGGCCCCTCGTGGAAAAAGCGCTTGAAGGAGATACACCATTCGAACCCCCAACTCAAAAGGTGTATTGAAGACCGGATTGGAATTATTTCTCGTCATTTGACCCATTTTATTTTTTTATCGTTAGCCAGATGATGGCAAGACCCCGGAAGATCGTTGGGTCGCAATCTTTTAGCAAGGACGCTATCGTTAAGCTTGAGGGTATTCACTCCCTGCAACACATTTTCCAACCGTTCAATACCTGTCTTAGTTTTCAGGCTATTCAGCCATGGCCGAATTCCAGCTCGAACTAGCGCGAGAAACTGCGTAAACTCCTCTTCTCCATATAGGTCTCGACTAAACTGTTTAAGACCCTCTGCACAATAGAAATACGAACGTTGATCGCTAAAGTGTTCTAAGTACTCATCTGACGCGAGAATATCTGCGAGGCTCACCGATGTTCCGCTATGCTCTTCGTACACTCGAAGGAGTTCAGACACGTAATTCATCTCCTCGTCTACGGGCGTCAACGGAGCACGAGGGTCGTCCCCTCGCTCGGCCTCAATGCCAAACAGTTCGTAATGAACTTTCTGGTTTTCAGAATGCCACTCGATTAGGTCTCTCACTAAACACTCACGAATACGTGAGAAATCGAACGCATTGATCAAACGCTCGAGATCACCGGTCAACAGGGCCGTTTTATTTTTAAAACCGGTGTGCCCGGTTTTCCAAGCCTCTAAAAACGCAGCTTTAAATTTTTCTGGAGCCGCAAACAAATCGTGGAGATCATTCCCTGCATTTTTTGGGGCGCAAAGATAATAAGCCCGAGGAGCCTTATAAACATTACCCAAGAGATTTATGAAAAACTTGCCAAGCTCTGGAAAAAATACAGATGGCGTAATACCCGTCGAGTAGTGCTTAGCTTGGTAAAGATCCCATTGATTTTCAATCTGCTGATCAACGAGACGGGCTTCAATGTCGCGCCCACCATCTCCTGCTCCTCCCAGTTTCTTGACGAACGAATAGGAATGTTCTGCATCCGGCCTGTGCCTGCAAGCCTCTTCAATGAACATTTCCCATTGATCCTCATTAAAATGCTGAACCTGAACGGAAGGAGGCAACGCGCCATGTTTCACCGCGAAGCGATTTTTCTTTCTTCTAATTGCGGGCTTCTTCTTTGATGTTGTCATCCCAGGAATTAGCAACAAATCTTGAACATGGTGAAGAGCTGACTAAGAAACAGACAAGAACCGATGATTTCTTTTATAACTTATAGTAACTCTCAAACACAAATCCAATTGTTAGATGGTAGCACCACAAGAGAGCTCGTTAAGAAATTCTCTTCACTCACGAAGACAGATCGTTAGAATGGTAATGGTCAGCCCCATGCGATTGAGACTGCCACTCAATCACGTGCCTTACACTGGCGCGCAACGTCAGGTCAGAACGCCTCGCGCTTGAGTTCAAGACTCCTGCAATTGACGTATCGTCGCCATCGGCAGGAACAACCGCTGGGTATTGTTCGGAAAATCGATAAACCCGTATTTCCGATAGAACTTGGCGGCAGCAGCGTCTTTTGCATCCACGACCATCGCGTGAACGGCCATCACCTGTGTCGCAAGCAACGTACGGTACATCGCATCCATCAGCAGGAACTCACCCAAACCCGACCCCTGAGCATCGCGATCGACAGCCAAGCGGCCAAGCAGGACAGCTGGGACAGGATATCGCGGCAGCTTCCTAGCCTGTGCCGCAGGCAGTTCATCGCGCTGGAAGCTCGTCGCACTCAGACTGTAATAACCGCAGATCGCCATGGTTTCCGGGCGCACGGCTACAAAGACGCGAGCAACATCCCGTTTAATGTCCTGCGACGCATGCTCCCGAAGATAGCGGTCAAGTTCAGCAGCGCCGCAGGAGAAAGCGGTGCGATCATGTACCTTGCTATCAAACAGCAAGGCCTGCCATGGTGATGGCATGACTGTCATTCAGCCGACTTCTGATACTTGGCAAACGCTTTCCGCAACGCGGCATTCGGCGCGGGAGGATTGCTCAAAGCGTCGTAAAATACCTTCCAGTCCGCCGCCGACAGTGTGACGGCCTCGTTCTCGCGAATGACCTTTTCGGCTTCGGTCAAAGCCGTCGTCAGCACGAACTGACTCACCGTCTTATGACGGTAGTTCGCCGCGCGTTGAAGCACGGTCTTGGCCTCAGCGTTCAGGCGCACCTGAAGCCGATCATCTTTTGCTTCTACTATGCTGGACATGGCAAGCCTCTCGGGTTGGAGTAATAATTGTACTTCCAAATGGAGTACAATCCAAGATGCGTTCTAGCCATTGGCGCCTAGGTGCTAGAAGCGCAATGTTTGCATCTATGGGGACTGTTACCTAAACTGTTCCCTCGGATTTCGTCAATTCTGAAAAGGCCCTTTATTTATGCTAGTTTACGCCCATTTTGGGATCGTGCCCCAGCACCAAAGAATTTCCAGTAGTTCCAAACAAAAAACCCAGCCGATGCGCTGGGTTTTTTGTTTGGTCTGTCACTTTTCTGTCAATTCCGTTGGTGAGCGGCTGCGTTCTAGTGCCGTGTTGCGCGATTCTCCTTGGTCCACTCAGGGAACAAGATACAACTTGCCCTTTGCTTGCCGGTTCTCGATGTCCCGATGGGCGTCCGCGGCACGATCAAGCGGATAGCCCTTGGCTGCGTCCAGCTTCAGCCATCCCTCCTGCACGGCGGCTATCACATCAGAAGCCCGTTTCTGCAGCTCTGTCGGATCAGCGACATAAGTGAAGACCGAGCCTCCGGCAAGCCGCAAGCCACGCAGAGTGAGTGCGGTGGGATGAACCGAAGGAATAGGCCCCGAGGCTGCCCCGATCGCGACCACCGTGCCTCCGCGCCCAAGCACCTCAATGGTCTTGAGCAGCGTCTTCTCTCCCAGACTGTCGATAGCCAGGTTCACGCCCTTGCCATCGGTCAACGCCTGCACCTGATCGACAAATTCGTAGTCGCGGCCATAAATCACCACTGCGTCCGCACCCGCAGCGCGAATTGCATCTGCTTTGTGTTCGCTGGATGTCGTGCCGATCACCCAGGCGCCCAGGTGTTTAAACCACTGAACAAGAAGCTGCCCCAGTCCGCCTGCGGCGGCATGCACCAGCACACGATCACCGGGATGGACATCCCGATATTCATGGACGAGGTAATGGGCTGTAAGAGCCTGGAACAGCAAGCCCTCGCTGATCTCAAAGCTGTCCGGAATCACGATCGCGCGTTCAGCGGGCACCACGGCCTGGCTCGCATAAGAACCGCGTACGTCTATCCACGAGACGCGAGCGCCGATCTTCAATCCGGTCGCTTCCCCATCAACCCCTTCACCGACAACTCGAACCCGGCCAACACCTTCCAGCCCAAGTACGGTAGGCAATTGGATCAGATGTACCTGCGACGCGCCGCTGCGCTGTGTGAGATCCAGATAATTGATTCCTGCGGCTTCCACGTCGACCACAACATGTCCGGGCATTGGCTGAAGATCAGCCACGGTTTCGATAACGAGTTGCTCGGGACCGCCAAACTCTTTAAGTGCGACTTTTTCCATTTCTTCTCTCCTGCTAGCCATCAGAAGGCCAATATTTCCTGACTTATCGTTATGATATTGACATTTACTTCACGAATTAACCCCAAAAATCACATTAGAGTCATGCGAAATACGCACGAATGGACATCAAGAACCTCGAAACCCTGATGCTGGTGATCCGGCATGGCAGCTTTGCCGCGGCGGCTCGTGAGCAAAATATCGATCCCTCTTCGGTCTCCCGCAGCATCTCCGCGCTGGAGAGTGAACTTGGCACGCGCCTGTTTGTGCGCAATACCCGGCATCTGGCTCTGACCGAGGCGGGGTTCGTGTTCACGGAACGGCTCGGTACACTGCTGGAAGAACTGACCCAAGCGCAGGCTGCGGCCATCGATGCCACAGGCGAGGTGCGTGGTCGACTGCGCATCACGGTGTCCAATGCCTTCGCTATGCGGTGCATCTCTCCGTTGTTGGCAGCGTTTTGCGAGTCGTATCCAGCGCTGGAGCTGGACTTCTGGCTGACCGAGGAGCCAATCGATCTGGTGAACGAGCGGGTGGACGTGGCCATCCGGTTGGGCAATATGCGCGACTCCAGCTTGGTCGCGATCCCGTTGATGGCACTGCGCTACCGCGTGGTGGCCAGCCCAAAGTGGATGCAGGCTCAAGAGGAGCCACCGCGAGATCCCCGCGACCTGGAGGCCATCCGCTGTCTGTGCTTTGCGCTGCCAGGCTTTCGGGATCACTGGCTGTTCTCCCCCTTGGACGGTAGCGGCGAAATTGAAGTATCGGTACGGCCTCGCTTGATATCGAGCAATGCGTTGATGCTGCGCGACAGCGCCCTTGCCGGCCTCGGCCCCACGCTGCTGGCTGACTGGATGGTCGAGGACGATGTGATCTCCGGTACGCTGCTGGATCTGTTCCCCCTATATACGGCACGCACCGCCAACTCGCCCACCACAGCCTGGGCGGTGTATCCCAATCGCAGCCATGTACCCACCAAGGTGAGAGCCTTCATCAAATTCCTGCACTCCGCCTTGGCCGGTAACGCGGCGACGTGAGGTCATTACCCCTGGCTGCCGTAGCGGGTTGGGCTTTTGTTGCTTGAAAAGCTCAGTAGAGATTCCGCTTGTAGTCGGCGTCCAGGCTTTTGCGCATCAGGCCGGGAACGGCGACCAGTCCTTTGGCGACGATTGCGCCCAGGCCGCCGGCCTTGTGCAGCCTTACATGCGCGGCGAAGATGGCCGCGGGATCGATGTCGGCGGGAGGCGCGTACCCGGCCCAAGGTTTGGCGCGCGCCAAGGCGGCGCTTTCGTGCAACGCGATGGAGGGCGACGCAATGCTGGTCACGAGCTTGGGAGTCTTGTCGTGCACGGCGAAACACTGCCTCACTTGCAGGTCGGCGCTGATGCCGGCCGCGCCCTGCACGCGAGCTATCTGGGTGCATCCAGGCACAATCAGCAATGCCGACGCATGGGGTCGCGCCAGCAAATTGCGAAGGCTGTCCGTGCGGCGGTTTCCTGGCCGATCGGCAAAACGAATCCCGCCTTCGAACGGCTGGGCCAGCAGGCCGGCCGGGTCTCCCTTGGGGCTAAGGTCGGTATTGAGTTCGGTATCGGCAGTGGCCAGGGCCATGAAACGGCTGGACTGAAGAAAATCGGCCACGTCGTCGATCGGCGGCGGCGCGGGCTGCCAGAAATCCGAGCGCAGCAAGGCCTTGGCGCAATGCAAATAGCACTCCTGCACGGCGACGACAATGGCGTCACCCTCCGCGTTCGCCACCCTGCCGTTTATGCGCAGGGTCTCGCCCATGCCGGGAATGAGGAACAGCAATCCCACACCACGCCCCTGCCGCGCCTGTCGGGGGTCGTCCAGCGCGGCGAGCGGCAATCGGAGCTGCTTTTCATCCAGCGCGGCAGCGAAGCCCCGATCACCGCCGGCGATGGTCGCATCGATGCTCTGATCGTCGCTGAAGCCGGCAAACGCCAGGGGCGATGCACGCAGCCAGCGGCACGCATGGGCATCGAGATGGTCGATGACCTTCAGGTCGATCGACGCGGGTTTTGCGCCGATCTGCGCGTCAAGCTCGGCTGTCGTCCGCAGCATTTTTGCGCACCCATCCGTACCATACGGCAAGCGCCACGGGAACCAGAAGCGCCAGCCATGAAACCACGTCGCCAAGACCGTCATAGAGAAGGCCGGACAGCAATCCGACGGCGCTCAGCAAGCCGATCACGATCGGCCAGAACCAGACTTTCATTGTTGCTGTACTCCTGCTCTTTGCGCTTCTTCAGCCTCGGCCTCGGCCAGGATTCCTTGCGCTTCGCGGTGGCGCAAGTATTTCTTGGCCCACAGGTACACGCCGCTGCCCAGGATGATGATGGCGAGAATGTCCAGCAGCGCCCAGACGATCTTCAGCGGCAAACCGCCATAGTCGCCAAAATGCAGCGGCTGCGACACGAACAGCGATTTCACGTACCAAGGCATTTCCCGCGTGTCGGTCAAGGCGCCGGTTTGCGCATCCACCAGTACCGGGCGCAGCAAGCGGGCCGTCAGCGGGGTATTGCCTTTCATGAAGGCCGTATAGTGATGCGGATCGGCAAATGCCGTGCCCGGAAAGGCGATCAGGCGCACGGTCATGTCCGGCGCGGTTTTTTCCGCCGTAACGAACGCGGCTTGCACCGAGCCATTGTCTTTCATGGGCGGCGCATTTTTATAGGGCCTGACCATATCGGCCAGTTGGTCGCCCTGCCAAACCGCCAGCACAATGGGATCCAGCGTATTGATGATGCCCGTTGCGCCCACGACCGTCAGCCACACCACCGTGACGATGCCCAGCAGATTGTGCATATCCAGCCATTTGACGCCGCGCCCCTTCTGCTTGCGTACCGTGCCGAAATCCTGCTTGCGCATGAAGGGCTTGTAGACCACCACGCCGGAAACAATGGCAATCACCAGCAGCAGGCCCATGAGGCCAAGGAACAGTTGCCCGGGCAACCCGGCGTACATGTCTTTGTGCAACTGAAGCATGACCGCCATGAAGCCCTGGTCATTGGGCTGATCCAGCACCTTCGCGGTGCGCGAATCGATGGCCACCGTCCAGAACTCGTCCGGCGGGGCATCGACCTTGCTGGCCATGGAAACGATCGTGATGTTCGGGTGTTCTTCCTCGTCCCAGAACATGTAGCGCACCACTTTGTTGGGCTGCGCCGCCAATGCGCTTTGAACGATCTTGTCCAGGCTGACATTGGCCGTGCCTTCCGGCATGGGCGGCGCCTCGATCGTGCTCGTAAGGTGCTCGACTTCTTCGTGAAAGACCAGCGGCAGCCCGGTCAGGCACAGCATCAGCAGGAAGATGGTGCTGATCAGGCTGGTCCACTTGTGGAGGAATACCCAGGTTCGAAGATGCATTTTTTAGAAACCTATCGTCGCCGACAACATGACGATGCGGCCTGAACCAAGGAACAGGTAGCCGTCGGACACGTTGTTTGCCGAGCTCGAAGTCGCCCAGTAGGCCTTGTCGAACAGGTTTTCGACATTCAGGCGCAGTGTCAGGTCTTTGCCGGCCACCTTGGTTTTATAGCGCGCGCCGGCATCGAAGGTGGTGACCGAGGGCAGCTTGTACTTGTTGCCTTGGTCGGCATATTGCGAGCCCGTATAGACCACCCGCGCGTTCAAGCCAAAGCCGGGAGTAAGCACGTTGTCCCAATCCACGCCCAGCGAGGCCTGCACATGCGGCACGCCCACGGCATCATTGCCTTCGTTGACGCCGCCCGCCATTTCGTCGAGCTTGCCGCGCATGAGCGTTACGCCGCCCAGTACGCGCACGTCTTTCGCCACCTCGCCGAATGCGTTGATTTCCAGGCCGCGGTTCACCTGCATGCCGTTTTCCGTGAGCGAATTGTTGAATACCGTGGCGCTGGGCCGCTTGATCTGGTACAGGCTTACCGTGGTGGCAAAGTTGCCCCAGTCGTATTTGGCGCCCACTTCGACCTGTTTGGTTTTCATCGGCGGCAGCGAAGCCGCCGTCGTCACCGACGGAGGCGTAGCCGACGCGCCTTGGGACAAGCCTTCGATGTAATTGGCGTAAAGCGACAGGTTGTCGAGAGGTTTCACGACCACGCCCACCACCGGCGTAACGGCGGATTCCTCGTACCCGGGGCCGTCCGGCGCGTTCGTGGGCGTGGGAAAGTAGACGTAGTTCTGCTGCTTGACCGACTGATGGCGCGCGCCCAGGGTCAACTGTACACGGTCTTCCATGAAGGACAGCGTGTCGGCCAGGGCATAGCTGGTTAGCGTTGCCGAGGTGTACCTGCCCACGGGATTCGATATCCCATCTACATTGTGGTAATCGCTGGGCGATGCGATGGAGTTGTACAGATTGTTGGGAATGGAGGCATAGCCCCAGGGAAACACAAAGCCGATATCGGTATCGGTGGTCATGCGCGAATAGCTGGCGGAGACCTTGTGCTTGACCGCGCCGGTCGCAAATTTCGCGGTCAGGCCGGTTTCAAAGCTGGTGGTCTCGGGCTCGAATATCTGCCAGGCCGGAGTCGATACATACCCGCCATCCATGCCCGACAAGGTCGCATTGCCGGCCACCGCATCCATTTTGTGCTTGCGGTTGCCCAGGGCGGCATGCACGGTGATATTGTCGGTGATGTCTTGCTCGATGCGTCCCACGACCGACGTGTCGTGCAGGATGACGCGGCCATAGCCAGGATAGTTCAGGCTGGTGTCCGACGGCGCGCTGGGCAGGCTGGCAAGCGTGGGGGATATCTGGAACTGGCGCACTTCGTTGTCGATCCGCTGCGACACGTGTATGACATCCAGCGAAGCCCGCGTGCGCTCGCCGCGATAATCCAGCGCGATGGAAAACAGCCCTTCCTTGTCTTTCTGGTCGTCGATCGTCGTATCGCCATTGCGATATGCCCCATTGAAGCGGATGCCGAACTGGCCGCTGTCGCCAAAACGGCGCCCCAGATCGACATGCGTGCCGAATTGCGAATCGGACCAATAGCTGGCGGTCATACGTGCTATCGGCGTATCGGTGGCGCGCTTGGGCACGATATTGATGGCGCCGGCCACATTGCCGCCCGGAGCCATGCCGCTGAGCAAGGCCGAAGGGCCTTTCAGGATTTCCACGCTTTCAGCGATTTCCATCGGCACGCGGTAGTATGGCAGCACGCCGTACAGGCCGTTGAAAGCGGCGTCCTGACTGCTGAAACTCAGGCCGCGAATGGTGAAGTCCTCGTTGATGTTGGTGCGCCCGCTGCCCAGGCGCACCGAGGGGTCGACGGACACCAGGTCAGCCAGAGTGCGCGCCTGCTTGTCCTCGATCAATTGCGAAGTGTAGCTGTTCAGGTTGAACGGGGTGTCCATGAAGTCGGAAGCGCCCAACATGCCCAAACCGCCGCCCTGGGTGACTTGCCCGCCTGCATAAGGCGTTTGCGCCGGGGATTCCGCTATGCCCCGGACCGTCACCGCAGGCATGGTGGTGACTTCGGGCGCGGTCTGCGCGGACTGGGCAGTCTGCGCATGGGCGCTTGCCAATGGCCACGCCATGCAGACGCACGCGGCGTGAAGGGCGACGGCAAGCGCGCTGGGGCGAGCGGAAAAGCGCTTTGCGCCTCGGCCATGTGCGAAGCTGGGGTAAGCATGCATGTTTTTGTCCCAATATCGATATGCATCAGCCTTGGAGGCAAGCTACATTCTTGCATCCAAGGCTGATTCTAATAAAACAAATACGAATAGTTCCTATTTATATATTACACGAAATTACATTCGCATCAAAGAACTGTTTTGCTTCAAGAAACCCGTGATGCATCGGCATGCATAGCTACATAGCCACGATGACTGCGCAGGTTCCTTGCTTAGCTGCTTTATGCGAAGCGAACATTGCCGGGATGGACAAATACGAACCAGCCACATGCGAACTCATGTGCGGCTCAAGCGCGCGTCGAGAATTGCCAATCCAAACGCGATCGCGCTGATTGCAACACCCACCCAACCCACCGCCGGCAGCCCATAGCCCAGGCCAATCGGCAAGCCGGCCAAAAGCGGCGCAAGAGTAAGGCCGGCCTGGAAGGCGGATGAATTCATTGCCCCCGCGAGTATTGGCGCTTCGGGTGCGATCACATAGACCCGGCCCCAAACGGCTGGGTTCAATAGAAAGCCCGCGACGCCAAGTACAAACACAAAAGCGACGGCTGCCTCCCAATGCGAGGCCAACAAGGCTATTCCGGTGGATGCGAACATCAGTCCAACGATCCCCGTAACAAGCGTGGCGAACGGATGTCGATCGGCGGTTCGACCGCCAACTGCCAGCCCGACGAACGCCCCGACACCAAATAGAGTCAGTACGGCTGGCAGCCAGCCAATAGACAACCCGCTTACATCGAGCAGCAACGCCCCTATATAAGCAAATGTGCCCATATACGCGGCCGTGGTTGCCGCTGTGGTGGCATACGCCGCCCAAATGGCGGGACGCTTTATGGCGTGCAATTCGATTGCGAGATCGGGCGCCACCGCGTTGCCGGGTAGCTTTTTGGGCAGAACCAGAAGGCCAATGGCCGCTGACGCTGCAGTAACGATCACAACAGCCCAGAATCCCCCACGCCAGCCAGTCAAATCACTGATGAAGGTCCCGGCGGGGCCTCCCAGTATCATGGCCGCGGTCAGACCGCTGACGACAACGGAAAGCGCTTTGGCGCGGCGACCAGGAGGTACGAGCTGCACGGCGGTCGCCGCCGCAACAGCCCAGAAGCAGGCATACGCCAAACCCATCGCAAAGCGAGCGGCAAGAATAAGCCAATAGTCTTGCACAAGCAGGCTGAGCGCCGTCGCAACAATGAAGGCTGCCTGACTGGTGAAAAGAGCGCCACGATTGGACCAGCGCAACGTCAGGATGGCGAACGGCGGCCCTCCAATCAACGCGCCCACCGCGAACACGGAAATCAACGTACCCGCCATGGGCAACGTGATATGCAGGTCGGCCGCAATCATGGGAAGGATACCCCCCATCAAGAATTCAGCGCTGCCCATTGCAAACAGACTAAGAGCGAGAAGATAAACCGCTGAAGGGATTAGCCCAGCACGTCCATTGGTATTGATGACGGTTTCTTGCATCTCAGCGCTCATGGCCACACCTGCTTGAAGATTACCGCCGACGCATAAAGCCCGCAGCCGAAAACCGCATGTGTCGCAAAGCTGCGCAAGCAGTTTCTTATGGGCGTTGGCGTGCGCGATGCCGCGATCCCTGCGCCCATCGCGGGCTGCATGACGAACAAGGGGATGACGACAGTCGCCACGCCCACCATCAGGGCAGGCCGCAAGCCTGGGCCGTGCAGCCATGCCGTGCCATACATACCTGCCAACAGTGCCGAGAACGCAACGCCGACCGCGTAGTGGACTACCCAGCCAAGCGGCGCCTCGCCACGTATCGGCGCGGCCTTGGCAATGCTGGCGTGCGCGAACCTGCCTCGAGACAGATGCCCGACCCACCGGCCAACCAATGCGTAATTGAGCATTGGGACGCCCAAGCCCTTCAGGATTGCCGCCCACACGTCCATCACAGCCGTCGCGCCGACCCCGACCAGAACTACCCTTGCAACTTCGCTTGTCGATACCATGCCTGCTCCTTTCGATTGATGAATCCGCCAAGTACAGGTATGGTAGAAGTTGAAGTCAACTTCAAGTCAAGGGGTGGATCATGGATATTTCAGAAGTCGCCCGGCGTACGGGCGTTCCGGCCTCCACGCTGCGGTTCTACGAGAAAAAAGGATTGATCTCGGCAAGCAGTCCCGCGGGTGAACGGCGGCGCTTTGCGCCCGAAGTGCTCGACCATCTGGCGCTGATCGCGCTCGGGCAGGCCGGAGGCCTTTCGCTGGACGAAATCCGCGCCATGCTCCCCCCTTCGGGCGCACCGCAGGTGGACAGGCAAGTACTGATGGACAAAGCCGATGAAATCGATGCAACCATCAAGCGCCTGCGGGCCATGAGCGAAGGCTTGCGCCACGCCGCGGAATGCCCTGCCGCCAGCCATGCGCAATGCCCCACATTCCAGCGGCTGCTCAAGGTAGCCGCGGCCGGCAAGCTGAAGCAAGGCAGAACGACAAACCGTGCGGGATCGTCGAAAACCGTCAACGTGTCCCCACCGCCGGTCCGTTGAATTCGCGGTGGATATCGACGTAACGAATTGCAATAATCCAGGCTTTATTTATAATTAAAAATAATTCTTATTTAGATTACTTAACGCAATATATCTGCGCCCGCAAAACCGTGTCGGATCAGGCATCCCATTCCAATGTCGAAACGCTCTACTGCGACCATCATGGATGGCTGCAGGGCTGGCTGCGCCGGCGACTGGGAAATTCATTCGACGCGGCCGACCTGGCCCATGATGCCTTCCTGCGCCTGATGCAAGCGCCGCGCCATTTCGACAGCGAGCTTGCGGCACGCGCCTACCTGCGCACCACGGCCAATAACCTGTGCGTCGATCTCTGGCGCCGCCGCCAGATCGAACAGGCGTGGCTCGATGCGCTGAGCGCCCGGGCGGAAGCAGTCGCTCCCTCGGCCGAACACCAGGCCATCATCCTCGAGGCCCTGCAAGAAATCGACGTCATGCTGCGCAGCCTGTCGGCCAATGTCGCCCGCGCCTTCATGCTGGCCATGGTCGGCGACATGACGCACAAGGAAGTGGCCAGGGAACTGGGCGTGTCCACCCGTACGGTCACGACCTACGTAACGCAAGCCATGCTGCATTGCCTGCGCCTCGAAGCACGGCGGACGGCCGAAGAACTGCCCGCCGGCGCCCGCATGCCGCCCGCCGCCACGCCGGCTCCCAACATTCCCTGATGCACCGCCCGTTCAAGACCATCGCGCCATGAGCATTGCCGTCGTTCCTTCGCCTCCACCAGAACCGTCGCATCGCGCGCTGGAACAGGCGGCCGAATGGTTCGCGGTCTTCGGCTCCGGCGAAGCCACGGACGCCGACCGCAAACACTGGGGAGCCTGGCTGGCGGAATCGGCTGAACACCAGAACGCATGGCGCTACGTCGAACGTATCAGCCACCGCTTCGAGCCCATCAAGGCCAGCCCGGAAAAAAATACCGCCATCAATGCCTATCAGCAGGCGCGCACCGCACTGCAACGCCGCCGCCAGGCATTGCTGGGCCTGGGCGCCTTGGCCGGCACCGGCTTGTTCGGCTGGGCCATGTGGCGCCACACGGCACTGCCCGAGCTCACCCTGGCCTGGGCGGCCGACTACCGGACAGGCACCGGCGAAATACGCGACATCACCCTGTCCGACGGCTCGACCGTCTGGCTCAACACCGCCAGCGCCTTCAACCAGGACTACCGGCCGGATCAGCGCCGGCTGCATCTGGTCAGAGGCGAGATTCTCGTCGACACCGCAGCCGATCCGCTGGGCCGGCCCTTCTACGTCGAAACACCGCAAGGCCGCCTGCAAGCGCTGGGCACGCGGTTCACCGTGCGCCTGGACGCCCACGAAACCTTTGTGGCCGTCTACCAAGGCGCCGTCGCGGTCAGCACCGCTGCCGGCGCCGCGCGCACAGTCCAGGCAGGCCAGCAAACCCGCTTCACCCGCGACACCCTGGCCGCGCCGGAGGCTGCCGATCCGGCCCGCGAAGCCTGGACGCGCGGCCTGCTCGTTGCACGCGACACGCCGCTGGCCGACGTGGTGCGGGAGCTGCGGCGCTACTACCACGGCCACCTGGGCCTGGCGCCCGAATTGAACGACCTGCGCGTCTTCGGCGGCTACCCGATCGGCAATCCCGATCAGGCGCTGGCTTTGCTCGAATCCGCCCTGCCCATCCGCGTCAAACGCACTTTGCCGTGGTGGACCAGCATCGAGCCCCGCGACGAAGCGGCAGCCGCC
Source organism: uncultured Burkholderiaceae bacterium (assembly GCA_937871985.1). Next base: position 48,237 of record CALMPB010000328.1, read on the forward strand.
AATCGCTGATTTCAAAATTTTTTTCCGAAAGTACTTCCACATTTTGGCCGCTCGTTCGTATTACGTGATGAAAGATCACCCATCGCCGTCCGACAGGCTTTGCGGTCTCGGTCTGTTTCATCAATCATTCAGCACGAGGAAGTACGTTCGCCATGCATTGTCAGCCATTCCATGCCGCACCCGCGACAGCGGCCATCGTTCCCGTCAAATCCCGCCGACCGGCGGATAAAGAGCTTCGCTCTTCCCTATTCGCCGCAACCCTGCAACTGGCCATGGCCAGCGGATTGCTGGCCGCATGGCTGCCGGGGGCTCAGGCGCAGGCCACGGCGGGACAAGCGCGGCAGGTTTCCGCCATGCGCACCTACAACATCCCCGCGGGACCGCTCGACGCGGCGCTGGCGCGCTTCGTCACGGAGTCCGGCGTGCCGCTGGGGGCAGCGCAGACGCTCGTCCAGGGCAGGCAAAGCCCTGGGGTGCAGGGCACTTTCAGCACGCAAGCCGCTCTTGATGCCTTGCTGGCCGGGACGGGGCTGGCGGCAACACACGAGGCCGGGGGAACCTATGTCCTGCGCGAACTTTCCAATGCAAACCAGGTGGCGACGCTGGCGTCTGTGACGGTACATGGAAACTCGGAAACGACGGAAGGAACCGGGGCTTACATCACGGGCGTCACCTCGGCCGCGACCGGCTTGAAACTGTCCCCACGCGACACGCCGCAATCCGTGACCGTGGTAACTCGCCAGCGCATCGATGATCAGGGATTGCAGGATGTGGGCAATATCCTGCAAAACACGACGGGGATCGCCACACTGCAGCTCGACAGCGAACGCACGACGTTTTCTTCCAGAGGCTTCTACATCAACGACCTCCAGTACGACGGCTTCTCCACCTATTACAAGAGCAATTATGCGGCCGGCGAATCGGAACTGGATTCGATCATCTATGACCGCATCGAGGTAGTGCGCGGCGCGACCGGCCTGCTTACGGGGGCGGGCGAGCCGTCCGCCTCGGTCAACCTGGTGCGCAAGCGCGCCGACAGCAAGACGTTCAAGGGCGAAGCCACGGTCAGCGCCGGGTCGTGGGACAACTATCGCGGCACGCTGGATCTGTCCACACCCATCACCGAGGACGGCCGCATCCGCGCCCGCCTGGTTGCCGCGCATGAAGACAAGAAAGCGTTTTTCGACCGCTACCAACGCAAGCGCAGCGTCTTCTACGGCACCATCGACGCCGACCTGACTTCGGCCACCACCTTGAGCCTGGGCGGCAGTTACCAGAAAAGCGATGCCAACGGCCTGACCTATGGCGGCGTGCCGCTCTGGTACAGCGACGGCGGCGCTACCCATTTCAATCGCTCGTTCACCGTGGCGCCAAAATGGAACTGGGAGGAGGTGGAGGTTCAAAACCTTTTCGCCAATCTCGAGCACCGCTTCAGCAACGGCTGGAATGCGAATTTGCGCCTGATGCATAGCCGCAGCGATGTCGACAACACGCGATTGTTCGTCTGGGGGTTCCCCGACCAGGGAACCGGCCTGATCAACGATGAACCATCGAGAGTGCGGTTTCCCGGGTATCGAGAGCAAAACAGCATCGACGCCAGGGTCTCCGGCCCCATCACGCTGTTTGGCCGCAAGCACGAAGTCGTTCTGGGCCTGAACCGCACCGACCACAAGTACTCGTTCGACTGGATAGGCGCGAGCACGCCCTGGAACGGCCCCCTGAGCGTATACGATTTCGGCTCCGTGCCGGAACCCGAGTGGGACTACGCGGGACAGGAGCTTTCCGAACGCAACCACACCAGGCAATCCGCCGCTTACGGTGCGTTGCGATTGTCCCTTGCCGACAATCTCACGCTGATTCTGGGAGGACGCTATACCCAATACTACCGGGAAGGTGCAGGCTGGGCGTCGTCCGCGCAATACGAATACCGCGACCACAAATTCGTTCCTTACGCAGGGGTGGTCTTCGACCTGACGCCGACCTATTCGCTCTACGCCAGCTACACCGACATTTTCAATTTCCAGGATGAGCGCGACCGCAACGGCAACTGGCTGGCGCCCGTTACCGGCAAAGCCTACGAGGCCGGCATCAAGGGCGAATTTCTGGAAAACAAGCTGAACGCCTCGCTTGCCGTGTTCCGTATCGAGCAGGACAACCTGGCCCAGCAGGACGTCGGCCATTTCGTGCCGGGCACGACGACATCGGCCTACTATGCCGCGGAAGGTGCGACTTCGCGCGGGGTCGAATTCGAGCTGTCCGGCGAGGCGGCACGCGGCTGGCAGGTTTTCTTCGGCGCCACCCAGTTCGCCGCCCGGGATGCTTCGGGCAAGGACGTCAATACAGAGCTGCCGCGAACGCTGCTGCGCTTGTTCACCACGTATCAACTGCCGGGCGCCTGGAACAAGTTGACGGTCGGCGGCGGCGTGAACTGGCAAAGCCGCGTCTACTACGATGGCGTCGGCCCCAATGGGGAGCGCCAGGAACAAAGCGCCTACGCCGTCGCCAACCTGATGGCGCGCTACCAGTTCACTCCGCAATTGTCCGCTCAACTGAATGTGAACAATGTGTTCGACAAAAAATACCAGCGCGCCGTGAACTGGTACGGCCAAGGCATATGGGGAACACCGGCGGAGGTGATGCTTACGGTTCGCTATAAATTCTGACTCAGGGCCGGCGCCGGCTGCTTGCCCATTGCACCAGCAGAATGCTCGCCAGCACCGCCACCAGCCCAACCATGGACAGCCCCTTGATGCTTTGACCAAGCAGCACCCAGCCCAGCACCACCGCCGTTACGGGGCTGAGCAGATTCAGCGACGACACTGCCACCGGCGACAGGCGGGCTACGCCCCGGAACCACAGGAAATAGGCCAGCAAAGCCCCGCCCAGCGAAAGATAGGCGTAGCCCGAGGCCTGGAGCATCGTCACCGACCGCAGCGGCGGATCGAACAGCAAGGCGAAGGGCGCGATCATGAGGCCGGCGATGAACAACTGCCACCCCGTAAAGGCAAGCATGGGCAGGCTGGTGCTCCAGCGGCGCGTCAGGTAGGTGCCGAAGGACATGCTCAACGCGCCCGCCGCGGCGGCGGCCACGCCGATGGGATCCCACACCGAGCCGGGCGACAGCAGCAACGCGCCCATGCCCGCCACCCCCATTATTGCCGCCCAAAGCGCCAGCCGCGCCGGTTCTATGCGGTCGGCCGCCCACACTATGCCCATGATCAGCAAGGGCTGGATCGCCCCCACCACCGAAGCCAGGCCGCCCGGCAGGCGGTACGCCGCCACGAACAGCATGGCCTGGAAGAACCCCAGGTTCAGGGCGGCCAGGACCAGCATGCGGCCCCATTCCCTGCGGGGCGGGTACCGGCGGGTATACAGGATGAGGACGAGGCCGGCGGGCACGATGCGCAGCACGGCGGCGGTGAATGGGCGTCCGGGAGGCAGGATTTCGGTGGTGACGATATACGTCGTACCCCACAGTATCGGGCCTATCGAAGTGATGAGCGCGTCCCACCAAAGTGAGCTCTGCCGCGACGAAGACATGTATTTACCTTGAAAGCGAATTCCAGATGATGGAAATATGTATCGAGCGGACGGCCCAGTCCGGACTGTTTCTGCCGCCCCACTCCTAAATCCAGGCCAGCGTCGCCCAGACGACCAGCGGTATCGTCAGCACCGAGAGCAGGTTCCCCAGCAGCACGACATTGGCGACGGTTCTGGGCTCTACGTTATATTGCTCGCACAATAAATAGTTGAGCACCGCCGGCGGCAGCATGGCCGACAGCACGACCAGGCGCGACCATTCCGGCGTCAGCGGCAGCAGCCACAAGACCAGCGGCAGGGTCACGGCGGCGACCAGCAAATACAGCACATTGATGCGCAAAGCCGGCCACACCCCGGAGATGCGGTCGCGCGACATGCGCACGCCCAGACTGAACAACATGAGGGGAATGGCGATCTGCCCCGCCAGGTCGGCCGTGGTGCGAACGAACGGCGGCAGGTAATCCCGGTAAGGCGCGACCAACAGGCCCAGCACGGCAGCCCATACATTGGGATTGCGCAGCCACAGCCAACGGCTGCTGCGGCGCGACAGCAGGAACAGTCCCAGCGAAAACTGCAGCACGTTCGACAGGACGAACAGTACGATGATGGCGCCCAGCTGGTTCTTGCCATAGGCCAGCATCATGAGGGGAATCCCCACGTTGCCGGTATTGCGGAACATGCCGGGCACCGTCAAGGCCGCGCGCGGCATCTTGCAAAGCGGGCTGAGCAAGCCCAGCAGCAGGCCCGGAACCACGATGATCAGCACGCCCGCCACGGCCAATGGCCAGCTCTGGAGCAGATCGACCGGATATTCGATCATGACCGACAGCACCAGGGCCGGGCAGAACACCATGACATTGGCATGGTTCACAAAGCTCATGTCGGGCTCGTAGCCCTGCCGGCGGCCAAACAGGAACCCAATGCCCGCCATGGCGACGACGGGCAGAACAATGTTCAAGAGGGTAAGCAGCATGGCACGGGCATTCGTTTCGAAAAGGCGAAGCGAAAAGTGTACAGCAGAGGCTTTTTGAAAGCCTGGGCGAGCATCCACCCTGCCGTTCACGCATCACAGGCGGAACAACACCATTAATTCCATTTATTTCTTATTGATTTAAATTGTTTCACGTATAATTCTGGCGGAAATAAGCGCCGGAAACCTTTCGCCGGAATCCCATGCAACCAGACCTTCCATGAAAGTGCCTGTCATGGAACGACCTATCAGACACCGACGACTCATGAATATAAAAAAACTGCGTTTTTGCCTGCTGCCCCTGATCGCTTCGGTCCTGGCCGCGTGCGACAGCGGATCCGGCGGCCAGCCCAACCTGGTCTGCGCGGAAACGGGCGCCTACGCCTGCCAGACGGGGGAAACCGAACCTCTGTACACCTTCCAGTGGGCGCTGAACTATGCGGCCAGCTACTTCAAGGACTTCCCGGATGTTTTCGGCGGGGGTCTGGATCTGAACGTGGAACCGGTGCACCGGATGGGCATAAAGGGCCAGGGAATCAATGTCCTGGTGCTGGATACGGGAACCGACCTGCACAATGAAGACCTCGCGCCCAATGCCGACTACAGCATGTCGTGGAATTTCGTGACGCAGCAGGACGACCCATATCCGGACTTGAACGCCAACAGCCCGGCCCACGGCACGGTCGTCGCCGGCATCATCGCCGCGGCCCAGAACGGCAAGGGGGTCATGGGCATTGCCCCACGGGCCACGATAGGCGGCGCGAACTACCTTAGCGGCCAAAGCCAGGTGTTTGCCGCCTATGGCGGAGCCCCATGGTCCAGCAAGGCGGACGTCTTCAATGCGTCCTTCGGCGGCGACACCGCCGCAACGTCCTACGAATCCGACATCGACAACGACACCACGACCGCGCTCAGGGGCATCAAGAACCTGCGCCAAGGCAAAGGCGCCATCTTCGTCAAGGCGGCCGGCAATTCCTTCAATCCGGGCCTGTGCGGCTGGCAGGCCGCCTATTTCGACTGCACCAACCCGGCCAACGACGTCTCGGTGCTGGAGTCCAACGTCATCACCGTCGCCGCGCTGAATGCCAAGGGATCGGCCAGCAGCTACAGCAGCGCGGGATCGGTGGTCTGGGTGACCGGCCTGGGCGGAGAGTACGGCGGCGCGGGCAACTACGGCGAGGGCAGCGAGAACGGCGATGGCCCCACCATCTTCAGCACGGACCTGCGCGGCTGCATCTACGGATTCAGCTACACGGGCGCGGAAACGCCCTTCCAGCGCGGGCAAACCGTGCGCAACGGCCGGCCCGATAATCCCGATTGCGACTACACCTACATGAACGGCACCTCGGCGGCCACTCCCACCATCGCCGGCGTCGTTGCGCTGGTGCTCGATGCCAATCCAGAACTGACGTGGCGGGACGTGCGCGATATTCTGCGGATGTCGGCACGCAAGGTGGATGCCGACTATATCCACCACATTCCCAGAAAAGGCGACAAGCCCTATGGCGCGCTGGAGGATCTTGCCACCAACCAACCCACCAGCCAACTGGGCAGCGCCGCCGACATCCGGGACGGCTCCACGGCATTTCCCATGGATCTGGGCTGGCAGAAGAACGCCGCCGGGTATGAGTATTCGAACTGGTACGGTTTTGGCGTGCCGGATACCGAAAAAGCCGTGGAGCTGGCGCGGCAATACAAGAACGACCCGAGCCTGAGCCGGGCCCAGGATGTTCAAATACCCAATTTCAGCGAAGTGGCCTATTGGCAACTGAATCCCTTGACGGGCACGGAATCGTCGGACCATGCCGGCGTGCAGATTCGCCTGGGAGAGTTTCCTTACCAGCGCATCACGTCCCTGGGCACGTTCAAGGCCGATGCGCAAACCGTGGACCAACTGCAGGTTCGGCTGTCGGGCGAAGACGTTTGCCTGGGCTCGCTGGGCATCGCTGCGAAATCGCCGTCGGGTACGGTTTCCTTGCTGAAGCTGCCCAACGACCACTTCAAGGCGAACGGAATCAACAGATTCCATGCCTACACGCTGGGAAGCTTCGCGTTCTATGGCGAGCAGGCCAAGGGCGACTGGGAGCTGTTCGCCATTGCCTCCAACCCCGACACGCAGATCGAAGTGATCGAAATCATCGATAATCAGCGTCGTATCCGCCTCTCGACCGTCTGCCCATCCACGGACGGCAGTGGCGGGCCCATCGACTTCAAGCTGCTTACCGAAGCACGAATCATTGCACAATAAACCGTGCCATCGTTTTCCAGGATCATCCCATGACAAAAAGCTTTCGACATGTTCTCGGACTTCTTGGCATCTCGCTGGCGCTGGCCAGCCATGCCGCTCTCGCGCTGACCACGGGGCAAAAGCTGTCCGACGCGCAAATCGCGCAACTGGGCGAGCTGCAGGTGTATGACATCGGCGGCACCCAGCTCAGAGTCATCCCGTCGCAACAATCCGGCCAGCAGGAAACCTTGCTGATCAATGCCCAAGGCATCGTGGGCAGCAGCCGCAACGAAGTCGCTGTTTCGCAAGCGTCGGAGGAAAGCATTCGGGCCCAACTGCAACAACTGCAGCCCCAGCCGGCCTCGGTGCAGCACTACGAGCCGACAGGCATTACCGTCTTGCGATATGCCGACTTCGGGCAGGCCGTCGAAGGCTTGCGCGCGCTGAAATCGGCGCTGCCCCGCGCCAAGGTGCGGCTGGGGGTGCAATTCAGCACGCCTCTTCCCAACTAGAAGCTGGCAGGCTCAGTCCGTTTCGATATGCATCGCGCGGCTGGCCAGCAGCCCCGACCAAATGGCGCCGCCGATCAACAGGCAGAAAAACACGGCCACGGCATTCCAATTGCCCGTATGGTCGTGCAGAAAGCCGACGACCAGAGGCGCCATGGCGGCCAGCGAGTAGCCCACCCCTTGCGCCATTCCGGATAAAGACGCCGCAATCTGCGGATTAGGCGAACGCAGCACCAGCAAAGCCATTGCAATGCTGAACATGCCGCCAAACCCCAGGCCGAAAATGGTCGACCATACGTATACGGCCGAAATATTCCCGTACAGCATGCCCATCAGGCCAACCAGGACAAGCAGCATCATCGCCAGGGTGGCGAGGCGCTGATCGCGCCCCCGGGTAGCCAGCCACGGGCCGCCCAGCGACGTGGAAAGCTGCACCGTCATCAGCGACGCCAGCACGAACCCGGCCTTCACCGGCGTCAGCCCGCGATCGATGAGAATGAGCGGCAGCCAGCCGAATATGCAATACGCAATGGCGCCCTGCGCCCCCATGAACAAGGTAACCTGCCAGGCCAGCCAGTTGCCGCGCAATCTGGGCGCTGCCGCGTGGGCGCGGCCTTGCGGATGCTCGCCCGAACCCGCCTGCGGCCACCAGACCACGATGGCGACAATGGCCGGAACCAGCCAGAACGCCAGCGCCCAGCGCCAGTCGCTGCCCGGTAGCTGCTCCAGCGGCACCGTCACGCCGGCGGCAATGGCCGCGCCCAGCGCCAGCGCCGTGGTGTAGACGCCCATCATCATTCCCGCCTGTTGCGGGAAATGCCGTTTGATGATGCTGGGCAGCAGCACCATGACGACGCTGATGCTGAAGCCCACCACCAGCGTTCCGGCAAACAGCCCGAACACGCCCAGGGTGCTGCGCAGGCCAATACCCAGAACCAGCGCCAGCAGGTTCAGCAGCAAGAGGCGCTCGGCCGATTGAAAGCGCAGCAGACTGGGAGCCAAAGGCGCAAAAGCGCCAAAGCAAAGAATCGGCAAGGTCAGCAAGGTTCCCAGGGCCAGCGCGGACAAGCCCAGGCCGGTGCGCAGCGAATCGATCAATGGCCCCACGCTGATCAGCGCAGGCCGCAGATTCATGCCCACGAACACAATCGCAAATATCAGCATCAGCTTCGATGCCGCCACGGGCTTACGGAGGGAAGAATCGTGCGAAGAAGGCGATGACCGGGCGTCGAGCGGCTGCGGTTCGGATGAGTTTGTCTGCATGTAGTTATTGAGTGCCTGCTAAACAGCGTGGGGATCCATAGCCGCAGTGTGCCATAAATCCTCTCGTACGGCCCCGCCCTGTCAACAAGGGCCGGGCTGGCGCCAGGATGGCAGGCATCAGGATCCCGGAGCGGTCTGCATGTTTTGCAGGAGATCGATAATGTCGGCCCTCAACCGGCCCAGCAACGGCGCCGGCAAGACTTGCGAAGCGTCAAGGGCGCGCAGCCAGCCGACCAGCCCCCCATCGGCGGGATCGGCGATGCGCCGGCTGACCGCGTCGTGCAGCGCCGTGGCGCCTTCGCCTTGGTATTTGTCGGCCAGATAATCCAGCATGTCCGCTTCAAGGACCTTGGGGTTCATGGAAAACATGCCGCCGCCGCAGCACCGGCACGACATGCCGTGCTGCATGGTCTTGCCCGCCGCGCTCCATAGCGTCAGGATGAGCCGGTCGGGATTTTCCAGGCCGGGCGATTCGGGCGGGCTCGCCATGCTATGTCTTCCCGCGTTCCTGCCGCGCCTGCGCCAAGCCTTCCAGCCGGCCTTGCAGCTCGCGGATTCTGCGCTGGGCGGCCGGCGGTTCAAGCTCATCGTTCGCAATATCGAAACCAATCTCCTTCTGCAGGAGATCGCGCGCGGCCTGCAGTTGCTCGGCCACCCGAGCCTTCTGGCTGTCTCCGGAACGGCCCCTGGGCAAAATGGCAATAATGGAGCAAAGCGGGTCGCCCGCTTTCCTGAGAACGGGCACGACCGCCACCGTGGCTGAAATAATGGCCTCCCTCGTCCAGTAGATTTCACTGTTGCGTATGGCCTGTGACATCTCCGCGATCTCCTGGATGGAAGGGAAATCCAGCCCGTCGGCCTTGGCGTCGGCGCGCTCTTTACGCAACAGCCGGGCGGTCTCCGAAGCGGGCAAATGGGCAAGGAACACCCGGCCGGTCGCCGAGTGCACCAGGGGCAACGCGGTGCCGACCCGAGGCACGGTTGGCAGATAAGCGCCGATTTCCATCCGCACCAGGGTCGGCCCCAGTTCCGTCCACACATACAGGCCCACGGAACAGCCCGTATTGGCGGCCAGGGCGCCGACGACCTCCTGGGCGCTGCCGATGGCGTCGTGCCGGTTCAACGCCGCCAGGCCGATGCGCAGCGCCGTCGGGCCAAGCTCGTACATGCCGGTGGAGACGGACTGCTTGACGACGCCGTAGCGCACCAGCGTGACGAGATAGCGGTGCAGCTTGCTGGGAATGAGCCCCGTCCTTCGGGACAATTCGCTGAGCCCGATGGCGCTTCCTTCCTGGGTGATGATGCCAAGCACATCCAGCGCCGTCTCGACGGTCTGGATTCCTACCGGCTGCCCGCTGTTGCGCTTGGGGCGTCCGCGTGCGACTGCAGAACTGATCATGGATAGAGTATTTGTAGTAGGCGGTTTGCTAGATTAGTGTCACCCGACGCGATTGACAAGTTCACCCAGTTCTCCGATCTGAATTTTGACCACGTCGCCGTGATTCAGGAACACCCCGCTTTCCGCCCCGGTTCCGGCCGGCGTGCCGGTCATGATGACGTCGCCCGGGTACAGTGTGAGCCGGCTCGATAGCTGCACGATCTGCTCCGCCGCGGTGAATATCATGTTCCCGGTGGTGGAATCCTGCCTCAACGTGTCGTTGACCCATAGCTTGATGGGCAGGGACTGGATGTCCCCGGCATCGTCCAGCGGGGTCAGCCAGGGCCCAAGCGGGCACGACCCGTCAAAGCTCTTCTGCCCTATCCAGTCGTATTTGAAGGGCGAGCGGATATCCAGTTGCTCCCTCTGCAGGTAATCGCGGGCGGAAAAATCGTTGCCGATGGTGACGGCGGCGATGCAGCTCAAGGCATTGTCCAGGGTCATATGGCGGGCGCGAACCCCCACGACCAGGGCAAGCTCGGCCTCCCAGTCCAGCTTGCTCGACTCCACGACAATCTCGGCGCCGGTTCCCACTACGCTGGCCGGCGACTTGATGAAATGCCATGGCGCCAGCCCCACGTCATGCGGATCGGGTTCCGGCTTCAGGCCCAGCATGCGCTCCATGCTTTGAACGTGGTCTTTGTAGTTGGCCCCCGCGCAGTAAATCGCCGACGGGCGCGGAACCGGCGCGGCAAGCTTCACGCTGGACAAAGCAAGCCCGCCGTCCGGTGCCGACTTCGCGAACGCCGCCAGCTTGGGGCGGGCGGCCTCCCAGTGTTCGAGCACGTCGATCATCGAATACGGACGGCTGCCGCCCAGTACCTTCGAAAACTCGAATATTTTTCCATCCACCAGCACACCCGCGGCGATCCCGCCGTTCGTGTAGTAGCTCAGCAATTTATACGACATGAATACGCTCCTCTCCAGTCTTGTTCAAACCATGATCTCACACGTCACACAGGCAGTTCGGCATCGCCATGCGCTCGGACTTCACCCGTGCCAGAATCGATTTCGACACCGTAGTCGCGCCGCGCCGACTCGATGCTGATATAGCCCTGGGCAACGTCGTAGGCCACTTTTTCGGCCGGGCGCAGCCGCGGGTCGCCATACCCGCCGCCCCCGCCCGAGCGCAGTCTCAGCGCATCGCCCTTCTTCAACCGGCGATGGGCGAGCTTGGCGTTGGGCAAAGCTTCTTCCCAAACCCCATCGACACGCACGCCCACCGAATTGCCGTCGGCCTGCATGCCGCCGTTCAGCCCCCAGGGCTTGCACTGCGCGCGCTCTATCGAGGTGTCGAACGAGAATGGCGCAAGCGCCTGGACGACCAGGTCGGCGCCCAGGCCGCCACGATGCTGGCCCGGGCCGCCGCTGTCCTGGCGCAGCGCATAGCGCTCGATCAATATGGGGTATTTGGACTCGATCTGCTCGACGGGGCTGTTATGCGTGTCTCCGTCGTTGATGCAGACCGTCACGGAAACTCCGTCCTCGGTGGATTTCGCCCCCCAGCCTCCGCCCAGCGGCCCGATGCTGGCGATATAGAAGCGCCCGTCCTTGGGTGAAAAGCCATGCAGGGTCGCCACGACCAGGTCGGCGTGGTGCCCGGCAATGACATGGTCGGGCAGAGCCGGCGCAAGCGCCTTGAAGATCGTGTCGATCACCGTCATGGGAAACGTCATCCACCAGCGCATCGGCGCCGGGCGCGTCGCGCTGACGATGCTGCCTTCGGGCACGATCACGTTCAGGGAACGGAAGCTGCCGTCGTTGACCGGATACCATTCGGGCGTCGTCAGGCACTTGTAGGCGACCTGGGCGCACGCGATGCCCGTCGTGACGCCCGAATTGTAGAAACCGCTGACCTGGCGGCTGACCTCGGACAAGTCGATCGTGACCTGGCCGGCCTGCACTACTACCTTTACCCGTATCGGCACCGGCACGCCCAGGTTGACGCCATCGTCGTCCATGAACGATTCGGCCTCGTACACGCCGTCGGGAATCTTGCTGGCATTGGCGCGCGCGGCCGCGTCCGTGTGATCCATGATGGTGGCGATGGAGGCCAGCACCTCGTCCTTGCCGTAGCGGTCGAGCAATTCCAGAAAGCGCCGCTCGCCCGTGGTGACGGCCGTTATCTGGGCGCGCAGGTCGCCCATGGCAAGATCCGGCAAGCGCACGTTGAGGGTGATGATGTCCAGCAAGTCCTGGTTGACCACGCCGGCGCTCTGGTACTTGAGAATGGGTATCTGCAGCCCTTCGGAATAAATGTCCGTGGTTACCTGGCCTATCGTTCCGCCCACGTCCAGCCAGTGCGCCATGCAGCAGGTGAACCCCTGGATTTCGCCTTCGTAGAATACAGGCAGGGTGAACGTGACGTGGTTAAGGTGGCTGCCCGTGATGTAGGCGTCGTTGGTGACGATGATGTCCCCGGGATGGATGTTCTCCAGCCCGAAGTGACGGATCTTGGCCTTGATGGTTTCCGACATCCCCCGGATGAACATGGGCAGGCCCAGCCCGATCGAAATGGTTTCGCCCTGCGCGGTGAACAGCCCCACGGTGAAGTCCAGGGCTTCGTAGATGATCATGTTGTACGCCGTGCGCATCAGATTGGTCTTCATTTCCTCCGTGACGGCCAGCACCCCATTGCGCACCAGTTCAACCGTGATGGGATCCACATTGTGTTTTGCCGCATTCATCGCTGTTCTCCGATCTCGATATCAAGGTTTCCAAAGGGATCGACCACGACGCGATCCGTGGGCAGCACCACCGTGGTCGACGCATGCTCTTCGATCAGGGCGGGGCCCTGGATGCGATCGCCGGCCTGCAAAAGCGTGCGGTCGTATACGGGGGTGTCCACGAACCCGGCATCGTCGAAGAACACCGGTTTTCGGCGAACCTGCGCCGCCGCAGCGTCCCGGCCGGAGACCGGGCTGTGCTTTTCCTGGGGCGGCTTGAGCATCGTGCCCGCCACGGAAACCCGGACGCTGACGATCTGCGCGGCTTCCTTGGGCGCGCAAGTGCCATAGCGCAGCAAATGCACGTCGTCGAAGGCACGTTTGACGCCATCGACGTCCCGACTCTCGAAAAGCGCCTGGGGAAGCTCGACCGTCACCGCGTGCTCCTGGCCCACGTAGCGCATGTCCGCATAGCGCTTGATGTCGATGGACTGGGCACGGGTGGCGGAGGCCAGGATCGCATCCTGGCCGGCCTGCTCCATTTCCCGGTACAAGGATTCGATGCCGTCGAACGCCGCCTCGGACAACGCCTGGAAGCATGAGCGCACATAGTCGTACCGCAGATCGCTGAAAAGCATGCCGTAGGCGGAAAAATGCCCCGGCGAAAAAGGAATGACGACGCGGCGGATGCCCAGTTCCCGGGCAATGGCCGAAGCATGCAAGGGGCCGGCGCCGCCGTACACGATCATGGTGAAGGCGCCCGCGTCCAGCCCGCGCTCCGTCGTCACGCCCTTCACGGCATACGACATGGCCGTCACCGCAATCCTCAAGATGCCGTTGGCCGCCGTTTGCGTGTCCAGGCCCAATCGCTGGGCAAGATGCTCGTCCACCGCCCTGGTGGCGGCGTCCACGTCGAGCTTCATGCTGCCGCCCAGAAAGCACTCGGGGTCGAGCCGGCCCAGCAACAGGTTGGCGTCGGTGACGGTGGGCTGGGCGCCGCCCCGCCCGTAGCAAGCGGGGCCGGGCATGGATCCCGCGCTGCGCGGGCCGACCCGCAAGGCGCCGCCTTCGTTCAGGGCTGCAATGCTGCCGCCTCCGGTGCCCACTTCAAAAATATCGATCATGGGAATCTGGATGGGCAGGGCTTTGGCGTAGCCGCCGATCAGCGCGCTTCCCGTCGTCAGCGGAACGCCGTTGCTGATCACGCCGGCCTTGGCGGTGGTGCCGCCCATGTCGAAGGCAATGGCCTGCGTGAGCCCCAGTTGGGCGCAGATGGCCTGCGCCCCGATGACCCCCGCGGCCGGGCCCGATTCCAGCATTCTTACGCAATAACGCTTGGCGTCGTCGACAGGGAAAAGACCGCCCGTGGACTGAACGGCATAGAAGTTACCCCGGAATTCGCTTTGCTCCAGATGGGATTCGAGCTCCTGCAGATAGGACTCCACCCTGGGGCCGACGTAGGCGTTCGCGGCCACCGAGGAAGCCCGCTCGAACTCGCGGTATTCCTTCGACAATTCATGGGAAGCCGTGACGAACACCGAAGGTATTTCTTCTTCGACGATCTCCCTCACGCGCTTTTCGTGCGCATCGTTGCTGTAGGAGTGCAACAGGATGACGGCAACGGCTTCGACGCCGCGCTCCTTGAGCTCCCTGGCAATGTCGCGCACCCTTTGCTCTTGCAATTCCTTATGGACGGTTCCGTCCGCAAGCAGCCTTTCCTCGACCTCGAACCGCATGGATCGCTCCACCAGCGGTTCGTGCTTTGAAAAGTAAAGGTTGTAGGCGTCGGGCCGGTTGATCCGGCCGATTTCGTAAATATCCCGAAAGCCCTCGGTGATGAGCAGGGCGGTTCGCGCCCCGCTGCGCTCGAGCAAGGTGTTGATGACAATGGTCGAGCCATGCAGGAAGATGTCGGCGTCCTTGAACTGGACTCCGGCGATGTCCAGTGTGTCTTGAATGCCCTTTACCAGGCTGTCGTGCGTGGAAAGCGATTTGCCAAACAGCAGTTGCTTGCCGCTTTCGTCGAACGCGGCCAGATCCGTGAAGGTTCCGCCGATATCGACGGCCAGCCGAAGCCGGCGCTGCGCGGGTGTCGAAGTCGTGATGCTCATGATGCCCTGGAAAATGCTGAATCCGCTCCGTCGACTCCGCGCGGATTCATTGTTGTCGGAATAGCCGGAGCAGGCCTCGATGAATAGGTGTTGACAGGCCCCAGTACCTTCGCCCTACGAGGCGATTTCGTCCAGGGCCCTGCCCTTGGTTTCCAGCCCAAACAGCGCTACCGCCGCGCCCCCAACCACTGCGGCCCCACCAAACAAGATGAACACGGAATTGATGGAGCCGCCGGTAAGCAACGCTCCCACCACGACCGGCCCAATGATCGACCCGATTCTGAGCCAGCCGCTGGCCGTTCCCGCTCCAATGGCCCGTATCCGCGTGGGGTAGATCTCCGGCGCATACACATACAGGCCGGCCAATAGAAAAGTGATGAACAGCATGCTTATCGATGCGCAGACCATGACCTCGAATGCGGGAACCGCGGTGCCCGCGTAAGCCAGGTAAAGCATGGGTATGGCGCCTCCGAAGAAGCCGATCATGAAGGTTTTACGGCGCCCGATGTAATCGATCAGATAAATACCGGCGAATGTCGCCAGGAATCCCACGATATTGCTGAACATCCCATAGCGCAGGGCCACGTCCACCGGCAGGTGGTACTCGGTGCGATAAAGTGTCGGCATCCATGCAATCAGGCCGTATCCGGTCAATGATGTGCAAAACGCCATGATCCACACGCCCACGGTGCGAGCCGCCAGGCCGTCGGTAAGCAGTTGCTTGAACGAAGGACGGCGATGAACGGGAGGAATGGTCACAGCCAACGGCGGCAGCGCCTCGCGTTTTTCAGCGGGCAGATGCCCTTCGATATCGGAAAGGATTTTCTCTGCTTCGCGGATGCGGCCGTTGGCGGCCAGCCACCGCGGCGACTCGGGCACCAGACGCGGCAGCAACAGGCCGAGAATGATAGGCAGGGCTCCGATGAAGAACATGGACTTCCACCCGTAGGCGGGAATGACCCATACGGCGATGACCGAGGTCAGCAGCACCCCGAACGAAAACCCCGACTCCAGCGTAAAGATGATCCGGCCCCGATTCTTGGCGGGGCTGAGTTCGTTCAGATACGTGGCCGCGATGGGAACCTCGCCGCCCAGGCCGATGCCCTGGAGGAACCTGAATGCGACGAAGATCACGAAGCCCCAGGCATACGCCGACCCCAGGCTGAACAACCCCATGATCACCAGCGCATACTTGAACGCGGCGATCCGGCCGAAGCGCTCCGCGGCGGCGCCCATCAGCAGGGCTCCGATCAATTGGCCAAGATAGCCCATGGAGATCATTATCCCGATTTCGCCCGGTGACAGCTTCCACTGCATCGCCAGCACGGGAAGCACGAAGGCAATGGCAACAGCGTCGAAGGCATCGAAGACGTGCCCCACGGCGGCCACGGCCAGCAGCTTGGCGTGCCAGCCGGAAACCGGCAGGCGCTCTATCCGCGCCGATATCAATGCAACATCGCGACGGCCCTCTTCCGCACTACTTAAACCGGTATCCGTGGGTTGGCTCCCCACCTCCCTTGGTATTGCTCCTTCCATGTCGTCTCCTTTTGGTGAAATATTTCACTTTTTTGTAACCACAAAAAACAGCAAAACAGTATTCATGCAATCACCCTGCGTGCTTCTTTCCGCAATTGCGGCGCCGGTTCGGCTTTTTTGATTTAGTGAAATATTTCACTTTTATATGAAAAACCATAGAGCCGGTCGTTTTTCTAAAATTATTAAATCAGCTTTTATACAGATGCGCAAGAAAATTAACACGTCAAAAAAACAGCCGGAACCACGCACCGGCCGCCAAGGCCGCAAAGGCCTGTTCACGCCGCAGCGTTGCGCACAGGCTTTCTATAGATACATCAGCACCGTTGCTCCCAACACATTCATCAGCCCGATCAGAACCATGACCAGTCCGGCGACGGAACCCTCTTCGCGGCCCAGTTCGTAAGCCTTGGCGGTTCCCGCGCCATGGGCGCCCACACCCAACAAGGCGCCGCGCGCCAGGGACGAGCGTATCGGCAGCCAGGACAGCATGGATTGGCCGATGATGGCGCCAAGCACGCCGGTCACCACCACGAAGATGGCGGTCAGGTCGGGAATGCCGCCGATATCGCCGGACACCTCCATGGCAAAAGGCGTGCTGATGGAACGCGGAAGCAGGCTCAAGCGCAGCGCGCCGTCCAGGCCGAGCAGCGTGGCAAGCCCCCAGCCGGTGGCGATGGCCGTGGCGCTGCCCGCCACCATGCCAATCAGCAGCACCGGCCAATGGCGGCGCACGAGCGCGCGCTGCTCGTAAATGGGCACAGCGAACGCCACCGTGGCCGGGCCCAGCAGGCTTACCATCCATCCCGCGCCCTGAATGTAATCCTGGTAGCTGACATGCGCCGCCAGAACCACCGCGATCAGCAGCGCGGGCGCCAGCGCCAGCGGCGTCAGCCACCACCTGGCATAACGCGCGTACAGCCGTTTGGCGATCACGTAGAAAACGATGGTCAAGGCCGACCACAACAAGCCATCGGCCAATGGCCTCATGCCGGACAACACGGATGCGACCATGATTCAGCCCTGCCCGCCGCCGCGCCGCCCTTGCCTGGACATCCACGCATAACAGGCGTCGACGGTCAGCGCCGTGACCGCCATGACGGTCACCGTGCCCGCGAGAATCACCAGAAGTATCTTCGCGCCGAGCAGGCCGATGAATTCGCCGTGCTGGGTGACGGCCAGCACGGCCGGCACGAAGAACAGCAGCATTTCCGCCAGAAACCATTGCGCGCCGCGGCGCATGCTCATCGGGCTGATGCAGCCGGTCGCCAGCAAGGCCAGCAGCAGCGCCAATCCGACGATGCCGCCGGGCACGGGTAGATGCGCCAGCCGGACCAGCGCCTCGCCCAGCAGCCAAAAGCCGATGATCAGGCCGATTTGCGCAAGCCTTGCCTGATGCAGGCCGCGCCGGAAATTTACAGTGAGGGCACGTGTCTTCATGAATGGATCAACTCCTGTGAAGACAGTGTAGGTTTCGCCCAAATCATTCTACAAATGAATTATTAGAATATTTTTGATTCGATGCTGGAATAATATAAGGGGATCGGCGGCGCGGCTGAACCCGCCCGGACGCAGGCCGGAACGCCCAAACACGGCCCGGCGCGGCCTGGCAACGAACCAATACGGAGGATCCCATGGAGTTGCGCAACCTGCGGGCATTTGTCGAAGTCGTTCGCCAAGGGGGGTTTTCGCGGGCGGCCAAAGTTGTTTTTGCCACACAGCCCACGGTCAGCAAGGCCGTCAGGCAACTGGAAGAAGAACTGGGCACGCCGCTGCTCGATCGCATCGGCCACCGCCATACGCCGACCTCGGCCGGCGAGGCGGTTTACCGCCATGCCACCCGCATGCTGACGACGCGCGACGAGCTTTTGGCCGAACTACAGGACATCCAGGGACTGCGGCGCGGCACGCTGCAGCTGGGCTTGCCGACTATTGGATCCAGCACACTGTTCGCCCCGCTGTTTGCCATCTATCGCCAGCGCTACCCCGCCATCGACATCCGGCTGGCCGAACACGGCAGCGTGCAGCTCGAGGAAATCCTGCGGGCGGGCGATATCGAGCTGGCCGCGACGCTGCTGCCGGTAAGCCATGAATTCGAAAGCCAGGCGGTGCGCAAGGAGCCCCTCGTGGCGCTGATGCCGGCCAACCACAAGCTGGCCCGCCGTTCCTCGGTCAGGCTGGACGACCTGCGCGCCGAGCCCTTCGTTCAATTGGAAAGCGGCTTTGCGCTGAACCGGATCATTCTCCAGGCCTGCCATCGCCACGGCTTCGAACCCACCGTGGCCGCGCGCAGCGGTCAGCTCGATTTCCTGACGGCCCTCGTCGCGGCCGGGCTTGGCATAGCTTTTCTGCCGCGCCTGATCATGGACGAACGCCGGCAAGCGGGGCTGGCCCACGTCTTGCTGGACGAACCCGACCTCAATTGGGATCTGGCCATGATCTGGCGCCGCGGCGCCTACCTGTCGCTGGCCGCGCGCGCCTGGCTGGAAATCGTGCGCGACGCGCATTCGGGAGGAAACGCGCCGGCACCGCAAGCAGGGCAGCGCCCACCATCCAGAGCGCCCAGGCCGCCATCCGCACGCCGCGGCAAGTAGCCGAAAACCGTGCCAAACATAGGGTTCCGGACGGGCTCGGTGTTAAGATTATCAAGATCGATGTTGTATTCATCTCTTCAGAATTCCGGAGTCGGGCTCATGCCTTCACGCCCCATCTATATGGACTACGCGGCCACCTCGCCGGTGGATCCGCGCGTCGCCGACAAAATGACGCCCTGGCTGTACGAGCATTTCGGCAACCCCGCGTCGCGCACCCACCCTTACGGCTGGGAGGCCGAGGAAGCGGTCGAAGAAGCCCGCTCGCAGGTTGCCCAGCTGGTCAATGCGGATCCCCGGGAAATCGTCTGGACGTCCGGCGCCACCGAATCCGACAACCTCGCCCTGAAAGGCGCCGCGCACTTCCATGCCGGGCGCGGCAAACACATCGTCACGGTGAAAACCGAGCACAAGGCCGTGCTCGACACTTGCGCCGAACTCGAACGCCAGGGCTTCGAAGTCACCTACCTGGACGTCCAGAGCGACGGCCTGCTGGATCTGGACGCCTTCAAGGCGGCGCTGCGGCCCGACACCATCCTCGCCTCGGTCATGTACGTGAACAGCGAAATCGGCGTCATCCAGGATATTCCGGCCATCGGCGACCTATGCCGCGAACATGGCGTCCTGTTCCACGTCGACGCCGCGCAGGCTACAGGCAAGGTCGACATCGACCTGCAGGCTCTCAACGTCGACCTCATGTCCTTCTCGGCGCACAAGACCTGCGGGCCGAAAGGCATAGGCGCGCTGTACATACGCCGCAAGCCGCGCGTGCGCATCGAAGCGCAAATGCACGGCGGCGGCCACGAAAAGGGCTTTCGCTCGGGCACCCTGCCCACGCACCAGATCGTCGGCATGGGCGAAGCCTTCCGCCTCGCGCGCCTGGAAATGCACGACGAGAACCTGCGTATCGGCAAGCTGCGCGACCGTCTCTGGGAAGGGCTGTCCAAGCTCGATGCGGTTTACTTCAACGGCAGCCTCGAACGGCGCTCGTGCAACAACCTGAACCTGAGCTTCGACTACATCGAGGGCGAGTCCCTGCTCATGGCCGTCAAGGACCTGGCCGTTTCAAGCGGCTCGGCCTGCACGTCGGCCAGCCTCGAGCCTTCCTACGTGCTGCGCGCCCTGGGACGCAGCCACGAACTGGCCCACAGCGCCATCCGCTTCAGCCTGGGCCGTTTCACCACACAAGAAGAAATCGACTTCGCCGTCAAGCTGATCACCGAACAGGTCGGCAAGCTGCGCGACATGTCGCCGCTATGGGAAATGGCGCAAGAAGGCATCGACGTGCATTCCCTGCAATGGGAAGATGGCCTGAAATAAACAGCGCAACCCGCGGGCCGCACGACATCTGCCTCGAGCCGGGAAGTCCTCATGGCTCGCAGCCGGAGCCCCGTTACGCCCCAGGGTGGGAAAGCCCGCTTTGCGCGCCCGTCAACCATAAGCGGAACTTGGTCAGCGCAGCCTCGTTGCTCTGGTCTTCAGGATAGGCAAAGTAATAGGCGCCAGGGCTTTGCACCGACAAATCGGACAGCACCCGCAAGGCCCCGCTGTCCAGAAGATCGTCGATCAGGAAACGCGGCAGCAGCGCCACGCCCTGCCCGGCGCATGCGGCGGCGATCAACATGGACTGCACTTCGAATCGGGCTCCACGCATGATGTTGATATGCGTGGAGCCCGCCGCGGCGCTCCATTCGCGCCACGCATCGGGCCGGGTCATCAAATGCAATAACGGCTGCCGCACGATCTTGTCGGCCCCCGCGCTTTTCAGCTCCCTGGCGATTCTGGGGCTGCCCACGGGCAGCAGAACCTCGTCGAACAGATACTCGGTTTTCGCCCCCGGCCAGGAATCCGACCCGAAGTAGAGCGCGCCGTCGATGGACGCCTCGTTGAAAAGAAACCGGCTGGTTCTGGCATGCACATTGATCGTGATGCCGGGATGAGCGCGATTGAAATCGCCCAGCCTGGGAATCAGCCATTGGGCGCTGACCGTGGGCAGCGCCGCGATCTCCAGCACGCGCCCTTCTCCTTCATGCGCCATGATTTCCAGCGTCTGCCGCTCGAGCTTGTCCAGCGTCTGGGCGATATTCGCACTGTAGACCCGGCCGGCGCGCGTCAGAATGACACGCTGGCGAACCCGGCTGAACAACGCCACGCCCAATTGCTCCTCCAGCAAAGCTATTTGGCGCGACACAGCGCTGGCCGTCAAAGACAGCTCGTGCGCCGCGGCGGTCACGCTTTCGTGCTTGGCCACCGTGGAGAACGCCAGCAGCGCCCCCAGGCTCGGGATATTTCTACGCATCGACTTATTTCCAAAAACTTGACATGTGTGAAAAACAAATCGTTTGTCGCATGGGCGCATGCGCCATTACCATTTAATTCATAAGAACTTTCATGCGGTCATCGTATGAATATATATCAAAAATATCAACAACCCGAGTTTACGGCTGACATGCCGGCATCGCGTCGTCAATCGACGAATCCTGAACACGGTCGAACAAAGCATTGCTCGGCCAACCTCACGACCACGGAGACAAAACAATGCAAAATCCCTTCAAGCCTTACCTCAAGCCGATAGCCGCCGCGGCCTTCGCCGCCTGCTTCTGCGCTTCGGCGGCCCACGCCGCGGAACCGGCGCCGCTGAAGATCGGCGTCATCCTTCCGTTCAGCGGCGAGTTCTCGTCCTTCGGCCAGCAGATCAGCAACGGCATCAAGGTTTTCCTGAAGGAACACGGCGACGTGGTGGCCGGCCGGAAAATAGAAATGATCTACAAGGACGACACCGGCATGGCGCCCGAAATCGATCGGCGCGAAGCGCAGCACCTGCTGGTGGCCGACAAGGCCGAGATCCTGGCTGGCTTCGGGCTGACGCCCTCGGCGCTGGCGGCGGCCCCGGTCGCCACCCAGGCCAAGCGCCCGATGATCGTCATGAATGCATCCAGCGCCATCGTTCCTTCGCGCTCGCCGTACATCGTGCGCGTGTCGTCCTCGCTGCCCCAGACCGCCATCCCCTTGGCGCAATGGGCCGCCAAGCACGGCATCAACAAGGTATACACGCTGGTGGCCGACTACGCGCCCGGCATCGATACTGAAAAAGCCTTCAGCAAAGCGTTCAAGGACGAGGGCAAGACCATCGTCGGCAGCGTCCGGGTTCCGGTCAGCAATACCGATTTCGCCAGCTACGTGCAAAAGGTCAAGGACGAAAAACCCGACGCCCTGTTCGTCTTCCTGCCGCCCGGCCCCGCCACGGTGGCCTTCGTCAAGCAATACCGCGAACGCGGCCTGCGCAAGGCCGGCATACGCCTCATCGGCACCCACGACCTGACCGATGAAACCCTCATCGACTCGCTGGGCGACGGCGTCGTCGGCACCATTACGTCGGGTTATTACTCGCCTGCGCACGACTCCGACCTGAACCGCAAATTCGTCAAGGAATACGCCCAGATGTTCGGCCCCGACGACCGTCCCAACTTTCTTTCGGTGGACGGCTACGACGGCATGGCGGCCATTTACGCGGCGCTCGAAAAAACCGGCGGAAAAACAGCGGACGGCGCCAAGCTGATCGACGCGCTCAAGGGGCTCAGCTTCGAAAGCCCGCGCGGCCCGATCAGCATCGACCCGCAAACGCGCGACATCACCCAGAACGTCTATCTGCGCGAGGTCAAGCGCGAAGGCAAGCATTTGGTCAATGTCGAATTCGACAAGATCGCCAACGTCAAAGCCGCCAAACCCTGAAAGGACATCATCATGGCAGTCAACAAGCAGCACAAGGAATTTCACACCATCGACATGGAGTCCGGCTGGGAGCAGCCGCCGGGATATCCGCCCGGCCTGAACGTCCAGCAAAAGGTCCTGACGGGCGGCCTGGATGAAAAGGCCAAGCGCGGCTCGCAGACCCGCCTGCTGCGCTTCGGCCCCGGCGTCTTCACCACCAAGCCCTTCGTGCACGACTATTGGGAAGAAGTGTTTCTGGTCTCGGGCGACCTGAGCGTCGGCAACGACGAAAACGGCGAAGGCGGGCAGGCGTTTCCACCCAACACCTACGCCTGCCGCCCCCCCGGAGCCTACCACGGCCCCTTCAAATCCAACGGCGGCTGTGTGTTGCTCGAGATCCACTACTACGATCCAGCCTGAGCGCAAACCAAGGAATCCACTCATCATGACCCAAGAAGTACCAGTCATCATCGCGGGCGCCGGCCCGGTCGGAATGGTTGCGGCGGCGGATCTCGTGCGCCGCGGCATCCCGGTCACGGTATGCGAGAAAATGGACAGCCTGAGCCTGGAGTCCCGGGCATCGACCTTCCATCCGCCGACCCTGGACATGCTCGACGACCTGGGCTTTGCCGAACCGCTGATGGCGCAGGGCCTGGTCGCGCCGACGGTGCAGTACAGCTCGACGGCCGACGGCGAGCTCGGCACCTTCAACTTTTCGGCCATCTCGGACCTTACCCGCCACCCCTACCGAGTGCAGAGCGAACAGTTCAAGCTGACGCGCATCATCCTGGATCGCCTCAAGGACAATCCCCTGTTCACCATCAAGTTCGGCGCGCCCATCGTATCCATCGGCCAGGATCCGGAAGGCGTCGACGTCGGCCTGCAGATCGACGGCGGCACGCAACAGCACCGCTGCCGATGGCTGATCGGCGCGGACGGCGCCAACAGCATCGTCCGGCGGGCTCAGAACATCGAGTTCGACGGCTTCACGTGGACGGAACGATTCCTGGTCATCACCACCTCCTTCGACTTCGCCTCGGCGCGCCCGGGCGTGTCGTCCGTAAGCTATGTGGCCGATCCCGTGCGCTGGCACTTCCTGCTGCGCATCGTCGGCGCGTGGCGGGTGATGATGCCCGTGGCCGCCGAAAAATCGGATGAAGAAGCCACCAGCGACGCCTACATCCAGGAATCGATGCGGCGCGTCCTGCCGCCCGGCGCCGACTTCGACGTCCAGCACGTAACGCTTTACCGCGTGCACCAGCGCGTCGCCAAATCGTTCCGCCTTGGGCGTACCTTCCTGGCCGGCGATGCGGCGCACATCAACAACCCCCTGGGCGGCATGGGCATGAACGGCGGCATCCACGATGCCCTGAACCTGTCGAACCGGCTCGGCCGCGTCATCCTGGGCGAAGCCGGCGAGGCCGCGCTCGACTCCTACGACCTGCAGCGCCGCACGGTCACGATGGAGGCGATCCAGGGCGACACCATCCGCAACAAGCGCAACCTGGAAGCCCGCGACGAGAACGACCGCAAGCAGTTCCGCGACCAGATCCGCGAAGCCGCCGCCGATCCCGAAAAAGGACGCAAGCTGCTGCGGCGCATCGCCATGTTCGACAGCCTCGAGCGGGCGGCGTCCCTGGAGCCGGAAAAGGCCTGACGAACAGGCCGGCGGATTGCCCGCCCGGAACGCGGCGGGCTTCGGGCGGCGCGATGCCGCCTTCAACACTGGAACAGTGACAATGATTCTAAAGCTGAACATCGAAAGCCGCCGCGGCGCGGCGCCGGCGGACTTCGCCATCGACGACCTGGTCATCGCCGGCTGGGCGGGCCGCGACAAGGCCGCCGTGGAAGAACACATCGTCGAACTGGAAGCCCTGGGCATCGCCCGGCCCGCCAGCACGCCCTTGTTCTACCGGGTGTCCGCCTCACGGCTTACCACCCTCGGCGACATCCAATGCTGGGGCGCGGCATCCAGCGGAGAGGCGGAAACCGTGCTGTTCGTGGGCGCCGACAGCCGGCTGCACGTGGGACTGGGCTCCGACCACACCGACCGCAAGGTGGAGGCCTACGACGTGTCCGTCTCCAAACAGATGTGCGACAAGCCTATCGCCGACACTGTCTGGCCCTTCGACGAGGTGGCCGATCACTGGGACAGCCTGATCCTCAGGAGCTTCATCCAGGAAAACGGCCGGCGCGTCCTGTATCAGGAAGGCAAGGTGGACGCGCTGCTTGCGGCCGCAGAACTGATCCGCGGCTACACAGATTCGGACTCGCTGGCGCCGCGCACCGCCATGTTCGGGGGAACCCTGGCCGCCATCGGTGCTATCCGCCCCTCGGCGAGGTTCGAGGCCGAACTGGAAGACCCCGTACTCGCGCGCGTCATCCGTCTGGGCTATAACATAGTCCCGCTGCCCGTTTGACGACGGATCCACGATAAGGAATCGCGAAACCATGACACCCTCCGAACCCACGCTGGCCAGCCTGGCGGGCGATCTCGCGGCGGGCCGCAGCAGCAGCCGCGCCCTGACCGAAGCCTGCCTGGCCCGGATTCACGACGACAAGGGAAACGGCGGAAACGCCTTCATCCTGGTCGATGCGCAAAACGCCCTGGCTGCCGCAAGCGCCATGGATACGCTGCGGCAAGCCGGCGCGGCCCCCTCGCCCTATGCCGGCATCCCCATTTCCATCAAGGATCTTTTCGATATCGCCGGGCAAGTCACCAAGGCGGGATCGACCATTCTGGCGGATGCCGAACCGGCAAGCAAGGACGCGCCCGCCGTAGCGCGGCTGCGCCGCGCCGGTTTCGTCGTCCTTGGTCGAACCAATATGACCGAGTTCGCCTACTCCGGCCTGGGCGTCAACCCGCATTACGGCACGCCGCTCAATCCCTGGGACGAG
The DNA here is from genome assembly GCA_937871985.1 of uncultured Burkholderiaceae bacterium. Next base: position 73,694 of record CALMPB010000328.1, read on the forward strand.
CAGGCGGCCCGGGTTCCGGGCGGCTCGTCCTCGGGCGCAGGCGTCTCGGTGGCACGCGCCATGGCCCATGGCGCCTTGGGCACCGACACAGGAGGCTCCTGCCGGATTCCCGCCGCGTTCCTGGGCCTGGCGGGATTCAAGCCCACCGCCAGCCGCGTTCCCCGCAGCGGCGCCATACCGCTGTCCTTCACGTTGGACTCCGTGGGCCCGATTGCCCGCAGCGCGCAGTGCTGCGCCATCATGGATTCGATCCTGGCCGGCGAACCACCCGAAACGCCCGCCATCCCGCCTGTGCAGGGACTGCGGTTCGTCGTGCCCACGACGGTCGCCCTGGATGCGCTGGATCCCCAGGTGGCCCGGGCTTTCGAGCGCAGCCTGAGCCGGCTTTCCTCGCAAGGCGCGCATATCCAGGAACTGCCCTTTCCCGAATTCGGCGACATTGCCTCGATGAATGCGAAAGGCGGTTTTTCCGCCGCCGAAAGCTATGCCTGGCACCGGCGCTACCTCGAAACGCAGGGCGCCAGCTACGATCCACGCGTACGAATCCGCATCGAGCGGGGCGCCTCGCAAACCGCCGCCGATTATCTGGACACCCTGGCCGCCCGGGCGGCGCTCGTCGAAACCTCTCGAGCGCGCATCGCCCCCTACGACGCCATGCTGATGCCCGCCGTCGCCATCATTCCCCCCCGCATCGCGGACCTGGCCAACGACAGCGACTACAGCCGCATCAACATGCTGGCGCTGCGCAACGCCAGCATCGTCAACATGATCGACGGATGCGCATTATCGGTGCCCATGCACGAACCGGATGCCGCCCCGGCCGGAATGATGATAGGCGGCGCGGCGGGCCAAGACCGGCGCATCCTGGCAATCGGCCAGGCTGTCGAAGGCATGCTCCGCGCCCATGCCTGACCGCCTTTGCGGTTTGGTTCACCTATTGCGGGTCCGGCCATCCGGTAAAGATTGCTTACCGTAGCCGCCGCGACGGCCTTGCGGGCGCCGCGCCAACCTTGTAGGCTCTAAACACAGGCGTGCTGTTCGGCCAGGCACGCACCGCCGCCACAAGGGAAAGCCAATATGCCACGCTACGCAAAAGTCATTGTCGGAATCGTCCTGGGATTGATCCTGATACTGGCCGCGTGCGTAGCCGTCCTGGCGCTCATGGACTGGAACATGGCCAGGCCGTGGCTGGGCCGCCAGATCAGCGAGCTCACCCACCGGCCGGTTTCCCTTGACGGCGATCTTTCCGTGCAATGGCTGTCCCCGCAGCCGGAATCCGCCGGCTGGGCGGGGTGGCTGCCCCGGCCGCAAATCACGGCCCGCAACATATACATCGGCAATCCAGCGTGGAGCACCTCGTCCCCGGACATGGGCAAGGTGGGCAAACTGGCGGTGACGCTGAACCTTGCGGCGCTGTTCACGCACACCGTGCAAATACCCAGCCTGGAACTGCAAGATGCCGACATCGTGCTGGAGCGCGGGGAAAACGGCGCCAACAATTGGTCGTTGACCGAGAAGCCGCCCGAAAACAGCCCTCCCCCGAACTGGAACCTCGACCTGCGGCACCTCATCCTGCACAACGTGGACATCCAGTTCAAGAACCCAGGCGCGAAGCTGGACGCCAAGGTCAACCTGAACACGCTGAACGAAACCACGGCGCAAGGCTACGGCATCGGCTGGAAAGCTTCAGGTATCTACAACAAGGCCAGGATCAGCGGCCAAGGCCAGGCCGGCAGCATTCTGTCTTTGCAGGAAAACGGCCAGACCAGGCCTTACCCCATTCAGGCCTACGTGAAGGTGGGCGCCACCACCGTCGCCATCGAAGGTTCGATCACGCGCCCCACCGATCTAGCGGCGCTCGACCTTACCCTGAAACTCAAGGGCGCCTCGATGGCCGACCTCAATCCCCTGTCCGGCCTGGCCTTGCCGGACACGCCCGCCTATGCCACGGAAGGCAGGCTGACAGGCCTGCTCGACCCCGGACGCTCGCAATGGCGTTACGAAAACTTCAAGGGCAGAGTGGGCGCCAGCGACCTGGAGGGCAGCGTGGAATACCTGATGCGCAAACCCCGCCCTCTGCTCAAGGGAACGCTGCGCTCCAGGCTGCTGCGCCTGAAAGACCTCGGCCCGCTGATCGGGCTGGGCAAGGACAGCGACAAGCAGCCGCCGGACAAGGCCCTGCCGGCCAGCCCCATCAACACGGCAAGCTGGGACAGAATGGATGCGGACATTCAGTTTTCCGGCGACAAAATCGTGCAAAGCGAGCAACTGCCCCTGGAAAACGTCAAGGCCGACATCAAACTGGACGACAAGGTTCTGACGCTTACGCCGCTGGACTTCGGCGTGGCGGGCGGCACACTGGCATCGACCATCACGCTGAACGGCAGCGACCGCGACATCCAGGCCAGGATGAAGGTTTCCGCCCGCCACCTGAAGCTGCGCAAGCTGCTGCCGGGCGCCGAAAGCATGCACGCCAGCCTCGGAGAACTGCACGGCGACGCGGCGCTGACCGGCCACGGCCAATCGTTCGCGCAGTTGCTGGGCACCTCGAACGGCCAGGTCAGCGCCGTCATCGGCAAAGGAACTGTCAGCCACCTGCTGCTGGAAACCGCGGGCCTCAACCTGGCCAACATCGTGCTGGTCAAACTGTTCGGCGACGAGCAGGTCAAGCTCAACTGCATGGTCAGCGACTTCGACGTCAAGAACGGCCTCATGCAGGCACGCGTGTTCAAGCTGGACACCGAGGACGCCACCGTCGACATCACCGGCACGATCAACCTGGCTTCGGAAAAGCTCGACCTGGACATCAAGCCCGAAAACAAGACGCTGCGCATATTCACGTTGCGCACGCCCTTGTACGTGCAAGGCACGTTCAAGAAGCCGGACGTGGGCGTCTATGCGGGCCCCATAGCCGCCAGGGCGGGCGCGGCCGTCGCCCTGGGTGTCGTGGCCGCGCCGCTGGCCGCGCTGGTGCCCTTGCTGAACCTGGGCACGAACGAGAGCAACGGATGCAGCGCGCTGCTGAAAAAAGGCAGCGCAAAAGCCAAGGGGACGAGTATAAAATGAGCTTGATCAGCTCACCCAAGGAGAATGGTCATTATGTTTCCCACAAACACCGAACATCGTTCCGCAACACCGAAGCTTGCGCAGGGAATCCGGAAATCCGTGATGGGCGCAGCCCTTTTCGCGGGTGTGGTTCTTGGCGGCGCCGCTTTCGCCCAACTGCCGCCGGCCCAGCACTCCGGAAGCATCGAATACGTGACCGGCGGCATCGGCATCGATGAATCCACCGCCTTCAAGCAAGCCATGCCCAAGTATCCCCTGGCGCTGACGTTCGCCCAGAGGCTGGACGGCAAGGCGGCTTATGTTTCCGATGTCACCGTCGTCATACGCAACGCCAAGAACGACACCGTTCTGAACGCCAACGCGAACGGCCCCTATTTTCTGGTTCGGCTGCCGGCGGGCAAGTACCGGGTTTCCGCCACCTACGAAAACAAGACCCAGACCCGCAACGTCGACATCCAGACAAAGGGCTCGGCCAGGGCGGTGTTCGAATGGCATTGAAGCCATTGAAACACGCACCCTCCTCGCCTACGCGGGCTTGACGGCTTCCATCCAGGCCGTATCGACGACGAACGAGTTGTCCGCCTCAACCTGGAAATACTCCAGCACTTCCTGCGGCGCGGCCTGCAAAAGCGACACAATGGCGGCAACGCGCTCGGCGGGCGTTTGCATTCGTTCGACCCAGTTCGCGAAATTCAGCGGCAGCTTCCATTGCCTCGATGCCAAGGACTGGAAGCCTTCGCGCTTGAGCACCGCTTCCCAATCGGATACGGATCGATTGCGGACATGCGAGGTGTCGCGCAAAAGCTCGATGGATTGCATATACGTCGTCAGCAAGGCGTTTTGCGGTGTCACGACATCGATGACCACCAATTTTCCGCCAGGCTTCAGAACCCGCATGATCTGCTCGGCCACGGTCTGGATGCAGACCCAATGGTGGGCGCTGAAGCGCGTAAGCACGATGTCGAAGGAGGCCGCCTCGAACGGCAAAGCCTCGGCCGCCCCGCATTCGGCGCGAATATTATTCAGGCCGCGCTCGGCCGCCGTGCGCTGCACCAGCGCCACCATTTCGCGCGAGAGGTCGAAAGACACAACGCTGTCGGCGAACGGCGCCACAGCGAAGCTGACGTGCCCGGCGCCACAGCCAAGATCCAGCACCCGGGCGCCGGGATGCGCCTTGGCCAACGCGGCCAGATCCTGCAGATCCTGGCCCTGGGCATGCACGGCGCTGGTCAGGTAGGCGCCGGCCACCGGATTGTATTGTTCTGAAACGAGTTGTGTCTGGTTGCGCATGATCGCCTTCCTGTGATGAACGATTTTTTATTCTAGGCGTTTCTCATACCTGTACAAGACCATTAAATATACTAGTATTTAGAATAACCGTTTTGCGCTCTACGACACCTCACCCTTTTATCAATGGAATCAATCCCTCAGCTTGCGCTGAGTGGGCAATGCTTCAAACCCCAGCTTTTTGTACAAATATCCCCAAGCTCCCTGACGGAAGAACAACGTCATAACAATGGCGATGATTCCAAGGCCCATCAAATACCATGTCCCGTAATCGCTGAAAAATTTGTTCAAGGCCCAGAACACCACGGTACCGATAATGGGACCTTCTATGCGGCCTATCCCGCCTATCATGACGATAAAGATCGCAAAAGCCGTCCAGTTCACGTCGAAAGCCGCATCCGGACTTATACGCAGATTGCTGACAAAATACAGCGCACCGGCCAGCCCGCAGCCAAACGCGGCAACGACATAAACCGCCAGCTTCATTCGGGACACGGCGATGCCCTGCCCTTCCGCCGCCGCCTCATTGTCCCGGATGGCGAGCAAAGCCAGGCCCTCCTTGCTGCGCAAAAACAAATAGATAAAAGCAATGGACGCCACCACGCAGGCCAGGGCGACCCAATAGGTCGCGCTCTCGCGCGCCCATCTGTCCATACCGCGCATGGCCGTCAAACTGGTTCCCGACCCACCGCCCACGGCGGGGACATTCGCAATGCTTAAACGAAAGACCTCAGCGATGACCCAGGTGCCGATTGCAAAATAGCCGCCGTGCAGCCGAAAAGCAAGCTGAGACACAGGCAAGGCGATCAAGGCTGTCGCCACCGCTGCCAGGGGTATAGCCACGAATGGGTTGACGCCCCAGAAAGTGGCCGCGCTGAGCATTGCATAGCCGCCGAGCCCGAAGAAAGCCTGTTGCCCAACCGAAACCATGCCCCCGTAGCCGGCCAGCAGATTCCACATCATCGCAAAAATGAAATAGCAGGCAATTTCAACGAACTCGCGCATCCACGAGGACTCGCCCCAAAAAGGCAGAGTGGCTGCAACCAGGCACAGACCCATGCCGACGCCAAGGCTCAGCTGGCTGCCCTTGGTACCGCGACTTACATTCATGCTCATTGCTTTAGCCTTTGGTTTTCGGGAAGAGGCCATTCGGCCGCGCAATCAGAATGGCAAGGAAAACCAGATGCCCCAGCCAAACACCCCATGCCGGATCCATCTTGAAGCCTGCTTGCTGGGTAAGACCCAGCACCATGGCGCCCACGAATGTGCCCCAGAACGACCCCATTCCTCCGATGATGACCGACTCGAATGCAAACAAAAGAAGCTGAGGGCCGTCGGAAGGCGAGACTGTCGTGCGCAGACTCTGGAAAAAGCCAGCCAGCGCAATCAATGCAAAAGCGATTCCCGTAGCTATGGCGAAAATCTTCCTCGCATTCAAGCCCATCAGCTCCGCCACTTCTTTATCGTCGGAAACAGCGCGAAATGCGCGGCCCAGGGCCGTTTTGTCAAACAGCAATTGCATTCCACAGGTGCTTAACGCGGCGACGATACAAATCGCCAAAGGCAAGGTTCCGACCGCAAATTGTTCTCCGATATGTATGCTTTGCGTGTTCAACCCTCCCGATGCCAAGGAGCGTGGATCCGCCGAGAAGATTTCCAGCAACCCGTTTTGAATCACAATGGCAAGGCCGAAGGTGACGACGAGAGACGGCAGCGGATCTTTGTCCAGGGCGTGGTTCAAGACACCGCGCTGCAAAAAATATCCCAGAACATAAGCCAGCGGAAGCAACACAACGCAGGTCACCCATATGTTCAGGCCCAGCAATGGCGCCAGCACTATGGCGGAAAATCCGCCCAATACAATGAGATCCCCCTGTGCAATATTGGTAAGCCGCATCACACCGAACATCAACGACAAGCCCAAGGCAAAAAGGCAGTACAACCCGCCCAGAAGCAGCCCTTGAACAACAGTTTCAATCATGATTAGACCCCGAAGTAAGCCTGGCCGATCTGATCGCGAGTCAAGTCTTTGCTCGCTCCCTCAAGAGAAACCCGCCCTTCCTGAAAACAGTAGACTCTTGAAGAAACACTTTGCGCCACCACGACATCCTGCTCGACGATGACCACGCTCATCCCCTCCGACACAATAACCGGCAACGAATCGTAGATCTCCTTGATGACGACGGGAGCGAGTCCAAGCGATATTTCGTCGCACAGCAAAACTCGAGGGTTGCTCATCAAGGCGCGGCCAATAGCGACCATCTGCTGCTGTCCGCCTGAAAGAGACATCGATGGATGGCCTTTCTTTTCTGCCAGTATTGGAAACATCCTATACAGCCGCTGCAAATTCCACGGGCCGGGCCGGCGCGCAAACGCGCCCATCAAAAGGTTCTCCTCAACGGTCAAGCTGGGAAAAAGCCGGCGCCCTTCGGGAACCAGCGCCAGTCCTTTACGAACGATCTCCCCGACCGGTAATCCTCCAATCGCCTCGCCATTCAGCAGCACCGAGTCCTCGGGAACTTTCAGCAAGCCCGTCAGGGCCTTCATGAACGTGCTTTTCCCCGCACCATTGGCCCCAATTACAGCAACGAGTTCGCCGTCATCAAGATGGAAGTCGATGCCGAATAGAACCTGCGCGTCGCCGTAGCAAGCCGTCAGGTCATGGGTTTCGATCAATGTATCGTTCATGCCCCGATACCCATGTAAACGCGGCGTACTTCGGGATTGCCCATGACCTCGGCGGGATCGCCTTCGGCGAGCTTGGCGCCGAAATTAATTACCAGCAAGCGATCGGCAATCGACATCAAGGCATGCACGACATGCTCTATCCATATCATGGTCACGCCCTCGGCCTTGATACGCTTCAATTCATCGACCAGTTCCGTGGCCTCGCGCTCGGTCAACCCCCCCGCAATCTCGTCCAGTAACAACAACCTGGGCTGCGTCGCCAAGGCCCTCGCCAGCTCGAGGCGCTTTCGGTCAAGGAGCGTCAGACTTCCTGCCGGCTTATTGGCATGAACACGCAAGCCTGTCTTTTCCAATACATGCCCGGCCACATCCCAGGCTTTGCGCTCCGCCAGTTGGGCGCCGAAGCACGCAGCGGTAACCAGGTTCTCGAATACCGTCATGTTTCCGAACGGCTGGGGAACCTGATAACTACGGCCTATGCCCGCTCGGCACCGTTGATGCGGAGGAAGATCGGAAATTTGATTTCCGGCAAAACGAATGGAGCCAGAATCCAGCCTGACGTCGCCGGAGATGAGGTTGAAGAGCGTGGTCTTTCCCGCGCCGTTGGGGCCCAGTATCCCCAGCGTTTCGCCTTCCCGCACGGAAAACGAAATCTCCTGGGTTACCCGAAGCGCTCCGTAGTTCTTGCTGACATTTTCTAGCGTCAACAGCGCCGGAGCCGTTCGCGCACTCACCTGTGAAACGCTTTGTTCATTTATGATTTCGTGTTGCATATCCTACCGCGGCGGGCTGCGGCGGCTGCTGCCCGCCTCCATCGCAAAACTGCATGACTGAACGGCGCCCGATTAGGCGTACTTGATGGCCTGCAACTCGGTCTGGCGCGCGATATTGGGTGCCAGGCTATTTTCAACGATGAGCAGATCCATCCCTTTGCCGCGCTTTTGCCATTGACCAGACACAAGCGGCGTTTTGCTGATATTGGGAACAGGGCCGGTTTTAAAGTCGATGGGGCCGACAATGGTATCGAGGTGGGTCGCTACGATGGCGTCCCGAATTGCCTTGGGATCTTTGCCACCGGCCCGTTTCAAGGTATCGATGGCAACTTCGAACAGGGAATGCTTGAAACCGACGGGCATGGTCCAGGGCCTGCCGGTTGCAGCCGTATAGGCATCCGCAAGCTGGCGCGAAGTCTGTCCGGTAAGGCTGGAGTTGAAAGGATGGGCGGGGCTCCACCATAACTCCACCGTCAAGCCGTCCGCGCGATCGCCGAAAGCCTTGATGGCCGCAGGAAATTCGGTGGCTTTGGCCACGGTGACGATTTTTGGGCGGAAATCCTTTTGCCCCGCCTGATTCCAGAAGTTGGCAAAATCCGGGGGCGACACCACGCCGGTGACGATATCGGCATTGGCATCACGAAACGCCGAAATAAAAGAAGAGAAGTCATTGATCGGCGTCTGAAAGCGTCCTCTGTCGACCACCTTGAAGCCTTTGGAGGCAAGCACGGGAGGGAAACCCATTTTCGCATCGCCCCAGGCATTTCCATCTTCATCGTTGGGCCACAAGGCGCCAACCGTTTTATCGGTGGGGATCTGCGTCCATAGTCCTGTAAAGGTGCCGATGACATCTTCCAGGCCCCAAAAAAAGTGATATGTCCACTCGAAGCCTTTTTTTGGATCGCCCTTTCTACCGAAAAAATGCGGCTGCCAAGGCGTGTCGTTGGTGATGCAGGGCACCCCATTAAGTTCGCACTGATCGGCCACGGGATTGGTGGTGGCGGGAGTGCTGGCGGCAACCACAAGGTCGACCTTGTCGCGCAGTATCAGCTCGGCCGCAGCCGAGCTGGCCCGGTTTGGATTGGACTGCGAGTCTTTGTATACGATCTCGATGGCGTATTTTTTTCCACCCGAAACGATGCCCTCGCCCACTGTCTTCTTGACCTGCTCGAGCGTGAATTTATCGGGTTCGGCAAACACCGCCAATGGCCCTGTCACAGGACTGACATAGCCGATCTTGAATGTATTCCTGCCAGCGGCACGAACCCAGGGTGCTCCAAGTGTGGCAGCCGAAGCAGCAGTGGCAAGCACGCCGGTCTTGAGCAGGCTGCGGCGTCTTTGATTAACAGTCATATTCTTGTCTCCAGTTATTTTAGTATTCTTGCTCTTCGATCGGCGCAAAAAATTGCAAACCGGATCAAGGCTGTCTGCTGGACTTTCCCGGCCTTGTTTTCACAAGGGGTTCCGCTGACATGAACGGATTGTTCCATTACACTCCGTCGAACGTCCAATATCATTTGCATCTGCGACGATACCCTGGAGGTATAAATAAAATTACACCAGCTAAGATATTTCGAAGCTGTGTGGGTGTACAACTACTGGACAGAACCACCAGGCCCATGAGGCTGACCGATACCGGCCGGTTTTTCTATGACCAGACGATTCAAGTGCTTGACCGAATCACGGAAATGCAGGAAGCGGCACGAAGGCTGGCCGCTGAAGGAACCTGATGGATGGGTATCGGATTTATTCCATCAATCCTTTATGGATTTCTGCCAAAAGTGCTGCGTAAGCTTGCCAGCTTCACCCCACACAGCCTACCGGGCGTATGCACAACAAAACCACATTCAATGCGCTAGGGCCTGTTAACGCCAAAAGGAACCTCCGTGCGCTTGCCTATGCGCGCCATGCGGTAGCTGAGCTGCGGCCGGGTGATCTTCAGCGCGCGCGCCGCCGCCGACAGATTGCCGCCGGCCTGCTCCACCGCCTCCCGCAGCAGCATGGTCTCCAGTTCCTCCAGGCCCAGACCCTGCTCGCGCAGCATCTGATACAGCCGGGCTGCGCCGGCCGGCGCCGTGCCGGCATCCTGGCCGTCGGCGGACTCCAGCTGGCCCGATGCCGCCACCCTGTCGCTGGGCGGCACGGCCAGTTGCAGAAACAGCGACGTGACCTCTATGGGCTGATCCGGCTGGGTGAAGATGACGCCGCGCTCGACCATATTGCCCAGTTCGCGCACATTGCCCGGCCAGTCGTGATTGCGCAGCGCGGTAATGGCCTGGCTGGTAAAGCCCGGAATGTGCTTGCCGTGCTGCGCGCAGTAGTGGCGCAGCATATGCTGCGCCAGCAGGGGGACGTCCTCGGGCCGTTCGCGCAGCGAGGGTATGTGGATTGGATAGACGTTCAGGCGATACAGCAGGTCGCGGCGGAAGGCGCCCGCCTCGACCGCCTTTTCCAGATCGGCGTTGGTGGCCGCCACGATGCGCACGTCCACCTTGCGCACCTCGGTGCCGCCCAGTTTCTCGATCTCGCCCTGCTGCACCACACGCAGAAGCTTAGCCTGCGCCGCCAAGGGCAATTCGCCGAGCTCGTCCAGAAACAGCGTGCCGCCGTCCGCGCGTTCGAAACGGCCCGCCCTGGCCTGCACCGCGCCGGTGTAGGCGCCCTTTTCCACACCGAACAGTTCGCTTTCGATGAGTTCGGCCGGTAAGGCGGCGCAGTTGATGGCCACAAAAGGCTTGTCCGCGCGGCCGCTCATCATGTGCAGCGCGCGGGCGAACTGCTCTTTGCCGACGCCGGTTTCGCCGGTCAGCAGCACCGTCACCTGTGTGGGCGCGGCCTGCTGCAGCAGCAGAAAGGCGCGTTCGAACGTGGGCGACTGCCCCACCAGCCCCGTCTTGCGGCTGTTTTGCCGCAGCTGGCCGCGCAGGGTTTCGACCTCTTCCTGCAAGGCATGGATGGTGTTGAGCACCGAGGGAGGCTGCTGGTCGGTATCGATTTCGTCGGCCGGCCATTCGTGCAGGAAACGGCCTTCGATTTGGCAATGCTCGTGCCCGCATGCCGCACAGCGCCTTTCCTTGAACAGCACGGGCTGCTGGAAGAAGGCGCTGGAATACCCCGAGGCATAGCCCAGCAGCATCCAGCACGCGGGCTCGTCCTGCAAGCCGTATTCCAGCCGGTGCACTTCGGCTTCCCAGCTGTTGCGCCAGTTGAAGATGCCGTGGAAATGGCTACGCGCGGGGTCGGCATGCATCTCGTACTCGAAACGCTCGGCCTCGACCTGCACGGCGCCTTCCAGCATGTGCAGCTGGGGGCCTACCGCGAAGGCATCGAAGACGCTTTGATGCGGCCGTATCTGGCGCGCGAGCATGCCGTCGCGTTCGCCGGCGGAATGCCCGGCGCGCATCAATAGCCAGCGTGCCTGCTTGGGCCCGATACGCTGAATGATCTCTTTGCGCAGTGCCTGCAGCGCGTCGACGTGCATCAGCAGCATGCGTTGGCCCGCCAGCCAGATACAGCCGTCCGGGCTGGAAAAGCGCAGCAGCCTGCGCAGGTCGCTATCCGAAGGAAGAGTGGGAGTAGAACTAGGACACATGTCGATCATCGATATTTATGCAGGCTGATTATCGGTTCTTGAAGGCCGCGAGGCCCCCCATGTTTTCCCTGATGCGCATTTGATTAAGCCGTTTCATGGGATTTTCACCATTTGATCATGACGCAATGCAAGGTAAGTCCTCGGCGCGCCCGCATGCGGTTCGCCCGAGGCGACAAGCCGTCAGTCTTTCCCTGCCGACAGCATGGATTAATCAGCATTTACCCTAGGTTTGTCGATATTTTTGAGGTTGGCACGGTTTTTGCTCGAACAAGGGTATGAACACGTCTCCGAGCACAAACCTTACCAGGAAAGAAGCAGGCCGGAGCCGCACAACAACACCGAAACGGAGACAAGCCATGGCCATCGCGCCCCATGCACAGCAAGCCGCCGCCCTGCCGCCTTGCGACATCAACAAGCGCTACGTGCGCATATGTGAACAGCGGGACGGCTTCGTGATGTTCGAGTTTTCCATAGGCTGGGAAGAACTGGTGGTGGAGCTGATGCTGCCGCCCCAGGCCTTCGACGCCTTCTGTGCCGCCAACCGCGTCGTCATGCTACGACAAAGGAGACAAACCCCATGAACATAGATTTGCAAGCCAAGGAAATCACTCCTCTGCGCCACACCTTCGACCGCGTCGCCCCATACACCGGCGACAAGCCCGCCTCGCGCTATCTGGAAGCCATCCTGAGCACCCAGCCTTGTGAGAACTTTCATTACCGCCCCACCTGGGAGCCCGGCCACGAACTGTTCGACGAAGGCCGCACGGCCATCCGCATGGCCGACTGGAACGTGCTGCGCGACCCGCGCCAGTACTACTACGCCACCTGGACCATGACGCGCGCGCGCCAGCAGGAAACCATGGAGGCCAATTACCAGTTCGTCGAGTCGCGCGGCCTGCTGGGTTCCATGCCCCACGGCCTGCGCGATGCCGCGGCGACGGTGCTGATACCGCTGCGCCACGCGGCCTGGGGCGGCAACATGAACAACTGCGGCATCTGCAGCCGCGCCTGCGGCACCGCTCTGACCGCTCCTGCGCTGATGCACGCCATGGATCATCTGGGAGCTGCGCAATACCTGACGCGTCTGGGGCTGTCGCTGGGCGACGGCACCGAACTGCTCGATGCCGGCAAAGCCGACTGGCTGACGCACCAGGCCTGGCAGCCGCTGCGCAAGATGCTGGAGGACAGCTTCGTCATCCAGGATCCCTTGCAACTGTTCGTCACACAGAACCTGGCGCTGGACGGGCTGCTCTATCCATTGGTCTACGGCCAGTACGTGGACGACCACGTCACGCCGCAGGGCGGCAGCGCCATCGCCATGCTGACGGCCTTCATGCCCGAATGGCACAAGGAGTCGGCGCGCTGGGTGGACGCCGTGCTCAAGGTCGCAGCGGCCGAATCGCCCGAGAACCTGGGGCTACTGCAGCAGTGGACGGACGAAGCCGTGGCGCAGGCGCAGCAAGCGCTGGTACCGCTGGCCGAACTGGCGCTGCACGCGCATGGCGACGCCGCGCTGCAAGCCGTGCGCGAAGAACTCGACACCCGCCTGGCCAAGATTGGCCTGCGCACCACCTGACAAGGAGACCGTCATGAACACCAGCCTTTCCAAAGTTTTCATCGCCTTTCAGTCCAACGAGGAATCCCGCCCCGTCGTCGAAGCCATCCTGCAGGACAACCCCGAGGCCGAAGCCGTCTATTCGCCCGGCCTGGTCAAGATAGACGCCCCGGACCGCCTGACCATCCTGCGCAGCAGTGTAGAAGAACAGACTGGCCGGCCCTTCGACCTGCAGCAACTGCACGTCAACCTGGTCACGCTATCCGGCAACATCGACGAAGACGACGAGCAACTGACGCTGAGCTGGCGCGGCTGACGCGCCGCGCACAGGCATCGCCCCCCATGGACGCCGCCCTCTTAGCACCCCGGCGCCCGACGATCGCGGAACAAGGAGACAGACAGATGGACACACGAGTCACACGCAAGAAACTAGGCCTGAAAGAACGCTACGCGGCCATGACGCGCGGCCTGGGCTGGGAAACCACCTACCAGCCCATGGACAGGGTATTTCCCTACGACAAATACGAAGGCATCAAAATCCATGACTGGGACAAGTGGGAAGACCCTTTCCGCCTGACCATGGACGCCTACTGGAAATACCAGGGCGAAAAAGAAAAGAAGCTCTACGCCGTCATTGAGGCCTTCGCGCAGAACAACGGTCAACTTGGCATCACCGACGCGCGGTACGTCAACGCGCTCAAGCTGTTCATCCAGGGTGTCACGCCGCTGGAATACTATGCCTATCGCGGCTTCGCCCACGTGGGCCGCCACTTTACCGGCGAAAGCGCGCGCGTGGCTACACAGATGCAGGCCATAGACGAGCTGCGCCACTTCCAGACCGAAACGCATGCGCTGTCGCACTACAACAAGTACTTCAACGGCATGCACAACTCGCACCAGTGGTTCGACCGCGTCTGGTATCTGTCGGTACCCAAGTCCTTCTTCGAAGACGCGCTGACCGCCGGCCCTTTCGAGTTCCTGACAGCCATCAGCTTTTCGTTCGAATACGTGCTTACCAACCTGCTGTTCGTGCCCTTCATGTCGGGTGCGGCGCACAACGGCGACCTGGCCACCGTAACCTTCGGCTTCTCCGCGCAGTCCGACGAGTCGCGCCACATGACGCTGGGCATCGAATGCATCAAGTTCATGCTCGAACAGGATCCGGGCAACGTGCCCATCGTGCAGGCCTGGATAGACAAGTGGTTCTGGCGCGGCTACCGCGTGCTGACGCTGGTGGCCATGATGCAGGACTATATGCTGCCCAAGCGCGTGATGAGCTGGCGCGAAGCCTGGGAAATGTACGGCGAGGCCAACGGCACCGCGCTGTTCCGCGACTTGGCGCGCTACGGCATACGCGAGCCCATGGGCTGGCAGCAGGCCATCAAAGAGAAAGACCACATCAGCCACCAGGCCTGGAACATTTTCTACAACTACTGCGGCGCCGCCGCCATGCATACCTGGGTGCCCACCGACGAGGAACTGGACTGGCTCTCACGGAAGTACCCGGAGACTTTCGACAAGCTATACCGCCCGCGCTTGCTGCACTACCGCAAGCTTCAGCAAGAAGGCAAGCGCTTCTACAACGCAACGCTGCCCATGCTGTGCACCACCTGCCAAATTCCGATGGCCTTCACCGAGCCGGACGAGCCCACGCAGATCTGCTATCGCGAATCCACCTACCTGGGCGACAAGTACCACTTCTGCAGCGACGGCTGCAAGCATGTGTTCGACCGCGAACCCGAGAAATTCAAGCAGTCGTGGCTGCCGGTGCATCAGATCTACCAGGGCAACTGCTTCAAGCCCGACGTCGATCCCACCGCGCCCGGCTTCGACCCACTGGCGGCCGTGCTGGACTGGTACGACATCCGCAACGGCGAGGACAACCTGGAATTCGAAGGCTCGCCCGATCAGAAGAACTTCGCCGCCTGGAACGGCCAGGACAAATAGGCCCATCGGCATAGACAAGGAGACAAAACATGGCACTACGCACCCTGGGCGAATACGACTTCCCCACGAAAGACGTCCGCGAAAACTTCCCCGCCCCGCTGCTGTACATCGGCTGGGAAGACCATCTTTCCTTCTGCTCGCCAATCTGCATGCCGCTGCCTGGCGACACGCCCTTCGCCGCGCTGCCCACGCAGATACTGCCCGGCATCTATGGCCAGCATCCCGACTTCGCCCATATCGACTGGAGCCAAGCGCAATGGTTCAAGTCGGGCCAGCCCTGGCAGCCCGACCCCCAGCGCACGCTGGAGCAGAACGGCTTGGGCCACAAGGATGTGATCCGCTTTCGCACGCCCGGCCTGACCGGCATCGAAGGCAGCCACAGCTGAGCCCGCTGCCATGCGCGGGCGGGCATGCGGCCGCCCGCGCGGCACACGGCAAAGAAGGAAACGCAGCGATGAGCTACCAACTGACGATAGAACCCCTGGGCGCCACCATAGACGTCGAGGAAGGACAAACCCTGCTGGACGCGGCACTGCGCCAGGGCATCTATATTCCGCACGCCTGCGGCCATGGGCTGTGCGGCACCTGCAAGGTCGAGATTCTGGAAGGCGAGGTCGACCACGGCGATGCCAACCCTTTCGCGCTGATGGACTTCGAGCGCGACGAAGGCAAGACCCTGGCCTGTTGCGCCACGCTGAACGATGACGCGGTGATCGAAGCCGACGTGGACGAAGACCCGGACGCGCGCATCATTCCCGTGCGGGACTTCGAGGCCCGCGTGCTGCGCATGCAGGCCTTGACGCCGACCATCAAGGCCTATCATCTGGCGCTGGACACTGCCATCGAGTTCCAGGCCGGGCAGTACGTGCAGCTACGGCTGCCGGGCGTGGAAGGCACGCGCGCCTTCTCCATCGCCAACCCGCCAGACACGGACGGACAAGCATCCGAGATCGAGCTGAACGTGCGCATCGTGCCCGGCGGCGCAGGCACCACCTGGATGCACGAAAACCTGAAGACCGGCGACAGCCTGTCGTTCAGCGGCCCCTATGGACGCTTCTTCGTGCGCCGCTCGGCCGGGCTGCCCTTGCTGTTCATGGCTGGCGGCTCGGGGCTGTCCAGCCCGCTGGCCATGATACTGGAACTGCTGGACGGCGGTTGCCAGAATCCTATCACCCTGTTCTACGGCCAGCGCACCCGCGAGGAACTCTACTACGACGCCCGCCTGCGCGAGCTGGCCCAGCGCCATCCCAATTTCGAATACGTGCCGGCGCTGTCGGACGAGCCCGAAGGCTCGGACTGGCCAGGCGCGCGCGGCTACGTGCATGAAGTCGCCAGGGCCCATGTGGGCGGCGACTTCTCGGGCCGCAAGGCCTATCTGTGTGGCCCGCCCGCCATGATAGAAGCCTGTATCGCCACGCTGATGCAGGGCCGCCTTTTCGAGCGGGACATCTATACCGAAAAGTTCCTGTCCGCAGTCGATGCCGGCAGCGCGCGCAGCGCCTTGTTCAAACGTATCTGAGGCCCAGAGATGTTTGTTTCCCGCCCCAAGGTGTCCGTCCACATACTGCCAAGCGGCGACGAATACGCCTGCTGTCTGGACGAAAGTCTGCTCAATGGCATGGCGCGCCTGGGCAAGCGCGGCATCCCCGTCGGCTGCGCCAGCGGCGGCTGCGGCGTATGCAAGGTGCGCGTCGTCGAAGGCGACGTGCGCAAGCTGGGCCCCGTCAGCCGCGCCCACATCACAGAACAGGAAGAAGCTCAAGGCTACACGCTGGCCTGCCGCGCCGCGCCAACAAGCAACGTTCTGATCGAAGTCGATTCCCCGCTGCGTAAGCCGTTGTGCAGCCCCGCTTGAGAAGGCCACACTGTCCCCATCAACCCAAGATCAACTCATCGTCGAACACACCAGGAGAAACACCATGAGCGCAATACTGAGAATCGGCCACGCCAGCCTAAGAGTCATGGACATGGACGCCGCCATCAACCACTACGAAAACGTCCTCGGCATGAAAATCGTCGCCCGCGACAAGCAGGGCCACGTCTACCTCAAGTGCTGGGACGAATGGGACAAGTTCTCCCTCATCCTCACCGCTTCCGACCGCGCCGGCCTGAACCACATCGCCTACAAAGTGCGCAGCGAAGCCGACCTGGATCAGCTCCAGCCGCGCATCGAGGCCTGGGGCATCCCCACCACCATGCTGCCCGAAGGCACCCTGCCCTTCACCGGCCGGCAGCTGCAATTCAACCTTCCCAGCGGCCATGAGATGCGTCTGTACGCCACTAAGGAACTGGTCGGCACCGACGTCGGCTCGCTCAACCCCGACCCCTGGCCCGACGACATCAAGGGCAGCGGCGCGCACTGGCTCGACCACTGCCTGCTCATGTGCGAACTGAACCTCGAGGCCGGCGTCAACACCGTCGAAACCAACACCCGCTTCATGATCGAAGTGCTCGACTTCTTCCTGACCGAACAAGTCGTGGCCGGGCCCGGCCACAGCATCCAGGCCGCCACCTGGCTGGCCTGCACCACCACCCCGCACGACATCGCTTTCGTCGGCGGGCCGCGCAGCGGGCTGCACCACATCGCCTACTTCCTGGACTCCTGGCACGACGTGCTCAAGTCCGCCGACATCATGGCCAAGCGCAAGGTGCGCATCGACGTCGCCCCCACCCGGCACGGCATCACCCGCGGCGAAACCATCTACTTCTTCGACCCCAGCGGCAACCGCAACGAAACCTTCGCCGGCCTCGGCTACCTCGGTCAGCGCGACAGGCCCGTCACCACCTGGACTGAAGACCAGCTCGGCAGCGGCATCTTCTACCATACCGGCGATCTCGTCCCATCCTTCACCGAGGTCTATACCTGACCCGCGACGGACGCCTGGGCCGCCACGGGACGGCCGGCCTTCGCCGGCCTGTTGCCATTGGCAGCTCCACAAAACCGATGGCCGCGCTGAAACTCGGCGCTTCGCCATTCAGCAACACCGAGTCCTCAGGAGCTTTCAGCAAGCGATCGGCAATCGACATCAAGGCATGCACGACATGCTCTACCGCCGTGGCGCGGGCGTCCAATAACTTTTTGGACTGCATAAATACCTTAAAGGTATGAATTGAAGAACGCAGGCCAAGAATTTCGAACTGTCGCGCGCGCCCTCAATGCCAGAGCGCAGGACAGCCATCCCTGGTGTATAGCGATGGATGCTTAACGAAGGCCCCACCTAGGGTAAACCACAATAGGCTTATTTTAATAATCGTAGACCTTTGATTTTTCATATAAATACACAAAAAATACTTTTAAGGTATAGGTTGATGCGCATTTAGTATTGGAAAAGATACAGGCCTCGCCTCTACTCTTTATCACAGGCCGCACTTATATCCAACCCTGCCCGGGCATGGTCGTTATCCGTACGGCATAACCCGCATATTAATTTAATGGTAAGTCAAGTCTCAACGACTCCCCATCATTCATTTCTCCCCCTAAGGAAACATCATGGGCATCAAAATATTCGATTCCTCGGAAGTTCAGGACTTCCTGCGTTTGGCCACAGGCATGGACGGCTCTGCCGGCAGCCCGCGCGCGAAGGAAATTATTTACCGCATAGTGTCCGATCTGTATAAGGCCATTGAAGATCTTGATATTACGTCTGATGAATACTGGGCCGGCGTTGCCTATCTGAACCGCCTCGGCACGCGCGGCGAAGCGGGCCTACTATCGCCAGGTCTGGGCTTTGACCGTTACCTCGACATGCGCATGGATGCCGAAGACGAGGCCCTGGGTGCTCAAGTAGGCACGCCTCGTACCATTGAAGGCCCACTGTACGTTTCCGGCGCCCCGGTAGAGCAGGGCTTTGCGCGCCTGGACGACGGCAGCGACACCGATGGTCATACCCTGATCATGCACGGAACGGTGCGTGGCGCCGATGGCGCGCCAATACCCGGCGCCAAGGTCGAAGTCTGGCATTGCAATACCAAAGGCTTTTATTCGCATTTCGACCCTACCGGCGAGCAAGCGCCTTTCAATATGCGTCGCACTATCATTGCCGATGATAAGGGTCAGTACCGCTTCCAGAGCATCGTTCCCCACGGATATGGCTGTCCGCCCGATGGCCCGACTCAGGAATTGCTGAATCTGCTGGGTCGCCATGGCAACCGCCCTGCACACATTCACTTCTTTGTCACCGCTGACGGACACCGCAAGCTGACCACTCAGATCAATATCGACGGCGATCCGCTGCTCAACGACGACTTCGCCTACGCAACGCGGGAAGGCCTTGTGCCACCCGTGCTCGAACGTACCGATGACGCCACCATCAAGGCTAACGGACTGGACGGCCCATTTGCTGAAATTGAATTTGACCTGACCCTCAGCCCGCTGATCGATGGCGAGGATAAGCAAATCGTTAACCGCCCCCGACTGGTTGGAGCCTGAGCGCATCCGGAGGCCAGAATTGTCCAGACAAGACATCCACGTCCGGGCGGAGCGCGACATTCCGCCCGTCTTGCCAAACCGCACCCAAGACCTTGCACGTCTTCTAATACTGAATTCAGGCGAGAATATTCCTGTTGTTACCGTCGTTGGTAAATTCAATCATGGCAAAAGCCAGCTGCTCAACGAGCTTATCGGCAACGATGCATTTTCAGTCGCCGACAAGCGGGAAACCACGACACTTGCAGAACACCTGCACGACGATGTGCGCTGGCTGGATGCCCCAGGCCTGGACGCAGATATCGGCAATGCGGATGACCGGCTTGCTGCGCAAGCCGCCTGGCTGCAATCGGACATCCGCCTGGTTGTGCATGCTGCGAAAGAAGGTGAGCTGGACGAAGACGAACGCCGTCTGCTGCATGAACTCGATGCCGATGGCAAAAAAACACAGCGCCAGACCTTGTTAGTGCTTTCGCAGGCCGATCAACTGGCGGATGACGCCGAGCTGAAAAAGGTCAGTCAAGCTATCCTGGCGCAAGCACCCGGCATGGCGCTGAACATTGTGTCATCCACCCGTCATCAGAAAGGCAAACAAGAAGGTAAGACGCTGCTGGTAAGCAAGAGCGGAATTCCTGCCCTGAAGGCCGCGCTGGGCGCAGCGCTCAAAAAAGTTCCACAAGCCCGGTCTCACGAAAAGCAGATGCTTCTGAACACGATCCGTTCCGAGCTGCGGCAACTCAGCGACTCTTATGCCAGCATGCTGGCCGATCTGTACAGCAAGCAACAGCAACAGCGTCAACGCTTCGATAGGGATATTTTCGGCGCGCTCGACAAAGTCGAACATGACATGCAAAAGACACTGGAAGTTCGGGGTGTCGATCACTCCCTGACGCCCGACGCAGCCGAGGATCAGTTCAGACTCACGGCGGGGAAAATAGAGCGTGCACGCCTTCAGATCGCCTACTCACAAGCATGCATCTATCTCAATGGCGTTCTGACACGCCATGGCGTGCTTGAGCTTCCATCGGAACAGCAAACATCCGCCGCCAGCCTGAACACGGTCATGGTTGCCGTCATGGGCGTGTCGGTCAAGTATCGCAAAGACCTTCATAATATCTTCTGCACGGCGTCCGGACGGACGGCATTACACCGCCAGTTCACTCGCTACTTCGAGATTTCGGCAGACCAAAAGATGTTGCTTGCGCAGATCGCTGACGCCGAACACAGCGTAGCAACCACTGATAAAGCGCTGGCTGCATTGCAAGCACTGGAAACGATCACGCAAATATGACCGTAAATAACGAGCAACGCTTCATTGCGACGATCGAAGGGCTTGAACTCTCGCACCGCGACATCAGTGAAATCTTGAATAACCTGGAAAGCTGGCTCCAGCGCCTCACTGACGAGTTGTCCGCGCATCCATTATCTTGCGTAATATTGCAACAACACAGCGCATTGGCCGAACAGGTGCGCATCATCAATGCAGACCTGCAAACGAGCATGCAGGACTGGACCCGGCAATGGAAGGCTTTAGAGCCCGCCCACGCGCTGGCCGACACATTCAACGATAAAATCATGTTGCTGGTATTCGGCAAGTTCAACGCGGGCAAAAGCTCTTTTTGCAATTTTCTGGCTGGACGCATGTCGGCACTGGGTAAGGAAATACGCTACTTCCGCATCAGCGACGGTTGCGTCATGGAAGCTACCGACGCCTTCAAAGAAGGGACAACCGAAACCACCGCACAAGCACAGGGCGTCATTCTGGGTGAGTCACTTGTGTTGCTTGATACGCCAGGATTGCATTCAGCAACGCTTGAAAACGCCGCATTGACTCGGCGCCTCACCGACAGCGCCGATGGCGTCCTCTGGTTGACCAGTTCCACGTCGCCTGGACAAGTTCAAGAACTGGACGAACTGGCCCGTGAACTGCACCGTAACAAGCCGCTGCTGCCCATTGTGACGCGAAGTGACGTTATCGATGAAGACGAGGTCGACGGGGAAATACAGAAAACCTTGCGTAATAAGACAGCGCAAAATCGCAGCATGCAGGAAAATGACGTAAGGGTGCGAGCACTGGAAAAGCTCATATCCATGGGGCTGGCTCCGTCATTGCTCAAACGACCGATTTCCATTTCGACCCATGTCGCACGCACCCAGGAACAAACCGCCCAAGCCATGGAGGAAGCGGGGTTCGAGCGGCTTTACGCAGCCTTGCAAAACACCCTTGAACCTGCTCTGCAGTACAAAAAGAGAAAGCCTGCCGAAACACTGCTTCATCACCTAGAAGAAAACGTGCTGCATACTATTCATTCCGAGACGCTGCCCCGCCTGGAAAAACTGGATGGCGCCCTGGAATCAGAACGGACGTCACTCGACATTAAAAAGAAACGCATTATTACGACCGCGTGGCGCACGGTTATCCCGGCCTTGCCCGAGCTGCTGGAAAGGCATGCATCAGCCCGCGACACAGACGCGGTATGCAAGGCAGTAACGCAATTGCTGCAAGAGGCTGTGAATCACACCATAGGACATGAATTGTCCGACTACGATCTGGAGCTGGATTTTTCAACAATAAACATCGTGTCAAGCTGCAATATCAATTATGAAGAGGTAGCCGTCGGCACGCCAGCCAATCACAACAATGCAGACGAATCCGCAGCGGATCTGGCGATCCAATCTCATGTCATAGGCGTCAGCCTGGATCGTCTATATTCTGCTCTGCAAACGGCTGTGCGAATCAGTTTGGAAAGCATCGCGGACGATGCCATAGGAAAATGCCGCACCCATCTCGTACAGCTCGCATCAGAGAGCAGGCATCTGCAAGATTTACTGAAGACGCGGGCTCTGCATCTTGATACCATCAAACAGGCATTGCGGACTTGACGCCGTGCGAGCATGCCATTGGGTGCAACGCCGCAGCATGGACACGATGCTTTGGAGTCAGGCCTGACTCGTTTGCCCCGCTCCAGAAGATTCGACGCGGATAATAGCTAGAAATTATCGATCATCATCACGAATCGATGACGGGTGGCGGCATAGCGCCTCGACTTCCATTGCCATATAGGGATACAAAGGAAGGGCCAGCAATATGTCATGCAGCTCTTCAGTGCTGTCCACATCAAAAATGCTGACGTTGGCATACTGGCCGGCCACGCGCCAGATATGCCGCCATTTACCGGACTTCTGCAAATTCTGCGAATATTCTTTTTCCTGCTTTTTTATCGCGGCGATTGCCGCCGGATTGGCGTCCAGCGGAATATTCACTACCATTTCTACTTTGAACAACATGTCGCTTTTCCTTCCTGGCCTTTAGAACTTGCGGGTGTAAAAAGCGAGTTTCTCTTCGTCCAGTTCTATACCCAGCCCTGGCCCTGTAGGCAGCTTCAGCGAAAAATCGCTGTAATCCAAAGGCGTTTTGAGTATCTCGTCCTTCAGCAATAGGGGGCCGAACATTTCACTGCCCCATTCAAGGCTGCCGACGGTTGAAAACAGCTGCGCGGCCGCAATGGTGGAAATCGAGCCTTCAAGCATGGTGCCGCCATACAGAGATATATCGGCCGCCTCGGCTATCGAGATCAGATCGCGGGCGGCTTGCAAACCACCGGCCTGCTCGATCTTGATGGCAAACACATCAGCGCAACGGCCAACGGCCAGACGGAACCCATCTTGCGGGCCGCGTAAAGCCTCATCGGCCATGACAGGCACGCGCCCAAGCGCGGTAAGCCTTGCCATGCCCGCAAGATTTTTGTAATGAATGGGCTGCTCGACAAGCTCGACCCCGGCATCCGCTAGGGCCTGCAGATAGCGCACCGCCTGCGTCTCGGTCCAGCCCTGATTGATATCGACGCGGATACTGATATCGTCACCCAAGACACTTCTTATACTGTCGATATGCTTCAGATCTTCTCTAGGCGAACGCATGCCGATCTTCAGCTTGAAAACATTATGGCGCCGCAAATCAAGCATTTTTTGCGCCTCGGCGATATCGAACTGCGTATCGCCGCTGGCCAAAGTCCAGGCCACAGGAATCGATTCGTGAACTCGGCCGCCGAACAAGTCGCTGACAGACACGCCCAACCGCTTGGCCTGAGCATCGTACAGGGCGGTTTCGATCGCCGACTTGGCGAAATGATTATCTTTAATGTTTTTACATATCAACTGGCGCAACGCAGCCAGCCGATTGGCCGGCCTATCCAGCAATAGGGGCCGGAAATAGGCGTCGATATTGGTCTTGATGCTCTCGGGGCTTTCGCCGCCGTAGTTCAGCCCACCTATTGTCGTTGCCTCTCCGATACCTTCAACGCCATCTGAAGCCTGTATCCGCACGACCACCATCGACTGCGTTCCCATCGTGGCCACAGACATCTTATGCGGACGGATAGTCGGAATATCAACAATCAAGCAGTTAATATCATTGATAATTGGCCCCATGAACTTCCTAACGCTAAGTAGTTGACGCTAGAAAGTATAGGAATCGGATCAAGCAGCGTCCAATATCATTTTTGGGCGAATCAATACCTTTTAAGTATCAGCTAACAAGCCATCCAGGCCGAACATTTCTGCCCCTTCACGCTTCCTATGGCTGGTAATAAGCGATAACCATCCTTTTGGCCAGATCAATAACATTTCTAAGAAATAGCGAATCATTTCCTTTGGACCAACTGATCATGATGGGAGAGGTGAAATTGGGCGCGCTAAAGGCAATAAAGTCGATATCGTCTCTTTGCATGCACTGCACGGAACCGGGCACGAGAGTAATGCCCAATCCCGCAGCCACCAGACCTATGGCTGTTTGCATCTCATTTGCCTCGAAAGCAACACTAAGACTATGGCCAAACCGTTCGAACAGGCCTGCCACATGATCTGCGTAGCTGGGCCTGGGCTTTGCCGGATACAAGATAAACGGTTCGCGAACTATGTCGTCCACCCCTACAGAGGGGCGCCCCGACAAGACGTGGTTCTTGGGCACGACGAGAACCAGCGGCTCCTCCACCAACACCAGCCTTTCAATATCGGGATCATCCAATAGAATCCGTCCAAAGCCGATATCGATATGGCCGCTCTTCAAAGCTTTAAATTGCTGCAGCGTCGTCATTTCGCTCAGGCCGATTTCAACTTGCTCGCTCAGCGCATTCATACTGCGTATCAGTGAAGGCCCAAAGCCATACAACATAGAGGGCACAAAACCGATGCCAAACCATTGCTTCCGCTTTTCGGCAATACGCCGTGTAGCAATAGCAATATCTTCCAGCCGGGTCGAGAACTGAATGGTTTTATCGAAAAAAAACTTTCCCGCATCGGTTAATCGAATCGACCGACCCAAACGTTCAAACAAGTCGGCGCCCAGCTCTTCCTCTAATTGCCGAATCTGGCGGCTCAACGGCGGTTGCGCGATATGAAGCCGAACGGCAGCCTTCGTAAAGCTGAGCTCTTCAGCAACACACTGAAAGTATCGGATTTGCCGTAATTCCATTCAATCTGAATCCCGAAAGATGAACCTGCCTTTGGAGCCCGGATGCGCTACCCAGCCGCGCTTGTCTCTACGTCCACAATAGTTTGAAACGTAGCATCTCATATCGTAACGCTGTATTTTGTCATACTGTAATTTTGGCGCTTGGCATAGCCTTGTAATTGTCAACATCCTGTATTCTGGCCACTACAACAAACAGCCAACAACATGCGCCCCTGAAAAGGGCTTACAGTCGAAAGCCGAAGCATTGTTTCATCGGCCAAA
>CALMPB010000329.1 GCA_937871985.1 uncultured Burkholderiaceae bacterium
CACTCAAACAGCCAATATTCAGCCCGCGACTTTGCGTAAACGTTGAAGAGAACCACATAACCAAAGGAACACGAGTCTGCTCTTGTGGAGCAATCGCATAAGGCATGCCGTGCAGAAAAAGACCCTTCTCGCCCAGGGATTCGCCGTGATCCGAGACGAATATCATAGCTGTGTCGTAGTCGGAAAGCCCCTGCAATTTTTTGATGACTTGGGTTAGGAAATGATCTGTGTAGAGAATAGCGTTGTCGTAGCTATTCACGATCTGTTCGCGGGTGCATTTCCCCATTTCCGGTGTGTCGCATGTTGGGATGAATTTGCGATACGCTGCTGGGTATCGTTGAAAGTAGCTCGGGCCATGATTTCCAAGCTGGTGCAAAAAAATCACACGATCACCGGGAATTTTTCGAGCCTGAGCTGGTAAGTCTTCAAGCAAAATCTCATCGAAACACCGACCATCAACGCATAAAGAGGGACTTTGTGCGTTCCCTAGACGTTGATTTTCGAGACCATCGCACACCCCTTTGCAACCTGACTGGTTATCCCTCCATAAGGTGGTAATACCAGCACGCTCCAGAACATGCAGTAAGGATTGGTGTGAACGAATCTTGTCCTCATCGTAGTTTCGGCGACCAAAGGACGAGAACATGCAAGGCACAGAAACCTCGGTGTTAGTTCCACAGGAGTGCATGTCGGAGAAATTGATCACACCTATCTGAGCCAATTGAGGCGTTGTTTCGCGTGCATAGCCGTTCAATCCCCAGTTTTGGGCGCGAGCCGTCTCGCCTACGACAAAGACTAATAAACGTGGCCGACTGCCTTCGGGCCTGACTGTTGCAACGGCATCAGCTCCAATGGTTTTCTTTTCGGCGGACTGCGTGATAGAGGAACCTTTTAGTGCCTTCGGTAAGCCCACCAGATAGTTTCCCGGTGTAATCAAGTATCGAACTTCGCGATGATTTCTCATCAGTGCGGACATGTCCTGAAATGACAGCATGACACCGACCGAAATCATCAGTGCCGAAAACAGCATTAATCCCATACGCCACACGGTTGCTTTCAGCCAAGTACGCCCGACCAATCGGATTCGCCAAAGCAAAATAATCGGCACTACTGCCAGTTGGCTTAGTGGAGCAATCAATGCAGGCGTCAGTAGCTCGCGACTTTCCTTGAAGTCTGTGGCTAGAACATTGCGCAACATGCTCGAATCGAGGTAGATATGAAAGCTGCGCATGTAGTGTGTTGCGAGGGCAGAGGCAACAAACAGCACCGCAAGTAAAACCCTGGCATTCCAGCGCCATACAACCAAACTCAACAGCAGACTGTGTATTCCCACCAGAAACAGCAGTACGGATGTGCCCATGCGTAGACTGGACTGGACGCCTAAGGCGCTACTCCAAAATAGACCATTGCAGGCCAGTGCAAAGAAAATACTGGTCATCAAGATCAGCCACTCGACGCTGCATTGTGGTCGCCAATGGCTTAGGTTCTTGAGGTTTGCAGTTCTGAATCGCGGCACCATACCGAGAGCCTGTTTGAAAGTTCTCATGCTTGGAACCCCGATGAATGGACATCGCCTGAGCCATCAACAAACCAGCGTTGCCAGACCATGAAAAGACCCAAGGCAACGACCCAACAAATCAGGAGTGTCCACAAGTCATGAGAAAGGAAATGGGCTCCGCGCACCTGCTGGGTCCATCCAAAGATGGCACCTATCATCAAACCTGCGGCCAAGGCCATCCAACGCCAGGCAGGACGAACCATCAAGGTAAAGAAATAGAGGCTGACCCATGCATATCCGGCACTTGCATGCCCTGCGGGAAAGCACACACCGCGCGGCATACCGGGCGGGCGTGTTTCAAACAGGCCCACAAACACTCGCGCTCCGCCATAGCGCACCAAGTTCCAGGGGCAATCCATGTTAGTGAACGATTTCAGCGCCGAAACCATCAGTGCCGCGATCACGTACGCACAAAAAAGATACAGTAGCGGCCAGCGTAGGTGTGCTGTGCAATTGTTGCTACGTTTTTTTCTCCAAGCCCAGATGCACGTTGCTGCAACCACAATTGCCAGCAAGGTGGAAAGATTCTTCCCACCCCGATGCAGCAGGTTGTTGGTTAGCCAGGCATCCCGCAAAGCCCATCGGCTGCCCTGCAAGCGATAGAGATGATCGGCGACCCAGAAGTCCCCACCGCCATCCATCAATAGACTGCT
>CALMPB010000330.1 GCA_937871985.1 uncultured Burkholderiaceae bacterium
GTTCATCTCCGTATCGACGGGTGTGTTGCTCCGGTCCTGTCCTGGCAAGAGTGCATCGCAGAACAAATCGTACCTATATTGGGAACGGTCATACCCAATCTAGGTACGATGTTCAATGCTCTTATGCGGGCCTGCCAGGTTCCGCAAACGTTGCGATTTCCATCGACTAGATGGGGCAATGGCACCCGTAGCCATTCAGGGTGCCTCCGAAAGGTTCCGAACCCAGGCCCCAAAATTCTCGTTCTCGAACTCGTAGAGCCCCCTGGGGGACTTTGCGACGATACCTCGCTCATCCAGGCGGGCCAGCGCCTTCTGCACGTGCGAAGGCCCCATCGATTCGACACCCAGCATGGCCTTGAACCTGGCGAGCCCATCGCGCGTAAAGGGCTTCGCAGCAGGGTTGCCCGCGAACTCCCTTAGCAGCAATCGTTCCAAGGCGCTCAGCCCCTCCCACGCTGCTTCATGGTTCTCGGCACTGGCCAACTTCTCAAACTGGATCGTCACGGCGTCGTCCAGGCTCATTGTGGGCTGCATCATGAGCGTAATGGCAACCTCAAGCAGAGGTTCGGGGCGCCTGTGAAAGCTTTCAAAGGCAGAGCACGCCTTGCCCTCGTCGAGCGTGCGGCCGGAAGAAGCATGGAATTTCTGGGCCACGAACGCCACGAACGCATCGTCGAGCAAGGGGAAGTCTTGTAGGGGATGCGCCGCGGAATACAGCGGCGCCCGAGTGTCTGTGAATACGTGTCCCAGTTGCGTGCGCGAAGAACCGGTAAAAACCACGCGTAGCCCCTGGCTGTACTTTGTCAGGGCTGTACGCAAGGCCCTGGCCACGTCCTCGCCTTCCTCGCTTCTTCCCAACGATTGCGCCTCGTCCACCAGCAACAAGACGGGCTGCGTTCGCGTCAGGCGAGCTAGCAATTCATCAAGGCGCAAGGCCATGTCGATAGCCTGATGGGTTTTCTCGTCGCTCAGCTCGATCGTGCCTTCGACAGAGCCCGCGCCGACAACGGCCTTCCCCCTGATGGCCTTGGGCTTGAGCTTGGCTTTGAGCTTGCCAGAAAGCGTAGTCGGCGCAAGGGCCGTTTCCAGAGCATGCAACAAAGCCGCCCCCGGCGTCTGCCGTGTTTGCCAGAGATCGACGTAGACCACGGCATAGCCCTTTTCCTGCGCCGCCGGGGTTAGGTCGTTGCGCACGAATGCCGTCTTGCCGGTGCGCCTGGGCGCGAAAATGGTGATTGACGACAGGATGCCGGAATTCAGTGCAGCGAGATAGGATTGGGCCAAGTCTGGCCGGGGAAAGTGCCAGAGGTCAGTAAGTTTCATGGCTCTACACAAAATTACCAGAAAAAGTGTAATTATACTTTCTTAGATAATATTGTGTAGCGCTACGCCATCCCCCTACTCATCCGCCACCAAAAACAACCGCCGGTGCTCCTTGATCGCATACCGGTCGGTCATCCCCGCGATGTAATCCGCAATCGCCCGCGGCTGGTCCACATTCGCCCGTGCCTGGTACTGCGGCGGCAACAGGCGCGGGTCCTCCAGGAAAGCGATGAACAAATCGCGCAGCACGCGCTTGGCCTTGGTGGTCATGCGCAGCACGCGATAGTGGCGATACAGGTTGTCGCGCAGGAACACCTTGAGTTCCTCGGCCTCGGCCTTCACTTCGGGGCTGAAGCCCGCCAGGGGCGGCGCGCGGCGCACGTCGTCGATGGAGGCTGGCTGGTGCCGGGCGATGCGGGCCGCCGTGGTCTCGGTCAGGTCGATGATGAGGGTATTGATCATGCGCCGCACGGTCTCGGTGATGGCGCGCCGCTCGGGCAGGTCGGGGTAGCGCCGCACGACTTCGGCATGGTGGCGGCCGAAGATGCCGACCTGCCGCATCTGCTCCAGCGAGACGAGGCCCGAGCGCAGGCCGTCGTCGATGTCGTGGTTGTTGTAGGCGATCTCGTCCGACAGGTTGGTCAGTTGCGCTTCCAGCGAAGGCTGGGTGTGGTTCAGGAAGCGCTCGCCCACGTCGCCCAGCCGGGCCGCCCGGGTCAGCGAGCAGTGCTTGAGGATGCCCTCGCGGGTCTCGAAGCACAGGTTCAGGCCGTTGAAGTCGCCGTAGCGTTCCTCCAGCTCGTCCACCACGCGCAGGCTTTGCAGGTTGTGTTCGAAGCCGCCGGCCTCGGGCGCGAATTCCTGCATGCAGGCGTGCAGCACGTCCTG
>CALMPB010000331.1 GCA_937871985.1 uncultured Burkholderiaceae bacterium
CCCGCCGGCGAATTCGCCGGCACGTCAATGGTGGCTTGAACACGATTATGCAGTGCGAACAGGCCCACAAGCGCCAACGAACGAAGACGATTGGTTCGGTCCCGATGCGTCGTTTTGCTCAACTCGGCGTATAGCTCGGGATGCGCCGCTTCAGAAATGACCAACCCTTGAATACTTCCATTCCATTTCGTCGACATGTCACCGCCCTCCTCTACGCGCAATGCCAGAAGCCTGTGGCATTGGCCAGGACAGGATTGGCACTCACCACGATCTTGCTGCGCGGGAAAATGTCGAGCACCGCCTCCCGATAAGCCGTTGCGCCGCCGCCGGCCAACACTGCCACGTCCACATTCAGCCCGTCCTCGCGCATCGACTGGCGCAGCGGCACAAGAGCATTAGGCGCCACCTTCTGCGCGGCGGCCGTGAAATAAGGTGTGATCTCGATACGCTGGCCCAAGAGCAGCAGGCTATCCTTGCCGGCACGCACGGCTTTTTCGATGCGATCCACACCGGGCGCCGCGCCGTGGTCTTCCTGGATCAGCCGGTTGATTTCAGCCAGCAGCATCGACATCGCTTTCAAGCTCGTCCCGGATGAATTCTGCCGAACTTCGCCCTCGTTGAACAGCACCCAGTCTACGGAAAAAAAACCGGGATCCACGACCAGCGTTCGCCCTTCGCTAATCATGTCGAGCAAGATGGGGTCGGTGCTGGAATTGACGACATCCATGAACGCACCGGAGGGCTGCGGCACAACCTTGACTTCCTTCACCGTTACCGTGCGCTTGGGCGTGATCTGATGTTCGCCCACCAATCGATCGCATAAAGCTTCACGTCGTCCTGGCTCCAGGAATTGCGAAACGGGCAGGCCCGTAACCAGGACATCGATCTGCGGCTGCTCACACATCAAGAGGGCCGAATAAAACAAGGCGCGATACGATTTGGTCGACGGGTAATCCCCATGCAATTCCCGATCCCAGCCTTGCAGCCGTTCCGGTTCGACGCCGGCCACCCATTTCTCGTTATCGATCAGCACCTGGATCACATCGGCCGTGCCGCCAGATAGCTGTTGGGGTAGCAGTTCAAGGGGGCCGGCTCCCACCGGCAGCACTTTCGTGGTGAGGGCCTTACCTTTTTCGCCAAATGCCATCTTGAGGTTCGAGTAGCCAATGTCTAAGCCAAGGGAAAACATATTTGCTCCAATGCTGTTTTAAAACGGGGTTGAGCCATTCAACACCCTGATGAATGCCAGAATAAGGGGAAACGGTAGGTGAGCCGGGGGATGAAACGCCCTTAAAACGGCTCTAAGACGGGGTTGAGGTGGTTGAGAGTGTCCCGCACCGTTATTCAACGAAGGGACGGCTCCATTTGGCTCCATGTGATCCATGGCTAGCCGCCACAAAAGACATCGTGGAAACGGCTCCAGGCTGAGAGAACATTCAATATTCCGAACTGATGTCCTACATATGTGGGATATTAGCTACAGATTGGACACTATAAAAAGAATGCCATACCAACAACTCACATATGTGGGATATAGTGGTAGAAAAATCGTATGTGGGATATTGAACGAACATCCCACATATACTGGGATACCCGATCAACATCCCAGATAGATAGATATGTGGATAGGACATGGATAGGAACAAGGAAAGGAAATGACGAGAGCGGCGCTGGAAAAGAGCGACTACGACTGGCAAGAACTGGCTCAGTCGAACGAAGCGTCAGCACGGGAAGGGGTATTCGAAAGCGACTTCGCACAAGAAGCACGGCGATTTGTCGCAGAGGCACACCGCAACATCGAGCAAGAGTTATGTGTTGTCACAGCAGACGCGAAGAAATCGGCGGATGCGTTCTGGAACATCAACGAAGCGATGCGCGAGGAAGGCGGGAAAGAGAACCAGGGCTATTTCGGGACGCGGGTGCGGATCTGGAACAACGCGCTTGAAGCGACGTGGTACATCAATCGGTTCGTCGAGGACGGCAGGACGCGGGGTAAGAAGAAGGTTCTTTCCACGTATTTGAAGAAGGGAGAAGGCACGCGGTATCCGAAGGGCGCGTTCAAGACGGCAAAGGATTGGGAGCGCGAGGCCATCGAGATGGTCGAGGATCGGTACGAGCTGTTGCGCAAGCGCTCGGCGGTGTTATCCAAGCTACGACGAAATCTTGCGGAGTACGCACGGCTGCTGGAGAAAAGCTACGAGGTTGATAGCCAGAACCGGGCCGGGAAAGAAACGGAGAAAGGAGAGGCATGATGGGATACGGGGTTACGACGGCGGCCAAGCGTGCGGCGGGCACGGCACAAGCGATAGAACGAGCCCGGCTCGAGCGCGGCAAGGCGGCGCGTGCGCCTGATGCGGCCCAGCAGCAATGGAGCACGTTGCGCGGGGAAATGGAGCACGCCTCCCACGAGGCGGCGGTAGGCCGGTACATGACGGCGCGGGCCAAAGACAAGCAGCTTTACGCGGATCGTGTAGTCGGCGCATCGATTATTGCCGGGGTCGTTGTGCTTGCGGTACTGTTTGTGTTGGCCAATTTAACGAATTAAGGGGGGAGGCAAATGGGCACAGAGATTTTGCCAATGACGGACCCGAGCGAGGAGGATGAATCGGTGCGGTCGCAACTGGATCTGTTCGAGGTATTGGAGCCCGATCCCCGCAAGAAGAACCCATTTTCAAACACACTAGACCTGTACGATGCGTTGCCCAAGTACAACTTCGACTCGAAGGAGACGGAAAATGTGCAGGACGCACAAGCGGTTCGGTCGGTGAAGGTAAACGGCCAGGACTACCTGGTGAAAATCGTGCCGGCGATGATCAAGCGCGGCAATCGCAACGTGATGATTTTCCCAGGAGCCCGCGAGGAGCTTGTGGAGAAAGCGCTGCGCAAGTTCGTGGTCGACGGCCAGGGCAAGGTCCAGGGCGGCGAGGTCGGCGTGACCTTCACCCTATACCAGCTCTACAACGAGCTATCGAGTCATGGGCGCACCTATAGCTACCAGGAGATCGCGGAGGCAATCGATGTATGCCAGGGCTCACGCATCGAAGTCTCGACGAACGCGGGGCAATCGGTCGTAAAGTCACAACTTTTCCCCACGGTTGCGCTGACGACACGCCAGGAGTACATCGAAAGCTCAGGCAACGCTAAGTGCTTTGTGAAGTTCAATCCCCTGGTGACTGATTCGATCATCAACCTGACGTTTCGCCAGTACAACTACCAGCTCGGGATGTCGATTTCATCGCAACTTGCGCGGTACATGCACGAGCGGATGAGCCACTACTGGATCCAGGCGAGCGCGGATCACCCGTACACGATTTCGCTGATTTCGTACCTTGAGCAAAGCGGACGCGGGCTTTCCAAGCTCATGAGCGATAACATCCGGGCCATGACACGGGCGCTGGAATCACTCATTGAACATGAGATCGTGAGCCACTACGAGCAGGAACGACTTAAGGAGGGCCGCAAGATCATCGATGTCCGCTACACGATCTTTCCACACGAGAAGTTCGTCAAGCAGATGATTCAGAACAACCAGCGGTACAGCAGCGTGCAGATGCAGGCAATCCGCAAGGGTCTCGCGGGCAAGGAAAAAGCCATAGCTGGGGCGCGGGGTGGCAAAAAGGTGGCCAAAGAAGCGTAACGGCCCGCTCGTCCAGCGGAGCGGGCTTTTTTTGCACAGGGTTTTGCACAGCTTCTGTGGATAACTCGGAGTTCAGCTATCTAGGTTTGGTGCATAGTTCGCCCGTGCGAAGCGGCGAGCATCTAGGTTTGATGCAGAGAAACCCCTAGGTTTTGTGCATAGTTCACATGATGAAAAATCCGAAGTCTGCATCGTATCTAGGTTTGATGCATAGTTGAGGCAGAAAGCCCCGGCACATCTAGGTTTGATGCATAGTTCATGGCAAAAGCAGCTGGTGCATCAAGGTTTGATGCAGAGTTCCGCGGTGAAAATGGGGATAAGTGCCCTGCTGATGTGGAGAACTCCGGTCGCATCTAGGTTTGATGCAGAGAAACCTCTAGGTTTGATGCATAGTTTGTCATACGCTTTCTGTTTAATTTCAAAAGCTTGCGCCGTTTTTTGCCTCCCTATCCCTTTTCTTATCCCTTAGTCTTTTCTTTATTCAAAAGATAGGGACCCGCCCAGGCCTGCCGCCCTGTGGAAAAGTCGTGACGGACCAATCAGAACATCGTCCCAGGAGGCCAACGCCCATTAACGGGCATCTCACGTAGGTAAGTCCATTGAGCATTGGCGGCCGAAGGGGTCTGCAGGATGACGAAGGCAGACAAAAGTCATCACTTCGAACAGCCAGGTGTGCCGACAAGGGCTGAAAAGCCACCAGGACGCTTTAAATGCGATTAAGGCAGGCTA
>CALMPB010000332.1 GCA_937871985.1 uncultured Burkholderiaceae bacterium
GAAAGCACGTAGCCCTCATCCTTTCCTCAGGGGCGACGTGCAAGGGGTAGGTTATGACCGGTGAAGTGTCGCGCATTGCGGGAAAATCCGTTCTCTTCGTGATGGCCGTTGAGGCCGAATACGGTCCCCATCTGAGGCGGCTCTTCTCGCCGCTGATGACAGGCGTCGGACCGGTCGAGGCCGGCGTGCGGCTGGGCGTCGAGCTTGCGGCGTTGCGGGCCGGCAGCGCGTTGCCGGATCTGATCGTCTCGCTCGGTTCGGCCGGCAGCCGGACCCTCGAGCAGACCGAGATCTATCAGGCCTCTTCGGTCAGCTACCGCGACATGGACGCCTCGCCGCTTGGTTTCGAGAAGGGCGCCACGCCGTTTCTCGACATGCCGGTGACGGTGCCCTTGCCGTTCGTCATTCCCGGCGTGAAGAGCGCCAGCCTGTCGACGGGCGGCGCGGTCATCTCAGGCGCCGCCTATGATGCGATCGATGCCGAGATGGTCGACATGGAGACTTTCGCCTGCTTGCGCGCCTGTCAGCTCTTTGGCGTGCCGTTGGTCGGCTTGCGCGGCATTTCCGACGGGGTCGCCGAACTCCGGCACGTCAACGACTGGACCGAGTATCTGCACGTCATCGACGAGAAACTGGCCGCTGCCGTGGGCTCTCTGGAGCAGGCGATCACCTCGGGCGCGATCCGCTTCGCATAGGGCCTGAAGGACGGAAAGACGCAGGGTGCGGGAGCCCATTGCGCCGAATCGGTTCTTTCTTTAAAGGCTCGCCATGACGACACATCCCGACACCGTTCTGATCATCGACTTCGGCAGCCAGGTCACGCAGCTGATCGCGCGACGCGTTCGCGAAGCCGGCGTCTACTGCGAAATCGTTCCGTTCCAGTCCGCCGCGGAGGGCTTCCGCCGCACCCGGCCAAAGGCGGTGATCCTGTCGGGCAGCCCGCATTCCACTGTCGACATCGGCTCGCCCCGCGCCCCCGACGAGGTCTTTTCCGCCGGCATTCCGGTGCTCGGCATCTGCTATGGCGAGCAGACCATGTGCGCCCAGCTCGGCGGCAAGGTGGAGGCGGGCCACCACCGCGAGTTCGGCCGGGCCTTCCTGGAAATCGAGAACGACTGCGCGCTGTTCGACGGCATCTGGGCCAAGGGCACGCGTCATCAGGTCTGGATGAGCCATGGCGACCGCGTCACCGCCATTCCCGACGGCTTCAAGGTGGTCGGCACGTCCAATGGCGCTCCCTTCGCGGCGATTGCCGACGAGGAACGCCAGTTCTATGCCGTGCAGTTCCACCCCGAGGTCGTCCACACGCCGGACGGCGCCAAGCTGCTTGGCAACTTCGTCCACCGGATTGCGGGTCTCAGCCGTGGCTGGACCATGGCGGCCTATCGCGATCACGCCGTCGAGACGATCCGCCAGCAGGTGGGCAAGGGCAAGGTGATCTGCGCGCTGTCGGGCGGCGTGGACTCCTCCGTTGCAGCGCTGCTGGCGCACGAGGCCATCGGCGACCAGCTCACCTGCATCCTGGTGGACCACGGCCTGATGCGCAAGGACGAGGCCGCCAACGTCGTCGCGATGTTCCGCGAGCATTACAATCTGCCGCTCATCCTGGTCGACGCGTCGGACCGTTTCATCTCGGCCCTGGAGGGCGAGGCCGACCCGGAGACCAAGCGCAAGACGATCGGACGCCTGTTCATCGAGGTTTTCGAGGAAGAGGCCAGGAAGCTCGGCGGCGCGGACTTCCTCGTCCAGGGGACGCTCTATCCCGACGTCATCGAAAGTGTCTCCTTCTCCGGTGGCCCGTCGGTGACGATCAAGTCGCACCACAATGTCGGCGGCCTGCCCGAGCGCATGAAGATGAAGCTCGTGGAGCCGCTGCGCGAACTGTTCAAGGACGAGGTGAGGGCGCTGGGCAAGGAACTGGGCCTGCCTGCGAGCTTCATCGGCCGGCATCCGTTCCCTGGCCCCGGCCTTGCCATACGCTGCCCCGGCGGCGTCACCCGCGAGAAGCTCGAGATCCTGCGCCAGGCCGACGCGATCTATCTCGACGAGATACGCAAGGCTGGTCTCTACGACGCGATCTGGCAGGCGTTCGCGGTGCTGCTGCCGGTGCAGACCGTCGGCGTGATGGGCGACGGGCGGACCTATGAATTCGTCTGCGCGCTGCGCGCCGTCACCTCGGTCGACGGCATGACTGCCGACTTCTACCACTACGACATGAATTTCCTCGGCGCCGCCGCCACCCGCATCATCAACGAGGTGCGTGGCATCAACCGCGTCGTCTACGACGTCACGTCGAAGCCGCCGGGCACGATCGAGTGGGAATGATTCAGGCCTACCCAAATGCCGCCGGAAATACGCCAATCTGCGACGTAACGCACTGAAAACACAAATAAATCCTTCCAGAGACAATCAGCGACAATCGGCACGCAGAGATCGGCTCTGACGGACCGCTTGACGGACCTCCCGCATATTGCCCACCCGAATCTTTCCAAGTACCGTCGGAGCCAAAGAGGCTCGTGACGGTACTTTTTTGTGCCTTAAGGCATTGAAGAAAAAAGGAATTTCCTGTCACGAAGCCTCGAAATTGTGCTGACGGTACTTTTCAGGAGGCAATGGGTATGTTGACGGACACTGCCCTTAAGGCACTGAAACCAAAAGAAAAAATCTACAAGATTGCTGACCGTGACGGCATGTACGTTCGCGTCATGCCCAGTGGCGCGATCTCGTTTCGGCTGGATTACAGGCTACATGGACGCCGTGAGACCGTCTATCTAGGCAGATATGGCAGAGACGGAATCTCGCTCGCTTTGGCCCGAGAGAAGTGCCTCGACGCCAAGCGCGCCATTAGCGAGGGGCGATCACCGGCAATCGAGAAGCAGCGCGACAAGCGTCGCCTGAAAGAGGCAAAGAGTTTTGGCGAGTTCGGGGAGAAGTGGCTCACCGTCGCGCCGATGGCCGACAGCACGCGCGCCATGCGGCGCGCCATCTTCGAGCGGGAGCTTCTTCCGGTCTGGCGCAACCGCCTCCTGCCGGAGATCACGCCAGACGACTTAAGGACCCTATGCGCCAAGATCGTTGAACGTGGTGCCCCGGCGACTGCAATTCACGTACGAGATATCGTGAAGCAGATTTACGGCTTCGCGATCCTGCATGGGGAGAAGGTCGCCAATCCGGCTGATGAAGTCGGGCCCGCGTCAATTGCCACATTCGTGCCAAAGGACCGCTCACTTTCTCCCTCGGAAATTCGGGTGATGCTGAAGCAGCTGGAGCATGTGGCCACACTCCCCACGATCCGTTTGGGAATGCGGCTTTACCTTCTGACGATGGTGCGGAAGAGCGAGCTGCAGGACGCGGTATGGGACGAGATCGACTTCGAGAACGCGGTCTGGACCATCCCGAAAGAGCGGATGAAGCGTTCGAAGGCTCACAACGTCTATCTGTCGCGCCAGACCCTCGACATCATGATCGCTTTGAAAACCTGTGCAGGCAATTCAAGGTATCTTCTGCCCTCTCGGTATGACGCCGATGCTCCGATGTCACGCGCCACCTTCAACCGGGTGACCTATGCGGTTGTCGAACGGGCCAAGGTGCAGGGGCTGCCCCTGGAGCCGTTTACCGTTCACGACCTGCGGCGGACGGGTTCGACGCTGCTGAACGAGCTCGGCTTCAACAGCGACTGGATAGAAAAGTGTTTGGCGCACGAGGATGGACGCTCGTCGCGTGGCGTCTACAACAAGGCCGAATATGAGGTGCAGCGTCGGCACATGATGCAGGAATGGTCGGATATCATTGATGCCTGGGTGGATGGCAGGACGCACCTGCCGACTCTCATCCCGCCGTCGATGCCGATCCTGGCGCCCGATCCGGCGCTTTGATCCCACACAGGAGCGGATAGCTTACCACATGTTCCGGCTTGAGAATCGGCGAGTTCGTTTCTCCCGCTACGCATCAGGACGCCGACTAGCTTGCTACCTACCCAAACGCGCAGCTTCATCTTCCTCCATGATGTCTTCGAGTGTGGGGCGCTTGTTGTTGAAGGTCGTCAGCCGGAAATCCAGTCCGACAATGTTCATGAGCGTGAGTACGCGTTTGAAACCCATGTCGGCTACCCTGCCGTTCTCAAGCGCCTCGATCCTCGCCCGACTGAGCCCGGAAAGTTCGGCGAGCTTTTCCCGTGTCAGCTTACGCTGCTTTCTGGCATTCTTGATCTCATTGCCAAGATCGTTCAGGTCGATCATTTTCGCCTCAAAAATTAGCTGTTTCGAGCTTTTGTGAGGAAAATAGCTTATATAATGGCTGTTTTCGAGGGTCTGATGACGTGACATCAGACGGCATCATGCCGATCATAAGCAGCAAGTTCAGCACGCTTTTGCTCCTGATCATCATCGCCATCATGCCGCCGGCGTGATCGTGCCGACGTGACCATCAGCGATCTTCGGCAGGGTGGATGGTTATCATAGATGTCCCGAATCTCGGGAGCAGCTTTCGACGTTCGCGACCGCTCAATCTGGTTTCACGGACGGTTACCTGAAGCCTTCACTGGGGCGTTGGACTTGCCAGTGGACTCTGCGGCTCCATCCGTCCGCCGCAGCGGTAAATGTGCCCGAACGGATTGATCATCGACACCGCACAGTGGCAGTCGTCCCCTATGCTACGGTATTTGTGCGCGATCTCGCGCTCTGACAGGAGAGGTTTTGCGTAAACGCACATCAGGAGGACTCGCTCGGGTGAGGGGAACCGCCCTGCGAGCCTGGAGCCAGGCTTCTACTTCGGCCAGATCCCAAACAACGCACCGAGGGGTCAGAGCGAAGCGTCGTGGAAATTGCCCGCGTTGCTCCATTTCATAGATTGTGCTGTCGGCCAGAGGTACGATTTCGCGCAGCTCCTTTCGGCGGATCGTCCGCTTTGTTGCACCTTCCCTGGGACCAGTCATGGCGCCATTCCTCCATCGCTGAGCAGACGATTGAAGCCGATAGTCTTCAAGGGTGGAACGGGTGAAAGCCGCCAAGCGTACGCCGGGCGGTCATTTCGTAGATATCGGCCGGTGAGGGACAACCATGGCCCGGACCGACCAAGCGTCATGCGCTGCGGATCGCTTCCTGCTCTGCGATCAAGTTAGCAAGCATCGTTTCATATGGCGCCCTTCGCCGGGGGCGGTCGGTCCCGCATCCCGCCTCACGGCGGCGCTATGCTGATGCTCCTTCGGCCGCCCTGTTGAACCGGTCTCAGGGCCACGAACGTGCTCCAGCACCGAACTGACTTATTCCCGCTGACGGACATTTCGGTGCTTCCGCCTTGTACGCCCTTTTTTCACATTGGTCGGGAGAGCAGGGGCTCTCCCGACGGAGAGTCAGAGGAGGGGGCGGGTTTTTCGCGACGGGTTGTAAGCGGGAGGAGAGGCCTCCGGCGCCCGTCGCGGAGAACCACGATGTCTGTTCGGACCAATCGAACCCATGCCGTCGCCGACCGGTCGAACCTCTACGACGAGATCACCAGCAAGATAATTGCGGAGCTGGAAGCGGGTTGTTTTCCCTGGGTTCAGCCATGGGGGACGTCCGCGGCAAAAGCCTCGCTTTCCCTGCCGCAGAATGCCAGCACCCGTCGCGCGTACAGCGGGATCAACGTGCTTATCCTTTGGGGCGCGGTCGTGGAACGCGGGTTCCCAACACAGAATTGGATAACCTATCGACAGGCTTTCGCACTCGGCGGGAATGTCCGCAGAGGCGAGCACGGGACAACGGTCGTTTATGCCGATCGTTTTGTCCCGGATCACGAGAAGAAGCGCGCTCGCGAGACGGGCGAGGATGCCCAGGCCATCCCATTCCTCAAGCGCTTCACCGTTTTCAATATCGAGCAATGTGAAGGGTTACCTGGCGAAGTCGCAGCTTCGGCTCCGCTGCGGGTGGCAAGCCCGATCAAACCGCGGGTCGAGGCGCTGATCAAGGCCACCGGTATCGACTTCCGTATTGGCGGCAACAGGGCGTTCTATATGCCTGCCCACGACTATATTCAGGTGCCTCCGCCCCAAGCTTACTTCGAGCCGATTAATTGGCATCGGACAGCCTTGCATGAGCTCGGACATGCCACCGGTCACGGTTCGCGCCTGGACCGCAAATTCTCGGGCTCTAACGGCTCCAGAAAGTATG
>CALMPB010000333.1 GCA_937871985.1 uncultured Burkholderiaceae bacterium
CACCCGAATTCCGAAGGACGGTGCCGTACCAACGGTGATAGGCGGACGCTTACGCTGGCTCTGGGCCTGCGCGAGCTGTGCGCGAAGCGCAGCGAGTTGATCGGCGAAAGGCCGATCGAGGGGCGACGGTTGGGCGGACATCAGTCAAAATCGACTCACTTGTTCGCTTTATGTTCTGCCTAGTTGGGAGATTCGTCAAGCGATGTGAATCCGGACCGAGGCGCGGCCGAAGCTACGCGCATCGATTGAGCCGGTCAGGCTGCTTGTCCTCCGGCAGCTTGGCGCGAAGATGATCGCGGACGATGTCGGCACTGAACGGCTTGCTGAGAAATGTCGCACCGTTCGGCATATCGCCATCGGCCGGCGCGACCCTGCCGCTTGCAATGACGATCTCGATCTCGGGCCACCGCTCGGCGACGTAGCGGGCCAGCTCGAAGCCGTTGGTCGAACCGGGCATCTCGACATCGGTGAACAGGAGGATTGTCCCCTCGCAATGGCGCTCGATCACAGCTTTCGCGTCATCACCGTTCGAGGCTTCAAGCGTACGAAAGCCGGCATCAGCAAGGATATCGCTGGCGAGCATCAGGATCAGCGCGTCGTCATCGACGACGACCGCGAAGCGTTCGGTTGACGGGGACATCAAGCATAAACCCGTCAGATGCATAGGCGGCGCCAGGTATTTGAAAAATACTGTCCGATTTACTTTCAGAGGCTCGAACCGATCTGTCCGCTGAGCGTTGTTGCGGTGCAGCATGGAGGTTCGCATGGCCACGGCAATCGATAATGGAATGGCGCTCTGGATGTGGCCGCTGACGATGGCCAAGCTGTCGAGCGACTGGATGGAGACGATGACGAGCGCGGCTCATGTCGTCGATACCCGGATGCCGATGATCGCCGCCGCCTGGCTGAGCCCGCTCACCGCCAATCACACCGAACTTTCGCGGATGGTCAGCGAAAAGACCGACGCCTTCGGTAGGTCGGGTCGATCGATCACGACCGCGCAGGGCAGCATACGGCGCGCCTCCGAGGCCAACGCGCGCGCGCTGGGCAAGCTGTCGGGCGGTCAATTCCTCGGGTTTTCCGATTGGACCGGCATCTTCGAACGCAATCTGGAGATCGCTGCCACGCTTCTCGCCATGCCGACCAATGCGCTGGCGCCCGTCCACGGCCGCGCCACTGCCAATTCCCGCCGGCTCGGCCGAAGCTGACAAATTGGGTCAGAGAGTCAGCGCCGCGCGATCTGCGTCGCTTAGTTTGCCTGAGAGCCCCGGCACTTCGTCGAGTTGGCGCAGCGCGGTAAAGCCACCGCGTTCCGCACGGTAGCGCACGATCTCGAACCCATGTCCGCATAGCGAAGCCACCGAGTCCAATTCCTCGGCAGTCGCCTCGTTGACGTTGATGGCCTGCGACGATTGCTCGTCCGTCACTTCTTGATGACCGCGTCAGCCTTCTTGTCGATCTTCGCCTCTTCGGCTTTCGACATGCGCCCGGCCTTTACCGCCTGGCTCGCGCGCGCCTTTGCATTCTTGGCGTGCGCTTCATTCTCGATGGGATAGGCACGCTTTTCGGGCTCGGCGAATTTGCTCTTCGGAAGAGCATCGCGATCGGATTTGGACAGCTTGGCCATGACACGCTCCTTTGGAGCGTGAAACGCGACAGCAGGGTTTAAGTTCTCGCGAATCAATTGGTCTTGGCGATGCAACCAAGACTCCCAAAAGCAATCAGGCCGCCTCTTCGCCGCCGAGGAGTGAAAGGGTCAGCGTATCGCGCTCGCCACCGAACCAGCGATCGAACGCCGCGGCGAACAGGACTTGTGGTTGCGCGGCTTCGAATAGTGTGAGCGAGGATCGCAGCTTGGTCGCATCGATGCCGCCGAACACGGCGATCGGGTCGCTGATCGTCAGATCCTGCAGCGCTTCTATGCACTCGATATAGCGGTGCCCGAGAATAGGGTGATCGAGATAGGCGCGCGCCTCTTCGAGCGAGCGGATCGCGAAATGGCGCGCCGTGGCGCTTTGGCCAAGCCCGGCGATCTGCGGAAAGATGAACCATATCCAATGTGAGCGCTTGGCGCCGCGGCGAATCTCGGCAAGCGCGGTGGGATAGGCGAGCGTCTGCGCCTCGACGAAACGGTCGAGCGAATGGAGGTCGGGCATCAGACCAGCGTTCCTTGCACTGCCTCCGGCGGGAACACCCGCGTGACCGGCAAGCTGCCTTTGGGGAGGACGCCGAGCACGTCCTGCGCCGGCACGGTTGGATCGAGCCAGTCCGCCCATCGCTCGCGCGGGAGCGGGATGATCTGGCGATGGTGGAAGGGCGCGACGTCTTCGCCAGGTTCGGTGGTCAGCATCGTGAAGGCTTCGCCGAACTTCGGATCAGCGCGCCAGATGCCCGCGATACAGAACCAGTCGTGATCCTTCATCGTAAACAGCCACTTCGTCTTGCGCTTCTGTCCGGGCAGCGGATCGGTAAATTCGTAGAAGCCGTCCGCCAGGATCAGGCAGCGGCCGCTGGCGAACTCGCGCCCGTCCGAACGGAAATTATAAACGGGTTTGCCGCCCTGGCCCGGCCAGCTCCATTTGCGGTTGACCAGTTCGCCCGTGCCGCGCTCACCTTCGACGCTCCGCAGGATCGGCGCGGTGTCGCTAATCTTGATGTCTTCTCGCGCCGCGACGTTCGGCGTGCCCTCGGGCATCTTGATCTTGATCTTCAGGTCGGAGAAGTCTTCGACGATCGAGGCGATGTCGACTTCGAGCCTATAGTCGTTGCACACGAGACGCTAGCCTTCCTTGCGACTCATCGTCGTTCACATTATGTTCCAAGCATGGACTCGGCCACGCCCTTCGATTCGGATGCCCCGCTCGGGAGCCGCCGCGCCATCATCCGGCGAAATCCGGACGATGCCAGCGAAATCGAATTGGTCGAAGCGACATGGGGGTCCAACCCGCGCTTCAGCGACGGCGTCGCCTACCGCTTCGTGCGGTCGGAAGGGCATACGTTTCCGAGCCATCGCTGCCTGATCCCGGCCAGCGAGTTTCACATGACGGTCGGCGACAAGCGCTACCGTGTGACGCTCGACAGCGGCAATCACTTCTATCTCGCCGGCGTCTGGGAGCCGGCGATGGGCGAGTGGCCGCTGTGCTACCGTGTCGTCACCGTCGCTGCCAATCCCGAGGTCGCGCGCTACCAGGATCGGCACGGCGCGATCATCCATCGCCGGCAAGTCATGCAATGGCTCGACCGCACCGTCCCTGAAATCGACCTGCTCGAGACGCCGCCGGCGCGCACCTTCATCGTCAAAGAGATCGGCGCGCGCGCGGTGCAGCCGATGCTTGCGTTATGAGTGAAGCCCAAGAGGACATGACCATGAGCCGCTTGTGGGACACACCGGAATTCTGGGCGCGGAGCGAGGCCGATGAGGCCCTGCGCGAGATGCCGGATATGGAGCCGGCAGCAATGGCGGACTCGCTTGAGAAGAGCGTGG
Source organism: uncultured Burkholderiaceae bacterium (assembly GCA_937871985.1). The sequence goes on from CALMPB010000333.1 coordinate 3,485, forward strand.
CGAGCTATGACGGCGATCCGGACATGGTCGCGTTGATCGTGGCGGATCTGCGACGCCGCGCCGCGGCCGGCATCCGCTTCTGGTCGGGCCCGCAAGCCATCGTCTCCAGACAAGATGGTCCGTCGACCGTTGGCGGGCGCGATAGCGATGCAGAGATCGCCGACTTGATCGAAGACGAGATCCCGTGGTGAGAGCGGCGACCGCCGATCTGTTTGCCACGCCGCTTATTCCCGGCCTCGACTATCGGGAGGCGCTGCTCAGCGAGGGCGAAGAGCGCGCGCTGATCGACCGGATCGATGGCGCCGAGCTGAGCCCGTTCCGGTTTCAACAGTGGACCGGCAAACGGCTGACCCACAGCTACGGCTGGAGCTATGATTTCGAGTCAGGACGTTTCAGCCCGGCTGAAGAACTTCCCGACTGGCTGCTCCCGTACCGCGCGAAGGCTGCCGGCTTCGCCGGCCTGGACCCGAGCGAGTTCGTGCAGGCGCTGCTGATCCGCTACGATCCCGGTGCCGGGATCGGCTGGCATAAGGACAGGCCCGTGTTCGAGCACGTCGTAGGCCTGTCGCTCGGTTCGGAAGCGACGATGCGTTTTCGGCAGCGAACAGCCAAGGGATTCGAGCGGATCGGCGTGCCGCTGGCACCGCGCTCGATCTATCACCTCACCGGCGAGGTGCGGCACGATTGGGAGCATAGCATCGCGCCGATCGACCAACCACGCTGGTCGGTAACCTTTCGCAGCCTGTCGGACAAAGGCCGAGCGCTTGCCGAACGCGATCATCATTCGCGCGTTTAGGCGCGAGAGAGGAGATCGATGATGCCAGCAACGTCCAAAGCCCAGCAGAAAGCCGCAGGCGCCGCATTGGCCGCCAAGCGCGGCGAGGAGCCGAAGTCCAAGCTCAAGGGCGCCTCCAAGCAGATGGAGAAGTCCATGACCGAGGATCAGCTCGAAGAGTTTGCCAGCACCAAGCGCAAAGGCCTGCCCGATAAGAAAGGCTGACACGTCCCGCGCGCCAGGTCGGCAGTATCCGGTCACACCCGACCACCGCTACTTCGTCGTTCGGGGGCGCCTGTGGCGCACGTCCAACCCGTCGCTTGACCCTCAGATCCGAGAAAAGCTCGTCAAAGAGCTTATGGCGGCGCGGCGCGCCGTCGGAACCGCAAAGCGCGCGGGAGACCCATCCGCCGAAAACGCGGCTCATGCCGAGGTTGACCGGGCAAAGCGGGCACTGGGAGAGCGAGGCCCCGTCTGGTGGGACGATGGCGCGCCCGATCTTAATCGGCATATGGCGCGCAACACGCCTTATGCAGACTGGTTCGCGACCATCGACACAGACGATGCCCGTGAGCATTTCGCCTCTTGAACCCGCTCAAATCGCTTCCAAATTCTACGGTGGCCGCTCGGTTCGGCCAAAGCATTGCAGCGACTGATAGCGAAAGGAGGCACAGTCATGTCGCAGCCTGTTTCCCGTTATCTTCACCCGTTCGACATCGCGGGCCATCCGACGCTCGAACCCGAGGTCAAGCGCGCGATACTCGCATCCTGGGCGTCGGACCGCGTCGCGGTCGAAGGACAGCCGGCGCTGCGCAAGCCACCTGGGCTGCGAAAGCCCGTCCCGGTCGATGACATTCTGGCCGCCCTACAATCCCTCGACGGCCAAGGTCAGCAATCGATCCTGCAGTGAGCCGCGGACCGCTCAAGCGCTGGCGCGAACGCGGTGGCCGCAATGTACGAGTCTCGCTGCCGTTCGCCGACATCATGGAGGTCGCGCTGGCGCTGCTTGCGCTGTCTCCCGACGAGCTGGCGGCGCTGGGTTGGACCTTCGCCGACCGCAAGCGACTGCTCGACCATTTCCTCGCGTCGGGAAAAGAGGCACAGGAGACCGATCGCGCTAGCCTTGACCGGACCTTGCTCACGCTGCGGCTGCCGACGCGCGACATCCAGCGACTGCGGCGCTTCGCGCAACGCGAGTTGCCGAAAGCGGCAACAAACGCAGGCATCATCGAGCGGCTTGGTCGGGTGCTGGATGCCGCGATCGCGCTATCCCGTTAGTGCAGAAAGGGTGCGCTCTCCAGTCCGTCAAAGATGAACTGGACGGCGAGTCCGGCGAGCAACACGCCAGAAAGGCGCCGGACCACGTCCGCGCCGGTCTCGCCCAGCACGAGTACCAGCCGGTCGGACGCCCGCATCGCCCCGTAGGTGAGGCCAAGGCAGATCATGATCATCGCGATCACGCCCGCCGCCTCGATCCACCCGGCGGTTCGGCCCATCAACAGCACGACCGCCGAAACGCTCCCTGGTCCGGCGATGAGCGGGAAGGCCAGCGGAAAGACGGCGATGTCGCCGGGGCGTTCGGCGTCCTGGCGCTCCCCCTCGCTGATCGAGGACAGGCCGGGGCTCGAGAACGTCAAGGTCAGTGCCTGAAGGAAAAGCAGCAAGCCGCCCGCCACGCGGAAGGCGGGCAACGAGATGTGCAGCAACGACAGCGTGACATTACCGCCCAGCGCGAACAGCAGCAGCACCAGTCCGGCGACGCCGGTGGAGCGGACCGCGAGCCCCCGCCGTTCCTCTCTATGATTGCGGGCGGTCAGCCCGGCAAAGACGATGGCCGTCTCGACCGGGCCAATCGTGACAAGCAGCGTGACGAAGCTGGACAGAATACTTGGTGGTACATGCATGGCGGCGGTGGACGGCTCGTTATCTCTTCAAATCGGATGATGGGACACCCTGCACCGTGAACCGGAGACGTTCCCGGCGGCAGTAGCGCTCCGCCGACGCGCGGTCGGGGAAATGAAGTTCGATCTGGGTCAGCGGCTCGCAGCCGCCGGTCCAGCCGGTCAATGGATCAACGAACGGCGGCACGCGGGGCGCAAAGCGCACCCGCCATTGCCCACGCCGAGCCCTGCCACTCTGGTTGGTTGCGACCGGCATTGGCTCGACAATGGCACGGGCGTCGCGCGGCAGCGCGCTCGACCAGCCGGAGCCGGCTAGGCCATTGTCGTTCGCTGCCGTTCCCGGACCGACAACGGAGTGGGTTGGCCCGGGACGACCGTCCCGGGCCGGATCCTCAAGCGGCCGCGCCATGGATCGGGATGCGGCGGACATTCTCGTTCGCCGCCTCCGACCTTGGCAGGGTGATGGTGAGCACGCCATTCTTGAACGTCGCGCTCGCCTTGTCGCGTTCGATACCGCGTGGCAGGCCGATGCGGCGCTCGAAGCGGCCATAGCTGCGCTCCGAATAGCCGCGCTCTTTGTCCTCGACCTCCGCCTTCTTCTCGCCGCGGACCGTGAGCACGCCTTCCTCGACCTGGATGTCGACATCTTTCTCATCGAGGCCGGCCAGTTCGGCCGTGACGCGGATTTCCGTGTCGGTCTCGGCCAACTCGACCTGCGGCCAGCCGAGAGCGCGGTCGAAGCCGGCGAAGGACGGCACGCCGAAGCCGCGGAAGACGTCGTCGAACAGGCGGTTCACGTCGCGGTGGAGCGACAGCAGCGGATGGCTAACGCCGTCGCGTTCGCTGTTCACGGGCGCGGGTAGCCGGTTTTCCTGCCGGCTCCAGGGAATGAGATCACGAATGGCCATGATGGTCATCTCCTTGTTGGGCTGGATTTAGGGCATGATCCGCCGGCCGTCGCCCCGCGAAAGAGCGACGCCGGCGAGCCGGTTCTGGACGGTTTAGGCCGCCTGTGCCTGTGGCTTCGGGGCCTCGATGCGGTCGTTCGACGCATCGCCGCCGCCGATCTCGATCTTGCGCGGCTTCATCGCCTCGGGGACGACGCGCTTCAGCTCGATCGAAAGCAGACCGTTCTCGAAGCGGGCATTGCCTACCTCGATGAAGTCGGCGAGCTGGAAGCGACGCTCGAACGCACGCGTCGCGATGCCGCGGTGCAGATAGTCGCCCTGGTCGGCGTCGTCAGCGCGCTTGCCAGTGACGTTGAGCTGGTTCTGTTGCGCGACGATCTCGATCTCGTGCGGCGCGAAGCCGGCCACCGCGAGCGTGATGCGGTAGCTGTCCTCGCCTTCCTTGACGATGTCGAAGGGCGGATAGCCGTCGTCCTCGCGCTGCCCGGATTCGAGCAGGTTGAACAGCCGGTCGAAGCCGACCGTCGAGCGACGATAGGGGGTAAAGTCGAAAGCAGTTCTCATCTCCAAATCCTCCATTGAAGCGATCTGGGCATGAGTTGCGCCGGTACGGAAAGAGCCGACGCCCTCTATGTCCCACCGGACCCGAACACGGCGCCCGGCGAGATTTAGATAATTTGCGCGGCAGGGCCTTCAAGAGGTTTGCGACGCGAAAAATGCGCAGCGCGTTCAACGCCTCCGACGTTTTGAATCCGACGATCTAGTTCCTATCTAAGCTCATGAAAACACGGCCCATACGGAGGACAGGATGGCGAATGGCTGGGCGCCCGATGGCGCCGTGCAGGATCAGATCGACGACACCGTGAAGGACGCAGTTTTGCGCGCGCGGGGCATGATGCCGGCGGGCGAAGGCAGCGATGAATGCGACGATTGCGGCGAGGATATTCCGGCCGCCCGCCGCGCGGCGCTGCCGGGCACGCGGACCTGCGTGGCCTGTCAGGCCAAGCGCGATGCGACGATCCGCAGCGTCGGCATCAATCGGCGCGGCAGCAAGGACAGCCAGCTGCGCTAGGCAGTCGCGCCGAGGCTGCTATTCCCACAGTTCGGCGAGAGGCCCGGCGGGCCCCTGGACAGGATCTGCGTCTGGGATTGGCAAACCCGCCATACGCTGCCGCGCCTCATCGCTCGGCGCCTCCCGGCAAATGTCCCAGTCCTGTCCTTTCGGATAGGCACCGACCACCAGGAAATCATCGCTCGCCTTAACGCTGCGATGCCCGGTGCCAGTAGGAAGAACCAAGGCGTCGCGCGCCTCGACCCGGATATCTTCTCCGCCTGGACCACCGATCGTTAGCGTGGCGGAGCCGGCCGCAACCCCGAGCGCTTCGTGCGCGGTCGAGTGATAGTGATGATAGTCGTAAATGCCGTCCCGCCATTGCGGCGGCCAGCCATTCTCGACGAACGCCGCCTCGAATGCCTTGGCCGTCTCCTCGCATGATCCGACCTCAACGGCGCCGCGATAGATGATCACCGGCAGCCTAGGATTGTTCGGCACCCAGTCATGCTCGGGCAGGAGGAAGGTTTCGATGTTCATAGCGGTGCTCCCGCCTGGGTTGACGAGGCCGGTTTGCGTCGGCGCTTCGGTTTGTCGGCCAGCTCGATCCACACCGGCGCATGGTCGCTGGTCTTCTCCCAGCCCCGCACATGGCGATCGACCTGCGCATCGACGAGGCGATCGGCCAGTGCCGGGCTCAACAGAAGATGATCGATCCGCAAGCCCGCGTTGCGCGCGTAGGCGTTCCGGAAATAGTCGAAGAAGGTGTAGATGACCTCGCCGGGATGAACCGCGCGGAGGGCATCGGTCCAGCCCTGATCCAGCAGGCGGAAATAGGCCGCCCTCACCTCGGGGGCAAACAGCGCGTCGTCGAGCCAGCGCTCGGGTTTGTAGACGTCGAGATCGGTCGGCATGACGTTGAAGTCGCCGGCCAGCATGACTGGCAGGCCCGTTTCGAGCAGGCCGGCGGCATGCTCGATCAGCCGCTCGAACCATTTGAGCTTGTAATCGAACTTCGGGCCGGGCCGCGGATTGCCGTTGGGCAGATACAAACCGCCGATCAGGATGCCGTTGATCGCCGCCTCGATGTAGCGGCTATGGCTGTCGTTCGGATCGCCCGGCAGGCCGCGACGTGTCTCATGGATCTCGCCGACCCGGCTGAGGATGGCAACGCCGTTCCAGCTCTTCTGCCCATGCCAGATCGCGTCATAGCCAAGGTCGCGAATCGCCTTCTCCGGAAACTTCTCCTGCGGCGCCTTCAGCTCCTGTAGGCAGACGATGTCAGGCTGCTCCTCCTCCAGCCAGCGCAGCAGTACCGGTAGCCGGCCGTTCACGCCGTTCACATTGTAAGTCGCGATCTTCACAGGTCGGGCAGCGTCTGGTCGGCGCGACCCCAGCCGGCGAGCGCCTTGGACCCCGCACGCTTCACTAATTCGGCCGCGTCGCCGACATGCCAGTGCGCCGGAGTGTCGATCGTCTCCATTTCCTTCCACGTGATCGGCGCCGCGACCGGCGCGCCCGATCGCGCGCGGACGCTGTAGGGCATCACCGCGGTCGCGCCGCGCTGATTGCGCAGATAGTCGACGAAGATGCGGCCCTTACGCTGCACCTTGGGCAGCGCTGCTGTGAAATTGGCGGGATCGCTCTGCGCGACGGCCTGCGCGAGCCGGTGCGCGAAACTCTTCACCTCGGGCCATTCAGCGCGCGGCACCAAGGGCGCGATGACGTGAATACCTTTGCCGCCGGTCACCATCGGAAAGGTCTGCAGCCCGATCGACTGGAGGATATCCCGGAAGTGGAACGCGGCCTTGCGCACCGCCTCGAAGTCGAGCCCCTCGTCGGGATCGAGATCGAACACCAGCCGGTCGGCCTTCTCGACATCCTCGATCCGCGCGCCCCAGCCGTGGAACTCGATTGATCCCATCTGGACGCAGGTCAGGAGGCCGTCGGCCGTGTCGATGTAGAGGTAAGGCTCCTCGTGCCCATCCTTCTCCATGATGCCGACATGCTTCACCGTGTCGCCGAAGCTGCCGGCGTCGTGCTTCTGAAAGAAGCATTTCTTGGCGCGGCCCTGGGGACAGCGCACAAGGCTCATCGGACGCGACCCAACCCAAGGAAGCATAATCGGCGCGACCGCCGCATAGTGATCGGCGAGCTGGCCCTTAGTGATGCCGGAGTCAGGATCGATGATACGATCTCGATTGCTGATCTTGACGGTAGTGGTGGCGGGCGCAGCGATCTCCGCGACGGGCGCCTCCGTTTCCAGCACGACCGCTTCGGGCTTCTTGTCCTCGCGCAAGCCTTGATAGCTCGGATGACGCAACGTCCCCTCGTTGGTCATCTCGGTGTAGGCGATCTCGGCGACGAGTTTGGGCTTCAGCCAATGCGCCCCCCGCACCTCGGCGCGCGGCGCCTTCACCGTCGGCGCTGCCTGTTCGAGGGGGCCCATAATTTCCATCAGGCGCAGCAACTCAGCCGTGTCGAAGCCAGTGCCGACCTTGCCAGCATAACGAAGCTCTCCTTTGTCGTGGATGCCGAGGATCAGCGAGCGGAACGAGCGCGATTTATCGGACGGCGTCCAGCCGACGACCACGAACTCCTGTCGCTTGATACACTTCGTCTTGAGCCAGCCGCCCGAACGCGACCCGACATATTTTGCCGTCGCAAGCTTGGAGATGACGCCCTCGAGGCCGGCATCGCAGAAATTGTGGAGGAGCTTTTCCCCATTGCCTACGATGTGGTCGGAGTAGCGTAGGCGATCATGGTCCTCCGGAATGATCTCGCGGAGCCTGGCCTTGCGTTCGGTGAGCGGCAGGCCGGTCAGATCCTCGCCATCGAGCTCCAGCAGGTCGAACGCGAAATAATCGATCGAGCTCGGCGCCCCTTTGAGGGCGCCCTGAAGCGCCTGGAAGCTGGACCGGCCGTTGCCGTCGAGCAGCACCGCCTCACCGTCGATCAACGCCGATCGTACCCCAAGCGCGGCAGCCGCTTCGACGATGCCGGCGAACTTTTCGGACCAGTCGAGACCGGATCGCGTATAGGCGCGGGCCTCGCCGCCGCCGACGGCGACGAGCAGGCGATAGCCGTCGTATTTCATCTCGTGGAGCCACCGCGAGCCGGACGGGACGGTATTGACGAGCGTAGCGAGCTGGACCGCCCGGAATGGTGGCGGCTTAAGCGCGTCGCCGCGGCCGCCACTTGCGGCCGTCTTGACCGCGCGGGTTTTGGTGGGAGTAAGGGTGGCGGCACGCGCCACAGGGTCAACGGTCCATGCTCATCTCGCATAGACTCTCATCGGCGAGGACTCGTTCCCGCCGCTAACGCGACACGTCACGCTTGCGGGTGGCCTATTTCAGCTTGGCCGCAGCTGCGTTGAGCTTATCTCGGTTGTTGCCGATCTTCTTGATCAAGCCTTCGGCCTGATCCTTGGTGATGCCGTGCTTGCGCGCGAAGTAGTTCACTTCGTAGCCTTCGCCGCCAGCCACCTTGCTCCGGTCCGCGGCACCACGCTTTGATTTGTCGTCTGCCATGTTGATCATCTCCTCGCGACAGAATCCATGAGGCACGGCGAGGTTCCTGCTGGCGCATCATGCCGCTGCAGTCCGTTCACGCCCGGGAAGCGATGCCATATACCGCCGCGCGACGATCGAACGCCTCGCGCGATCCTTCCAGGATGTCGCAGGCAAGATCACAGGTCGATTTGTGGTCGATCGATCCTCTTGCGACGATCATACCCTTATCGTTGGTGGCTTTAAGCGCCACGATGAGCTCCGCATCGCCGAGCACCGCGATATTGGCATTGTGCGTGACCACAATGACCTGACGGCGCTCCTTAGCGGCGCGGATCACCGGCACGAGCGTCTTGTAAATGAACTCACTGTCTAGATTGTCTTCGGGCTGATCGACGATGAGCGGTGCTGTGCTCTCGCTCGTCAGCATCAACGCCAGCAGAACCGATTGCTGCTGGCCCAGCGACAATCGCTTGAAATCGCGCGGCCGGAATGCGGCGACACCGCCCGGACCTTCAACCCGCTTGGTTACGGACAATCGCGGTCGGTCATGCACGGCCACGGCTTCGAGCTTCGCCAAAAGATCTGGATCAGCCAATCGATCGAGCAGCGTGCCGGCTTCCGGCGCGGCGAAAACAGGCTTCTGCTTATCATCACGCAGCGCGAGGATCGGCTTGGTATCCTTGCGGCGCACGCAATCGAGCAATTTGGGAAGAGTCAGATCGCCGATCAGCGCTGTTGCCTTAAGCTGTTGCAGCGTCCGCCAGTTCATGACGTCGTTGATCAGGCGCTCGGCATTGGGCGACAGCGCGTCCGCATCGAATTTCAGCGACACCGACAGATCCGACAAAGTGCTCTTAAGGGCCGACGATGCGCGCACCGCGAAGCCCGTGCGCAAGCCTGACACCTTGTTGCGCGCTGCCCAGCGCTGCGCGAGCAACTGCCCGTGCTCTTTGCGCAGACGGGCGAGCTCTGGAACCCAGGTTTTTACGATCCGAAGATTCTCGCGCGCTCGTGCTTCGTCCGCCACGGTTTTCTGGATGAACGGCATATCAAGGCGAATACCGACCTTGAGCAGTTCCTGTTTCTTCTGCTCGATCTCCGCAGACGTCTTTCCTTCTTTCGCCTTCCACGCCGTGATCTGGCCCCGCACGCTGGCGATATAATTGGTAGTCACTGTCTTCAGGGCTGTGGTCGAACCCTCGACCGCTGCCTCATAGGTCACCGTATCCGCCTTGATCTGAGCGGCCTCCGGAAGCCCGATCTCGATCAGCCCGTCCTCGGTCGCTTCCCGGATATCGGCGGTCACCGCCGTGATCGCACTATGCGACACCGCGCCGGTGAGCTTCGCAACGGCTGTCTCGATCATCGCGCGTGCCATGCGCTCGCTCTCCAGCCGCTGCTGAAGTTTGATGATATCTTCAGCCTTGTCGTCGCGCAGCCGCTGCAGCTGCGCTGTCTTCAGCTTGAGTTCCTGTTCATAGCTCGGAATCTTCGCGACCGTCGCCGCGGCCTTGGCGATCTCCGGCGCGATAGCGTTGAGCTGTTCCCTAAGGCCGTCTTCGGCCGCAATTGCCGTTTCGACCGCCACCAGTTTGTCGAGAAAGGTCAGCAGCGCCAGTGGATCTCCGTGAACCCGCTTGCTGATGTCATTGGTGGCGCCCTGCCTGTAGCTCTCGATCGCGAAACTCGTTGAACCCGTCATCGGATCATCGAGATTTTCGATTGCGCTGTCGCGGCTGCGCGCGAGCACATGCTGATGCGCGGTTTCGTCCCGGTAGACCAGCGTCAGCAGGTCGGGCCACACATCACTGTCGATGACATCGATGTCGGGGTCGGGCGCACCGCCTAGCAGGCAAACGCTCTCAAACGCCGTCGACTTTCCGCTGCCGCGCCCGCCGATGATGCACGTGAGGTTCGGGCTAAACCTTATGGCCTGGCCGTCAAGGAAGCCGCCCTGAAACGTAACACCCTCGACGATCGGCACCGTCGACGGCAGGCCCTCTTCGATGCGCACGCGGGTGTCGGCGGTGCGTAGAGCGAGCCGCAATCCCTCGAAGCTTGGGGACTCCATCTTGTATCGCGTGACGCGTCGGTCATTCTGAGCATTGCGGCCGACCGCCTTGAGCGTGTGGGAGTCGCTGTTCTGCACCCGCGCCAGGAATTGCTGCGATCCCAGCTTGAGCCGATCGATCCGCGCCTGCGCCGCATTGCGACGATCGGCACTTGCGTCCTGGTCGGTATAGAGAAAGTCGCAACCGACATGCGCGACCTCGAACCCTTCGAGCGCGCGGTGGCAGAGAATGTCGAGCTTGGCCGGGGTGAACCGTGCGACGTTGCTCTCGAACGCACCTGCCAGATCAATATGGGCGAGGATGCCAAATCCGCCCACCGCCTCGATCTCGCGCAGGCACTGAAACGTGCCAGTCTGGCAGCGGCAATCCTTCGTTCCGCGATCCGCGATATCGAGCCGGTTGAAGAACCGCTCGAGTGCGTCCGGCGTTGGCGCATAACAGAGCAGGTGCCCCTCGGGCGTCGATAGCTCGACCGCGGGGACGACGAGAATCCCGGAGGCTTCTCCGGCGGCGACAGCCGCCCGGACATTACTGATCTCGTTATGATCCGCGATCGCGATGATCGCGATGCCCTCCGCCTTCGCGGCAGCGACGATCGCTTCAGGAGTCGCGGCATCATCATGGCAGTCGTGCGACGCGCCATGACTATGGATATGTAAATCGCCCCGGAAAAAGGTCGCGCCGCTCGATTCCGCGGCCACTGCGTCTACGGCCAAGGGAACCCCGCGCTTCGATCAGTTGCTGTCATGCTATTACAGCGCCGCAACGGACGAGTCACCTTCGGGACAAACCCGTCAGGACGCGTCTTCGCCCTTCTCGAGCGTATATGGCTCGAAGACCGCGTCGAAGCGATCGATCGTTGCCACCCATTTGCGGACCGGGGGCGACAGCCATCCCGTCAGCTTCAAAACACTTTCATGATGCTTGGGCAGATTCCAGTGCAGGATCGGTTCATGGTGCGCGGTACGATTGCGCAGGAGCCGGATCTGCGTAAGCGGACGCGAGAAGGCCTTACGGGCCAACCGCTTGCCTTCCTCGGTCGCGGCGATCCGGTTGAGCGTGCTGCGCCAGAGATCTTCGTAGGCCGGGCTCAGCATCGCGGTCCAGAAACTGAAGGTCAGCGCCGCGACGATACGTCCGGGGGTCGGCTCCTTGCCCGCCTCCACAATCTCCGCCACGGCGGTGGCGAGTTGGTCCTGCTGGTGAGGGGCCAACAGCAGACCGTCCGCTTCGAACCAGCGATCGCCTTTGGCTTCGGCCATGACTGTGTGGATGCGGTTGCGCAGCGCGATTTCCAACCCATGAACCGGGATATAAAGGGCTTCGGAAATGCGGGCGTTCAAGCTATAGAGCGCCACCGCCAGGCGGCGGTCTCCGCCGGCCCAGTCCACATATCGGCCGAAGCGTTCGAGCGAGAGTGCGGCCTCGATGTCATCAGGATTGGGCATCACGAACCTGTGGGGTCTTGAAAAGGGGTAGGTCTTCTGCTATCTCCACCCTCGGACACCCCGGTTCCGCCTCTGCTTAGCACGCGGCCGGGGTAACTTGTTTCTAGGGCTGCGGCCTTTGCCCTTTCGGCGTCTGAGCACGCTTCTGCGCAGCCTTCGCCTTCTTCCGCTCTTCCCGCGCTTCTTCGAACTCCGGAACCAGCGCCTTGATACGCTCGACCAAGCCATCAAGGTGATACACGTTGGAATTCCAGTCGCCGACCGCTGTCTTGCGCATCTCGCGCGTGACCAGCTTCGCCTTCTCCAGCGCGCGGATGTTTGTCTGGATCGTCTTCGGCTTCACGCCGATGCGATCGGCCAACTCCGCCTTCGACGGAAAGGGCGCGCGCCCCGGCTCACGCCAGTAATCGAGCAGCTGAGCGAGAATGTTGAACTGAAGCGGCGTGATGCCGAGCCGGCGCTGCGCCTGGATCAGCACCGAGGGCAGCGCAGTATAACCAAGCGCGACCACCGGCTTGCCCCAGATACGGACGTGCGAGGCTTCGGCCTTCGCGGGCGTCGGAAAACTTACGACATTGGGTGTGGGTTGGGTCATCGACAGTTCCTTTCCCATCCCAGCTATGCCCACTGCCCGGCGGTCGCAATATATCGAGCCCTTCGGGGTATGGCCGTTTCATGACCCACCCGCTTATAGCTCCTTTGCGCTCGTTCCGAGTAGCGCTTCTTCGGTTATACGCTGCTTCAGTGGCAGGCTGGTGACCGAGGAGGGTAATAAAGAAAACCTACCCCTGGGTCACCAATTTTCCATACCTCGCACCGACACGCTGCTCTTTAAACCGTCGCACAACCGGTCAATTGGCTTCTGGCGGGCTATGCGGCCAAATCGAGGGCCGTTTTATCAGCCTCAACCTCTCGCGCCGAAACCGATCGCCCGTCGAGCAGATCGGCGATCTTGCCGGCCACGCGATCGGCCGCCTCACGCAGGCCCTCTTCGATATGGATATAGCCCTGCGTCACCCCACGCTTGCCATGCCCGAGCAACGCCGCGATCGTCAGCTCGGAATAGCCCATATCACCCGCGATGCTGCCAAAGGTATGGCGTAGCGTGTGCGCCGTCACGCCTTCGATCCGCGCCGCAGCGCAGAGTCGGACCAGCACGTCCGGAACCTGCTTGTAATGGCTCTCGCCATAGTCCGAAGGGAACACATACGCGCAGCCCTCGATCACAGGCTGCTGTGTCAGCACAGCAAGGGCGGCCTTTCCGATCGGTCGGTCCTGCGCACCCGTTTTTGTGTCCGGAAAGTGGATCGCTTGGCTTTCGGCATCGATCCAGGTGCGCTCAACCTGCTGCGCCTCCGACAAGCGGAAGCCGCTCAACGTGATCAATCGCACCGCTGCCAGGCCCGTCGGGTTCTCATCGCGGGTAGCGGCGAGCCGCATCGCCGCGCCCAGCTTGCCGAGTTCGAGCGCGCTCAAACGCCGGGTCCGCCGGTTGCTTGCCATGCGCCGCGCGCCTCGGGCAGGATTGTTCTCAATGATTCCAAGGCGAACCGCATGTTCGCACATCGAATGCAGCGTCGAGATAACGCGCGATGCAGCGCCCGCGCCCCCCGTGGTCGACCGGCCACGACCGCTTCCTTTGTCGGCTGCGCTCTTGCCCGCCGCGATGTCGGCCTGCATGGCTTCGATGTCGGCCGGCTTTAGCCCGGCCACCTTGCGATGCCCGATTAGCGGACGAATGTGCCGATCGATCCGGCTTCGCTCCATCCGCACGGTGGACGCCTTGATCGGCAGGCGGCGACGGCCGAGAAGCCTCCCGGCTTCAGCTTCCTCCAGATACCAATCGCAAACGTCGCCAATGGTCGGGGCGGCACGTTTCGCTTGCTTCGCATCAGCCGGATCGATGCCCCGCGTCACGTCCGCGAGCATTCGAATCGCCTCTTTGCGAGCTTCGTCCACGGTGAACACCGGGAATCTCGCATAGGCCATACGGCGAAGGCGACCGTCCGGACTGCGGTATTGAAGCACGTACGACTTCACGCCGGAGAAACCGATCCGGACACCGAACCCCTTGAGCTCGCCATCCCAAACAAAGGACTGCCCGGCCGTGGGTACGGGGGCGGTCTCGATCATATGTGTCGTCAGTTTGCGGGGCATGGTTGGTCACCTCCGAAGCCAAAAAATTACGCCAATTGGTGCATGCCGCAACGTAATAATTCCGTCCGAGAACGACTGGATACCACGGGATATATAAGGGTAGGTTTCGGCCGACCTAAACAGTTGATATACTGCGGCAAACATGGGGAAATCGTGCCTTGGGCTGCTGTGGGTTGCCAACGCATATACCCGTTGGTAAGGCTGAGGTCGTGAGTTCAATCCTCACCGGCAGCACCATTTTCAACGACTTAACCCCACCCCGAAAGGGGTCGATAATCCGGCCATCATCGGAGTATCACCTGAAATCTCCATAATCGGCCGCTTTGGATCAGTGGCTCAGACCTTAATCCGTCCTTGTCGACTCGTCGGCTGAGCCCTTAGCAAAGCGCGTCACGGCGATGCGCGCGTTGCTTCGCAACAGAAATCGGCACACAGTCTGGACCTGACCACAAACAGCCTCTAGCTGTTGGCAACCCCGCGCAATCCTTCCACGTCGATCAGCAGCATGCGGCCGTAACCGATGTCGATCAGGCCCTCGCGTTCGAAGGCGCAGAGGTGGAGGTTGACGGTCTTGCGCGTCAAACCAGTCATCTCGCCGAGCAGTTCCTGCGTCAGCCTGATGACCACCCCGGCCGGCCGCTGCGCTTCATCGATTCCGGCGAGCAGACGGGCTGCGATGCGCTGGCGCGGCGGCAGGGCCACCGATTCCGCCGCCCAGCGCAACGCGCTGCGGATGCTGGCATAAGCGGCGCCGGCGATCGCACGCCAGATTTCGGGTGATCGGGCGGCTACCCGGTCGAGCGCGCTTTCGGACAACTCCAGCAGCATGCCCGGCTCCACGCAGACGGCAGTGACGAGCCGCGGCCCCCCGCCGTGGCGCGTGGCGTGGCCGAGCACCGAGCCGGGTTCGGCGACCCCGATCATCACCTCCCGATCGCCCGGCGCGGCGCAATAGGAATGCATCAGGCCGTCGATCACGACGAACAGGCCGTTCCGGGCATCCCCTTCGGCCTGCGCCCATTCGCCGACGTTGAGGCGCACCAGCCGCCCCTCCGCCACGAGGTGCTCGGCCAGCTCGGGCGGATATCCCTTCAGCCATTTGGCCGTCCGCAACACCCGCAGTGCCAGATTCCGCCCGTCTTCCTGCATCATCGGATTGTAACGCGCGTAGCAGTCTGCCGCCAGACTGTCGGCTAGGCATGCCCGACAAGCGCAAGGAGCGGATGGATCATGGCGGCGATCGCGGGCAGCGGCAAAGTGGTGCGAATTGGAGGTGCGACCGCCTCCTTCTCCGACACGGCGCTTTCCGTGCCGCAATTGCTGGCGGCCGGCGGGCTGGATTATCTGATCTTCGATTACCTCGCCGAAGGATCGATGGGCATCTTCGGCCGGATGCAGGCGGCGGACCCGGCGGCCGGTTACGGCACGGATTTCCTGACGGTGCATGTCGGGCCGCATCTCCATGCGATCTCGGCGCAGGGCCTGAAGGTCGTCGCCAACGCGGGCGGCGTCAATCCGGCGGGACTGGCCTCGGCGCTGGAGCGGATGATCCGCGAGGCAGGGCTGGGGCTGCGGGTCGCCTGCGTCGAGGGCGACGACCTGCGGCCCCGCGTGGCGGAGCTGCGCGCGGCCGGGCATCGCGACATGTTCACCGGCGCGTCGTTCCCCGAGAACGTCATCAGCGCCAACGCCTATCTCGGGGCATTCCCGATCGCCGCCGCGCTGGCGGAGGGCGCGGACATCGTCGTCACCGGGCGGGTGGTGGACAGCGCGGTGGTGCTGGGGCCGTTGATCCATGAGTTCGGCTGGTGCGCGGACGATCTCGACCTGCTCGCGGCGGGAACGCTGGCCGGGCATCTGCTCGAATGCGGCGCGCAGGTGACGGGTGGCACCTTCACCGACTGGCGCGACGTGCCTGGCTGGGAGAATATCGGCTTCCCGATCAGCGAATGCCATGCCGACGGCAGCATGGTCATCACCAAGCCCGAAGGAACCGGCGGCCTGGTCTCGACCGGGACGGTCGCGGAGCAGCTCCTTTACGAAGTGAGCGATCCGGCGGACTATATCGTCGCGGACGTGCGCTGCGATTTCACCCGGGTGAGGCTGGAGCAGGTCGCGCCCGATCGCGTGCGGGTCAGCGGCGCGCGGGGAAGGCCGCCGACCGACAGCTACAAGGTGTGCGTCACCTTCGACGGCGGCTGGCGCGCCATCGCCTATCAGCCGATCATCGGCGAGGACGCCGCCGACAAGGCGGAGCGCCAGGCGCAGGCCTTGTTCGCGCGGGGACGGGCGCTGCTGCGCGCGCGCAACCTGCCCGACTTCACGCTGATCGAGACAGTGATGATCGGCGGCGAGGCCAGCTTCGGCGCGCACGGCCACGGCCACGGCACGCGCGAGCTGATCTGCAAGCTGGTCGCCGACCATCCCGACCGGCAGGGCGCGGAAATCTTCGCGCGGGAGCAATGGGCGGGCATCTCGGGCATGTCGGTGGGCACCTCGATCAACCTCGCCACGCATGTCCTGCCGATGACGGGCATCTTCCTGTTCCTGATCGACAAAAGCGCGGTGACGCCGCGCGTCGCCTTCGAGGGCGTCACCTGCGACGTGCCGGTAGCGGCGGGGATCGCGCCCACGACGGATGCGCCTGCCCGCCGGATGCCGGTGCGTGCGCCAGCGGCGGAAGAGGGCGTGCCCGTCGATCTGGTCCGGCTGGCGTGGGCGCGCAGCGGCGACAAGGGTCATTTGTTCAACGTCGCGGTCATCGCGCGCCGGCCGGAATACCTTCCGTATCTGCAAGCCGCGCTGACGCCGGAGGCGGTGAGCGAATGGTATCGCCACCTTGGGCCGGACGGACGGCCGCCGCGCGTCGACGGTTATGACGCGCCCGGTCTCGATGCGCTCAACTTCGTGATCCACGGGGCGCTGGCTGGCGGGATCAACGCGAGCACGCGGCTCGATCCGGCCGCCAAGGGCATGGCGCAGATGCTGCTGCGCTTCCCCGTCCGCGTCCCGCCCTCGCTCGCGGCGGAACTCGCCTCATCCCACGGAGACTGACATGACCGATTATTCCTATCTGATGCAGGGAATCAAAAAGGTCGCGACCGAGAGCAGCGTGCTGGTCAGCTCGTCGCGCTACCTGAACGATGCGCGGGTGCGGGATTGGGTGGCGACGCATCTGCTGCGCCGCAACGGGCCGGACCTGCCCACGCCATCCGATTCGATCCAACTCGTCCAGATCCTGCGCGAGGTGCAGGATATCGACCATATCAATGCCCTGATCGCGATCGAGCGCGGGAAAAACCCTGCGCTGGATGCGTGGTTCAGCGAAGGCTTCGTCTCCACCTTCGGGCGCGAGGACCTGAAGGATTACGCGCCGGACACGGTCGGCGGCATCTTCTACGCACAGTTGAACAACAACGATCTAGAGGTCGATATCGTCCCGCCGTTCACGCCGCGCAACGATTTCGAATATTATCGGCTCCGCGCCGGGCAGACGCACGATCTGGAGCATATCCTCGGCGGCGGCGGCTTCGATTTCATCGGCGAGCTGGTGCCCTATTACATGCGGCTCACCAACCTGTTCGTGCACATGAGCCCGGAGCTGGCGGGCGAGCTTTCCGCCTTCTCGATCCTCGGATCGACGCGCATCATCACCCGCGCGGTGCTGCACTATCCGCAGACCTGGCTCGTCACCCAGAATGCGATGGAGCGCGGCGCGCGGGTCGGCCGCGAATCCGCGCCGCTTTACATGATGCGCTACGAGGATGTGTTCCCGCTGACGCTGGATGCCGCGCGCGAGGCGCTGGGCATCCGGGGGGCGGAGTTCGTCGATACCTCCGCCGCTTCGGCCCAATGGTGCTGATACCACTATCCAAAAAAGGAAATCCGCCGTGCAGATGCAGCGTCGCAGCAATCCCATCCTCGAAAAGCTGGCGCCACGGCCCGGCCGCCATCCCCTGCTGCCGGACCTCACCCCGCGTCAGGAGCTGGCGCTGCTGTGCCGCGCGCTGCACCGCGAGGGATATGACGACCATATCGCCGGGCACATCACCATCGCCGAGCCGGACGGCACGTTCCTGCTCAACCCGTGGGAGCTGGCGTGGGACGAACTGACCGCCGAAGACATCATCCGCGTGGACGCGGGCGGGGCGGTGATCGAGGGCGAATGGAACGTCACGCCGGCGATCGGGCTGCACCTTTCGGTGCATCGGCGCCGGCACGATCTGCGCGTGGTGATCCACAATCATCCGCGTTGGGGGCTGGTATGGTCCGCCGCCGGGCGCGCGCCGCCGGTCTATGACCAGACGTCGGGCCAAATCGACGGCGATCCGATCTTCTATGACGAATATGCCGGAACGGTGGACCGCGCGTCCGAGGCGGAGGCCGCTGCCGAGGCGCTCGGCGAGGGCAAATGGGCGCTCCTGAAGAACCATGGCGTGTTCGTGGTCGGCAAGGATGTCCGCCAGGCGCATCTGCGCGCGATCACGCTGGAGCATCGCTGCCGCCTCGCATGGCAGGTCGAGGTGCTGGGCGGCGGCCAGCCGATCACCGATCCCGCCACCCTGCGCACGGCGCAGATGGCCGACGACCTCGGCTTCCCGTTCCTGTGGGAAGCGATGGCCCGCCGCGAAATCCGCCTCGATCCGACGGTGCTGGGCGAGGCGGATGCGGGTTGAGCGTTTGGGTGAAGACCGAAGGTCTGCCCGCAACCCTTAGAGCAGGTGTTGCGCTAACGCATAAACGGGGCCGCATGTAACGAATTCGGCTTCCGCGCGTTTGGCGAGGCGATGGATTCGACACAGGGGAAAGTCGCGGCGGCGCAGGTCAAGCTCGCCGACAGCGCCGGGCGGCTGACCGAAAGCGCGGAGCAGCAGACCGACAGCGCCGATCGACGCACCGAGCTTGCCGCCGACCGCACCGTGCTCGCCGCCGAACGGACCTATGCCGCATGGGTGCGGACCGGGCTTGCCGCGCTCGCGTCCGGGATCGGCGCGCGGGCGCTGCTCGACAAGGTGGTCGCGCCATGGCTGATCGGGGCGACCGGATCGGTGCTGATCCTGTTCAGCGCGTTCTGCTTCGCCGCCGCGGTATGGCGACAGATGATCCGCGTATCCCCGCCGCGGCCCGATACACGGCGCATCCCGGCATGGATGCTGGTGACGGTCAACGGCTTCCTCGTACTGGTCAGCCTCGCCGCGCTCGTCGGGATCTGGCTCGGTTGACGGCGCATCAGGCACTTTCCTTCACGATCATCGGCGGCGCGATCCTATGCTTCGCATCGGGGCGCTTCCGTTACGACGTGGTGTCGCTGACGGCGCTGCTGATCGGATTGGTGCTCGGCGTCGTTCCGGCGAAGCAGGCTTTCACCGGGTTCACCAGTGACGTGGTGATCGTCATCGCCTCCGCGTTGGTAATCAGCACCGCGATCGCGCGATCGGGGGTGATCGAACTGCTGATCCGCCCGCTCACCGCGCATCTGCAACGGCCGCGCAGCCAGGTCCCCGTGCTGGCGGGGGCGACGGCGCTGCTGTCGATGGTGACCAAGAACGTCGGCGCGCTCGCCATACTGATGCCGGTCGCGCTGCGCATGGGGCGGGACAGGAATTCCTCGCCGGCGGCGCTTCTGATGCCGATGTCCTTCCTCTCGCTGCTGGGCGGTCTGGTCACCCTAGTCGGCACCTCCACCAACATCATCGTATCGCAGGTGCGCGAGGAGATGCTAGGCAAGCCCTTCGCGATGTTCGATTTCGCGCCGGTCGGGTTGGCGTTGACCGCCCTGGGGCTGCTCTTCGTCAGCTTCGGTTGGCGCCTGCTGCCGCGCGACCGGCAAGGGCGCGTCGATCTCGGCGAGATCATGTCGCGCGCGACCTACAGCACCGAGGCGCGGATCGCGGACGAACTGCCGGCGGGGATAGCCACCATCGCGGACCTCAAGCTGGGCGAGGACAAGGTCCAGGTGCGCGCAATGGTCCTGCCCGACGGCAGCCGTCGCAGGACGCTTGCCGACATGCAGCTCGTTCCCGGCGCCAGCCTGATCCTCGAAGGCGAGGATGGCGCGCTCGACCGGGTGTTCGCGCGCACGCCGCTCGATCCCGAGCGCGACAGGAACGATGTCGAGAAGGAGAAGCCCGACGAGGAGATGCGCACGATCGAGGCGGTGGTCCAGCTCGACAGCCCCCTGATCGGCCAGACCGCCGAGCGCACCCGGATGGAAGACCGCTATGGCGTCCAGTTGCTCGGCGTCGGCCGCAACGGGGAGCGCATCGTCGATCGCCTGCGCGACATTCGCCTGCGCGGCGGGGACCTGCTGATCCTGCGCGCGGGCGAGCGCGCGCTTCCCGACATGATGGGGCTGCTCGGGCTGCTGCCGCTCGCCGAGCGCAGCGTGAAGATGGGCGAGCGGCGCGGGCGCTGGCTTCCCGTGCTGATCCTCGCGGTGGCGATGGTCCTGGTGGCCACCGGCCGGATGCCGGTCGCGATCGCCTTCTTCGGCGCGGCGGTGATGATGGTGCTGATCGGCGCGCTGTCGATCCGCGAAGCCTATCAGTCGCTGGAGCCGGAGGTGCTGATACTGATCGGCGCGCTGACGCCGCTGAGCGAGGCGGTGCGCGAATCCGGCGGCACCGAGCTGATCGCGCACCTGCTGGTGGGGCAGCTTCATATCCTGCCGGCGGTCTGGGCGCTGGGCGCGATGATGCTGGTGGCGATGGCCTGCTCACCGTTCCTCCACAACGCGCCGACGGTGCTGGTGCTCGGGCCGATCGCGGTATCGGTGGCGGCGGGGCTCGGGCTGCACCCCGATGCCTTTCTGATGGCGGTGGCGGTCGGCGCCGGTTGCGATTTCCTCACGCCGATCGGCCACCAGTGCAATACGCTGGTGATGGCGCCGGGCGGCTATCGGTTCGGGGATTATTGGCGGCTCGGGCTGCCCTTGTCCGTGCTGGTGCTGGCGGTGGGAACCCCGCTGATCGCCGCCGTCTGGCCGATGTGATGGTTTGCTGATCCGGCGGCCGCCGTGCGATGCCGATCCGACGGTTTCGAGAAAAGGACGTGCCGATGAGCCACTCCCCTCCGGTCGACCGCCGCTCGCTCGTCCTTGCGGCGCTTTCAACGGTGGTGGAATGGTATGATTTCACGCTGTTCCTCTATCTCGCGACGGTGCTGGCGCGCGTGTTCTTCCGTGGCGAGGATTCCCTGCTGATAACGCTGGCGGGTTTCGCGGTCGCCTATCTGCTGCGTCCGGTCGGCGCGCTGGTGTTCGGGCATTTCGGCGATCTGCACGGGCGGCGCGCAACCCTGCTCGCCTCGATGACGCTGATGACGGTCGCGATGGCGCTCACCGCGATCCTGCCGACCGCCGCGCAGGCCGGTCCCGTTGCCGGCATCCTGCTTCTGCTTTTACGTTGCGTGATGGGTTTCGCGGTGGGCGGCGAATATACCGGCGTCGTCGCCTATCTGTTGGAAGGCGCGGCACCGGATCGACGCGGCCTCGTGACGTCGCTTGCCGCCGCGACCAGCGAGATCGGCGGCTTGCTCGCAGTGGCGATGGCCGCGCTCACCGCGAGCCTGCTGCCCAGACCCGCGCTGGACGACTGGGGCTGGCGTCTGCCCTTCGCGTTCGGGGCGGCGCTCGCCGGGGCGATCCTCATCGCGCGGGCGGCGATGCGGGAATCGCCGGCGTTCGAGATGCGCCGGGAGGCGGGCGCGCTGGTGCGCCGGCCGCTCGTCCATGCGTTGCGGCGACATCGCGCCGGCGTGCTGCGCGGCTTCGCGATCTCCGCGCTGGGATCGATCACTTATTATGTCGGCATCACCTATGTGCCGCTCTACCTCACCTCCATCGGCAGGCTGGACGAGGCGAAGGCGCTGCAACTGGCGACCGTCGCGGCGGTCGCGGTGGTCATCGTCACGCCGTTCTTCGGGCTGCTGGCGGACCGCTGGGGGCGCCGGCCGGTGCTGATCGGCCTCGCGCTGCTGTCCGCCGCCCTGCCCTATCCATTGTTCCGTTTCCTGGCGGGCGCGGCTGCGGGGACGACGCTGGCCGGCGCGGTATCGCTGGCGATGCTGGCCGGGGGGATCAGCGCGGTCGGCGCGGTGGCGACCGCCGAGCAGCTACCGGTCGAAGGGCGTTTGAGCGGCCTCGCGCTGGGCGCCACCATCGCGACCGCATTGTTCGGCGGGCTGACCCCATGGCTTGCGCAGGTGCTGACCCAGCGCACCGGCTCGCTCACCGCGCCGGGCGTGATGATCGCGCTGGTGGCGATCGCGGTGGTGCCGGTCCTGCTCGCCTTGCCGGAGACGCGGCCGGAGCGTGGCCAACGGCGTCGGCCCAATCCATCGCCGCGATCTTGAGATCCGGAAAATGACCCCGCGCGGAAAGGCGAGGGAGGTCCCTTCAAGCCATTTCGCCGAAGCGCGCTAGGCGTTCAGAACTTTGCGCAGCGAGGCCTCGATCTGGCCACCGCAATAGGCGTTGCCGTAATCCTGCCGGGCTTTGGCGGCGAGCTTGACCAGCGGTGGCAGGGCCGCAACGCGCCGCGTCAGCGCTGCCGTCCTGGGTGCGACCTGTTCCAGCATCGCTCCAATCGCGGGTAAACGGTCTGTCATGGTCGCCCACAAGATGGCCGTCACGATGTCCGCGATGCCCGGCGCCCCGCCGCCCAACAGGAAGCCGGAATCCTCTTTCAGGTCGTGGCGGCGGCCGGTTTCCTCCCAGAGCGACATCCATTTCTTCAAGCGGGGCACGAAATCTTGCCAGCTTTCCTCGTTCCACATCAAACGGCCCCCATCCAGGGTGATGTCGTCGATCACGTCGTTGGCATCGTTGACGATCTTCATGCTAAGCGCGCGCAGCGCCGGGGTGGCGGGCAGAAGGTCGAGAGTTTCGCCCAGATAGAGAATGATGGCCGGCATCTCCGCGATCGCGAAGGCCGCCTTCCTGTCGACGAGCACGGGCGGCCCCATGAAGGGTATCGGCATTTGCGTCACCGATCCTTCCATCAGGCTTGCGATGGCGGCGTCGCCGCATTCGGTCCATGTCCTCCCGGCATAAGCCATGACGGCACGCACGAACTGGCCACGAAATGGCACGGACCAGTAATAGAATTCATAGTCGGACATCGCGAGCTTCCCCGATGACGCGTTTGATATGTGACTACCGCTCTGTCGGGGAATGGGTTCCTCTGGCGACTATCTGTTCCCGCATAATTCGTAGCGTAAGGTCTGGACTTGCCCTCATCGGCCCACCCTTCCGCTACCCTTTATGGCACCCGCACTTTCATCCGTGGGCTGTCCCATCTGAAAGTGCGCAAGAACGAGGTCGTCGGGATAGTCGTCAGACGTCACCGGAAGTATGAAGGGCGGGTGAGCGCGCTTCGGGATAGCGTCGTCCGGGAACGGGCGTCCGGTTTGGCAGACGAGCTGTCGCATGTGACAGTCGTCCTTGCCGGCCATGTGAGGCTGGCGGTCAACTCAATTCCCATCCGTGTCCGTACGCGCAAGGCGCGCGCATTGGCCGCTTTGGTCGCATACCATCCAAATGGGGCGTCGCGTCAGCGGCTGATCGGTTTGCTTTGGCCGGATCGCGCGGAGGATCAGGCACGCGCGAGCCTTCGGCAGGCGATCTATGAGCTTCGCGGTCATCTCGGCAGCGAGGCGTTCGCCCTCTCTGACGACCAGATAGCCCTCGCACCCGGAAGCCTGAGCAGCGATATCTCGAAAGCAGAGGCTGCTGCCGCTCGCGGCGATCACGGCGGCCTGCACGAGGTCTTGGGCAGGATGGACACGCTCGTGCTGGGCGGTCTTGACGGTATTTCCGATGAGCTTGACGACTGGCTTCGAACGGAGCGGCCGAACCTCGCCGCGCGCATCGCCGGTCTCGGCAGGGCGGCTGCCGAAAGAATCTTCCCGTCGGACGCCGGCATGGCCCGCGCGCTGTGCGATCACGCGCTTCGCTTCGATACGTTTGACGAGCGCTCGCTCCGCCTTGCGCTGCAAATCGATGCCGCGCTGGGCGATCAGGCGCAATTGCATCGCCGCTATCTGGCGTTCGAGCAGCGGCTGGAATGCGAGATCCAGGCGGCGCCCGCCGCCGAGACGAGGCGCCTTTTCGAAAGGCTGCGATCACCTTCCGGCGGCGGGGATCGACTAATCGAGGTGCCGGGCGGACACGCGCCGCACGCCGCGCCCGTGCAGCCCCACCCACGGCCGGAGCCGGCGACACGGCGGCTGCGCATCGGCTGGCCGGTACTGGCTGCCGGTTTCGGCCTGATCCTGCTGCTCGCGGGTGCTTACGCCGTCTTCCTTCTCCAACGCGCGCGCCCGACGTCCATTCCAACCGTTGCGGTCGTGCCGTTCACGACGCTCTCGGGCAGCAATCGATATATCGCCACCGGCATTGCCGACGAGGTTCAGGACCGGCTTGCGCACCAACCCGGCGTGCAGGTGCTCGGCCGGTTCACGGCGCACCAGTTCCGTGCCGGAAGCGATTTGCTGGCCGATGCGCGGCGCGTGAACGCCACTTACGTGCTCGACGGCACCGTGCAGGCGGATGGGCCTCGCCTGCGCGTGATCGTGGGGCTGACGCGGGTGTCGGACGGCATGCTGGTCTGGTCGAATCGCTTCGATCAGGGGACCGACGATCTCTTCAAGGTGCAGAGCAGCATCGCGGCGGCGGTCGCCGCGCGCTTCGGCGGCGGCGCGCGCGGGCCGGTCGCGCACGGAGTGTCCCCGCTTCCGGCGGTCTATGACCATTATCTTGCCGCGCGCGTCCTCATGCGCGATCGCCGCGCGGTATCGCTCGCCGCCGCGGATCGCGCGTTGCGGCAGGTGATCGCCGCCCAGCCCGACTATGCGCCTGCCCATGCGCTGCTTGCCGAAGTACTGCTGCTGGAAGCGGAACATCCGGTTTCCTATGGTACGCTGCCCTTCGCCAGCACACGGCGCGAAGCGCGGGAGGAAGCGGAGCTTGCCGCCCGGCTCGATCCCCAACTCGGCGAGGCGCAGGCCGCGCTCGGGCTGCTCACCTACAGCAATGCCGCGTCGCTGCCTTTCTATCGGCGCGCCGTGGCGCTCGATCCGCAGCGTGCGGATTTCCACCGCTGGTTCGGCCAGTCGCTGATGGCGACCGGGCATATCGAGGAGGCTTTGGACGAGTTTCGCCGCGCGGTCGCGATCGATCCCCTCTGGGGGCTGAGTTACGAGCATCTGATCGTGGCGCTCGATCGCGCCAACCGCGGCGCGGAGGTGGCGCCGCTCGTGCGCCGCTTCCTCGCGCTGTCGAACGACGAGCGCGCGCGGGTCCAACTGCTGTTCACCGATGCGACGGTGGGCAATCGCCTCGCCGATTCATTGCGCTACGCCCAACGCTTTGTCGAACTCGCGCCAGGAGATCGGCAAGCGAAATTCCGATACGCGTCCGAGCTTGCCGCGCTCGGTGCGATCGACGCCGCGAACGAGGTGATCGACCGCAATGACTGGATCGGGCGCGCCGTACTGGCGAACAGATCGCAGGATCTCGTCAGCGGCATTCGCGCCCACGCCGATTCTTTCTGGGACGTGGGCTCAGGGTTCTGGGGGGTGGACGACTATCTCGTGGTGCATGGCCAGGGGCCGGTGCTGCTGGAAGTCTTCGATCGCCGCTTCGATGGCGTTGGCCATTTCCGGCCAGGCGAGCTGCTCGATCCATTCGAAACGGCCGCTCTGGTGGTGGCGATGCGGCAAGCGGGCCGACTGGCGCAGGCGGATGAATTGCGCGCGCGGCTCGCCCGGCAGGTCCGCGTCGAGAACGCGGCCCGCCTCAAGCCCGAAGTCATCCTGTTCGACCGGACGGTGCTGAACGCGCTCGATGGCGATCGGGCGGGCGCGTTCAACGGCCTCGAAACGCTCAGTCGCATCGCGCCGCAGATGCTGCTTGCCACCCCGTGGCGCCCGCTCGCGGAGATCGCGGCTTTTCACACGCTCGCCGGCGATCCGCGGCTGACGGCAATAGATGAGCGCCTTCGCGCGGCGCTGAATCGCGAGCGGCGCAAGCTCGGCTGGGCGCCGCTTCGGTAAACATGTGATGTCCGGGACGATTTGACCCGGCGTTGACGCTGCGTTGACGCGACGGACGGGCGATCAGGCGATGATGGCGCCTCGTTTGAACATCCGCGAGGCATCATGCGCCCCCCACGCCCGACCCGGACCTGCTCCGCGTTCCCGCTCTTGCTGTTCGGCATGGCGCTGGCGCAGCCGGCGGCCGGGCAACGCACCGACGACAATGCCGTGCGCAGCGCCGAAGATGCTTTCGGCACCACTGTCGGCAATGAGAATATCGGCCTCTACACCGCATATGACGTCCGCGGTTTCAGCGCGATCGATGCAGGCAACGCGCGGATCGACGGCCTTTATTTCGATCAGCAGATCGATCCCGTCAGCCATCTCGTCAGCAAGACGAGTGTTCGCGTCGGCATTTCGGCGCAGGGCTATCCGTTGCCGGCTCCGACAGGAATCGTCGATTATTCGCTCGTCCGGGCCGGGACGAAGCCGATCAGGAGCTTGCTCATCAGCGTTGGGCCATTCGGGGGCGCCGACCTGGAGGCCGACCTGCAACTGCCGGTGCTTGCCGATCAGCTGAGCGTCGTTGCGGGAGGAACGCTGACCCGTACCGATGATGGTTACGGCGCTCGCGGAGGTTACGCGAACGCAGCAGTCATGCCACGCTGGTCCCCGGCCTCCAACGTCGAACTGATCGCCTTCGCGAGCGGTAGCTGGGCGTGGGGCGAAGCCGCGCAGCCGGCGATCTTCGTGAACGGCCCTCACCTGCCGCCACCGGTGGAGCGGGATCGCTTCTACGGCCAGGATTGGGCGCGCAATCGAAACGCCGGCGCGAATTTCGGTGTGCTGGGCAGGATCGATATCGGTCGTATCGTCGCCCGCATCGGAGTCTTCCGATCGAGCTTCGTCCAGTCCCGCAATTTCTCGGATCTCTTCCTCAATGTCGATCCCGACGGGAAGGGCGATCATCTGATGATCGTCGACCAGGGCTCCCGCTTCGCTTCGGTTTCGGGCGAAATGCGTGTGAGCTATAATTTCGGCAACGCTACCACGCCGCAGATACTCCACTTCGTGCTGCGCGCGCGCGACCAGCGACGGCGCTACGGCGGCTCCGACCTGATCGATCTCGGCGCCGCGATGGTTGGCGTGCCTGATCCCCAGCCGGAACCCGTTCTGGCGTTCGGCCCACGCACGCGTGATCGCGTGCAGCAGGAAACGGCCGCGGTCGCCTATGAAGGTAAGCTATTCGGGCGGCTGGAGCTTAGCGCCGGATTGCAGAAAGTTCGCTACAGGAAGGATACGATCTCGCCCGACGCGTCCGCGCCGATCGAGAGCCGCTCCTCCCCGTGGCTGGTGAACCTGGCGGCTGCTTTGCGGGCCACCCGGCGGCTCGCCGTCTATTCAAGCTTCACGCGAGGGCTCGAGGAGGGCGGCGTCGCGCCTGCGAATGCGGCCAACAAGGACGCGGCGTCACCGGCGCTCAGGACGCGTCAGGTTGACGCCGGGATACGCTATGCATTCAGCGACTCCTTCCGCTTCGTCATCGGTGTGTTCGATGTGCGCAAGCCCTACTTCAACGTCGACCGGAACGGCGTGTACCGGCAACTCGGCGATGTGACGCAAAGCGGCGTTGAAACCTCTCTGACGGGTACGCCTTTCAAGGGCCTGCACCTCGTCGCCGGAAGCCTTTTCCTGAAACCGCGAGTCACGGGAGAAGAGGTGGAGGCCGGCCTGATCGGTCGCAAGCCAATCGGGCAAACCGGGCGGCTCACCATCGTCAGCGCGGATTATGAGCTCGCTTGGCTCCCCGGGATTTCGCTCGACGCAACCGTAACCAGTGTTGCCTCCCGCATGGCGAGCGCGGACAACAGATTATCGATTCCGGCCCGTTCGCTTCTAGACCTCGCTGGACGATACCGTTTCTCGATCGGACGCGCATCCGCGACCTTAATCTTGCGAGCCGGCAACGTTTTTGACACGTTCGGTTGGCGAACGAACTCTTCGGCCGTTTTTGTGCCCACTACCCAGCGAAGGGCGAGCCTGACGTTGGTCAGTGATTTCTAGTCGTTATGATTGCGGGTCAGTACAGTTAATGCGCTTTTGCGAAATCGTCGCGCGTCGTTACGTTGACGGAAGCTGCATCCGAACGAGCAGGCCCCCCATTGGGCTGACGTCGAAACCCAGGCTGCCGCCGTATAAGCTGGCCAGCTCGGCGGCGATCGAAAGCCCGAACCCGTGCCCATCGCTTCGCTCATCCAGCCGGGTGCCGGGCAAGGTAACGCGGGACCATTCGTCTGGCGGTATGCCCGGGCCGTCGTCCGCGATCTCCAGCCGGACCTGCCGGGCCTCCGCGGTGTCACGACGCGCAGTGACGATGACGCGGCGTTGGGCGTGTCGCGCGGCATTGTCGAGCAGGTTGCCGATCAGTTCGTCCAGATCGCGGGGATCGACCTGGACCGCGATGTCGCCGGCGACATCGGTTTCGATCGACAGCCCCTTCGTCCCGTGGATGCGGCCGACCGCGACCGCCAGATCGGCGATGGCTGGAGCCAGAGGGGTCGAGGCGCGGCGATTGACCGCTTCCACGCGGGCGCGGGCGAGATGGTGGCGGATCGTGGCCTCGATGCGCGCCACCTGCGCCGCGCGCGCCGGCTCGTCCCGCACGTCGAGCGCCAGCGTGGCGACGGGCGTCTTGAGGGCGTGGGCGAGATTGGCCGCCGATTGCCGCGCCGCCGCCAGCGCCGTGGCATTGTCGCGCGCGAGCGCGTTGAGCTCCGCCGCCAGCGGCTGCAATTCGGTCGGCTGGTCCTCGTCGATCCGCGATCGCGCGCCGCTGCGGATGGCGGCGACCTGATCGCGCATGAGCCGCAGCGGACGCAGACCCAGCCGTAGCTGCGCGAACGTCGCGAGGCCGAGCAGCGCGGCAAGCACGGCCAGCGCCCCGAGCAGCGGCGCCATCGCCTCGCGGATCGGCTGGCGCACCACGTCACGCGGCGCGGCGGCGGTCAGCACCACGGGGCCGCGCCGCGTCGCGATCGTCAGCTGGCGCGCATGGACCCGGACCCCGTCCTCGCTTCCCCCTTCGAGCGGGCGCAGCCGGTTCGCGCCGCCGGGCGGAGGCGGAGGGGGCGGGGGACCGTCATCTAGGACCGGGAAATTGGCGGAGCCGACGGTCTGGTCGGGCGCAGCGATGCGCCAGCGCCAGCCCGGACCATTGTCGAACGCGCCCAGCCGCTGCTCAAGCCGCGTCCGGTCGATGCGGCCATCGGCGTCGACCGCGCTGGCGAGAAGCGCCACCTCGGCGTCCAGCCGCCGGTCGAGCCCCTGCATGACGAACCGTTCAAGCACGCCGGTGAGCGCCCAGCCGGCCAGCACCAGCGCCAGCATCGTGGCCACGGCCGACAGCGCCAGCATGCGCGCGTGCAGGGAGCGGGGCAGCAGGCGCATCGCCTAGATCGCTTCCGTGCAATGGAGGCGGTAGCCGCGCCCGCGCACGGTCTCGATCAGTTGCGCGCCGATCTTCTTGCGCAGCCGGCCGACGATGACTTCCAGACTGTTCGAATCGACATCGGCGTCGCCCTCATAGACGTGCTCGAGCAATTCCAGCCGCTCGATGACCGCCTCCTTGCGCAACATGAGCTGCGACAGCACCCGCCATTCGAAGGCGGTGAGCCGGAGCGGCAGCCCCTCCAGCTCGAACTGCCCGGTCT
The DNA here is from genome assembly GCA_937871985.1 of uncultured Burkholderiaceae bacterium. Next base: position 33,055 of record CALMPB010000333.1, read on the forward strand.
GCGTATCGAACGCGAGCGGCCCGCATTCGAGGCGCGGCTGGCCGTGGCCGGCGGCCCGGCGCACGAGCGCGCGCAGCCGCATCACCAGTTCCTCGATGCGGAACGGCTTGACGAGGAAATCGTCCGCCCCGGCCTTGAAGCCCGCCACCTTGTCCGACCAGCCGTCGCGCGCGGTGAGGATCAGGACGGGAAGCTCGCGCCTCGCGTCGCGCCACGCACGCAGGACGGATATCCCGTCGCGCCCCGGCAGGCCCAGGTCGAGCACCGCCGCGTCATAAGCCTCGGTTTCGCCGAGATGGGCCGCGTCGACGCCGTTTCCGACCAGATCGACCGCGAAGCTCTCGCCGCGCAGCGCCCGCGCGATGGTCGGCCCAAGATCGGCGTCATCTTCCACCAGCAGGATACGCATCGTTCGTTCCTATGCCGGCGACCTAAACCGAAACTGAACCGGCGGGTTCAGCGGGCGTGGGGCGCGACTCGACTATTCCCCGGACCATCGAACGTAGCGAGGAGTAGATCATGAACAATCGATGGGTTCCCCAGATCAGCCCGGGCGCGAAGCTCGGGCTGGGCGCCGCCGCGCTGCTCGTGCTGGGCGCGGCCGGCGGCGCGGGCGCGATGTCGCTCACCCGGCCCACGGTGGAGATGGCGCCGACCGTCCCCACCCCGGTGTCGCGGCTGGCCGATGCGAGCGGCGTCGTGACGGTGCGCGGCCGCGTCGCGGAAGTCTATGGCGACCGCTTCACGGTGCAGGACGCGACCGGCAGGGCGCTGGTCGATGCCGGTCGCGGCGGCGACGCCACGGTCCGGGCCGGCAGCCCGATCATGGTGCAGGGCCGGTTCGACAATGGCCAGCTTCATGCGCGCTATCTCGTGGATGCCGGCGGCACGGTTCAGGAGGTCGGCGCGCCGCCCCCGCCGCCGCCCGGACCGCCGCCGCCACCCC
>CALMPB010000334.1 GCA_937871985.1 uncultured Burkholderiaceae bacterium
CTGCTCATGATCGAGCAGGAATTGCTGCTCTTTGCCGGATTCTGGGTGCTCGTCGGTACTGTCGACGAACTGGCGGTGGACTGCTGCTGGCTATGGTTCCGCTTCACGGGCCGGGCCAGGACCGGCACGATATCGCGTGACGAGGCTCAGGCGCCCCTGCGGGGAAAAGCTGCGATCTTCATCGCCGCCTGGCAGGAAGATCAGGTGATCGGTCATACGATCCGCCACGCGCTTTCCGCATGGCAGCAGGACGATTTCACGCTTTACGTGGGTTGCTATGGCAACGATCCCGCGACCGTCACTGCCGCGATCGAGGGCGCTGACACCGATCCCCGCATACGCGTGATCATTCATGAGCGCGCTGGCCCGACCACCAAGGCGGACTGCCTGAACCGGCTCTATCACGCTCTTTGCGACGATGAGAAGCGATCCGGGCGCGCTTTTCGCTGCGTCATCCTCCACGATTCGGAAGACATGGTTCATGCTGCCGAACTCGCGGTGGTCGATGCGGGACTCGTTTCGGCCGATTTCGTCCAGCTTCCCGTGCGGCCGGAGCCGCAGCCGGCATCGCGCTGGGTCGGCGGACATTACCTGGATGAATTCACCGAAGCGCATACCAAGTCGCTGGTGGTGCGGGACGGGCTCGGCGCCGCGATCCCGGCTGCTGGAGTGGGGTGCGGTTTCGCCCGCGACATGCTGGAGCGGATCGCGCAGAGTCGCCTTGCAGCCGGCAATCCCGGACCATTCGCGGCCGAGTGTCTCACCGAGGATTACGAATTATGGGGTGCTTCAGATAATTCATCTTATCCTGAGTTCTGTATTATGTTGAGGTCACCGCCGATTTCGGTTTTTTATCAGGCTGCATCTAAGTCAGCTTCTTAGCATATTTTCTGCAGTTTTCTCGTTCCCAACCCGCTGTTGATCGAACTATGCCCTCGCCCACAACTGCCGGGGCCAATGATGGTTGAACCTTGGCGAGCGCTGGCCTTGAGTTATTGACGGCATAAAGGTCTGTGATCAGGCTGATGAGGTCGACAGCGCCATACCGTCTTATCGGGAAGAGCTCATGCTCACGAAACGTAGCGTCAATTTCAATGAAACATCGCGCTAGGTCTCGTTAAACCGCGGGTTCGTCCGACCGACCTTGCTAAGCGCTGCGAGAACGCTTGAGGATCGCTCGGAAAATGAGCCTCTTGCGATGCCGGTATCGCCCAGCTCGAACATAAGTCGCTTCTTCTCTCTAGCGCTTGCGTGCAGGTAAATCTCAACCGACGAATAGTCCTTATGACGTAGGAACCGTGCGACCAAACGTGGATCATGATGTTCGTGAAGAATTCTCATTGCGCAAGAGTGACGCAACACATGCGGCGTCACCCTCTTCCGTTCTATTGACGGACATCTTTGCGCCGCAATCCTGACATATTTGGCAAGACGGTCTGCGACACCCGAAGGAGTTATTGGTTCCCCGACCCGATTAAGAAAAACCTTGGCGGCCGCTTCGCTCGGTCGTCGCACGGTCAACCAGGCTTCCAAAACCCCTACGCATGTCAGAGTGAGCGACATTCGGTCACGCGCGTGTCCTTTGCCGTGGATCAATATTTCTGGATCAGGTCCTAGAAAAATTCGGTCGAGTGTCAGTCCTGTGATCTCGCTGACCCGCAGGCCGAGCGAATAGGCGAGAGTAAACATCGCCCTGTCCCGGACTGCGCCTGGCTCTTGCCCTTCGATCGCAGCGAGCAGGACATCCATCTCCTTCTCGTCGAGATAGTCGATGATGCCTTTCGGCCCGCGCTTGCCCTCAATACTTTTTACCCGCGCGCTCTCCAGCGTGAGATCAGGGCGCTCATAGGACAGAAAGCCGAAGAAGTTCCTCAAGCCGCTGAGCCGTTGGTTCCTTGTACGTACGCTGCAATTGCGATCGGCTTCAAGATGGCGCAGGAACTCCTTTACTCCGTCGCTGACGAGTTCGTCTGGGGCGAGAGTATCGATATCCTTGTTAAGCTTGTCGGCCAGCCACCTTAGGTATAGCTGCACAGAGTCGCGGTAACTCATTGTAGTGTTTCGGCTAAGGCCCTTATCGTCTCGGAGATACTCGCCAAAATACTTACCGATCAGCCCAGCAAGCGCGATTCGATTGCTCTTATTCATTTTTCCTCTCCTACACGCGTGAACTCTCCGAGTGTGCGTTGTCGTTGGGGGAGAAGATGGAGGTAATGATAAGTGCTTCGTACACTTGTGTGCCCTAGATATGCGCAAAGTGCTGGCATATGCGCTTCGATCGCCTGCCGATCGGGTCCGCATGCCTCCAAAGCTCTTACGGCAAAAGTATGGCGTAGGTCGTGAAGCCGTGGCTTACCACTACCGCGCTTGCCTTCCATTCCAAGATGGTCGGTAATCCGACGGAAATTCGCATCGGCCGTTACCTTGCTCAATGGTCCGTTGTGAGAGAGGAGAATTAGGTTTGGGCCAACGAGTTTCGGATCCCGTTCGGCTAGATATCGTCGGATCTCGGCCTGAGTACTTTCGGTAAGGCCGATAATTCGCTGTTTGCGGAATTTTGAATGGCGTATGTAAAGTAATTCGTCTTTAAAATCATCGCGCTGTAAACTAAGCGCCTCGCTTAATCGCATACCGGTTGCCGCTAGCAGGCCTATGAGGAATTGTAGGCTACGGGCATTCTGCGGAGGTAGTCTGCCGATCGTAGTCACCGAGGCAATGATCGTAAGAACTTCGTGTGGCTCATACAGATAGGGAATGAGCACGTATCGTGTTTTTCCGATTCCGTGATACTTCGCCTCAAGGTTTCGGTAGCGAGAATCCTCGGCAAGCATCCAGTTCGAGAAGCGTCGAATTATATGAAAGACAGTGATCTTTGTCTGAGTTGAAGCAATTGTACCAAGGTACTCATCGACGTGCTCGCGCTCGACGAATTCCCAGTTTCGCTTTTCTGCGTAACGACCGTAGCGACGCAGAATACGAGAGAGACATTTGTCGCCGTACCCGAGCGATGCCCGAAGAGCGAGATAGCGTTCAATATCCTGTTTCATGATTGCTCTCCGGGCCAGTCCTGCGCCACCGCTGCGAGCATTTTGTCATCGACCTTCGCATAAATTTGTGTCGTATCGACAATGCGATGGCGCAAAAGGCGGCCGATCTGCGGGAGCGTAAGTCCTCCTTTCAGGTGCTGTCGCGCGAAGCTGTGTCGGAACACATGCGCAGCGCCTGAGCGACGTACACCCTGTTTCCTCAATTCTGCCTGCACAAGCGTGCTGATGCCGCTATTGAGGTTTAGCGCTTGATAGGGTCGTCGCAATCGCACGAACACGTACGGAGAATCACATATGGGACGTCCGTTCTCGATCCAATCAAGTATTGCGTGGCCCGCACCTTGGGGCAGAGGCATCGTGATCTGCCCCCACCGAGTGGACCGTTTGGTTTGTTAGTGGATTAA
>CALMPB010000335.1 GCA_937871985.1 uncultured Burkholderiaceae bacterium
TACGAAGCGACACGCTCACCAGTGAGCCGTACACCACTCTGCCGGACGCAACCGACGTCGCGCAGGCCAAGAAGCGCCTCAAGACCAAGCTCGATACTGAACTGGGCATCAAAGTCTTCGAGATCAACCTCTATGACCTGTGCGTCGACCTACTCAAGAAGCGCAACGTCTGGGATCGCGTCCTTGCCGCCGAGCCGACGATGGACAAGCCAGAGTTCCTCAAGATGCTCCAGAACATGCTTGACCCACAGATGCATCTCGCCCCGGCGATCAAAGAGCTGATGGCAGGGGAGTCGTTCCATATCCTCTTCCTCACCGGGATCGGCGAGGTGTTCCCGTTTGTGCGCTCGCACACCGTGCTCAACAACCTGCAAACCGTCGTCTCCGACAAGCCGATGCTGATGTTCTTCCCTGGCCGTTACGAGGTGTCGGCCACGCAGGGCTCGGCACTGGTCTTGTTCGGCCAACTCAAAGACGACTCCTTCTATCGCGCAAAGCGCATTCTCGACCAGGAAGCATGACCCAATGAAACTCAATGAGATCTTCCTCAAAGACGTCACCCGCTCGATCGAGGGTGTCGTCAAGGCCGACGATGCTGACCATCTGGGCGTCGAGGTTGAGGAGTATGTCTTCACCAACGACGCTGCCAAGGGCGTGGCGCCGCTGCTGGAGGAGTACACCAACTACACGAACGCCAACGGCGTGTGGATCTCGGGCTTCTTCGGCTCCGGGAAATCGCACTTGCTGAAGATGCTCGCGCACCTCCTTGGCGACGTCGAGGGCCAGGCATTCGCGCGCGAACAAGTTGCCGAGAGTTTCCTCGACAAAACCGACGACGCGATGCTTATCGCCTCTTTGAAGAAGGCAGCGGCCATCCCTGCCAAGAGCCTGCTGTTCAATATTGACCAGAAGGCGACCCTGATCGCAAAAGACCAAACCGACGCACTGCTCAAGGTGTTCGTGAAGGTGTTCGACGAGAGTCGCGGCTACTTCGGCAACGACGGCGCCGTCGCCCGCTTCGAGGAGGACCTCGACAAGCGCGGCCAATACGACGCCTTCAAGACGGCGTTCGCGGAGTACGCGGGCATCGACTGGTCGCAGGGCCGCGAGCAGACCGCACTAGAAGGACACAACATCGACAAGGCGTTCGCCGAGGTGAACGGCGAGGCGAACCCCGGCATTATCGCCCAGTACCAGAAGTCCTACGCAGTCTCGATCGAGGACTTCGCCACTTCGGTCAAGGCCTGGATCGACACTCAAGAGCCAGGCTTCCGGCTCAACTTCTTCGTCGACGAGGTTGGCCAGTTTATCGCCGACGATGTCAAGCTCATGCTCAACCTCCAGACCATCGCCGAGTCACTCAATACCAAGTGCAAGGGCAGGTCGTGGGTCTTCGTGACGTCCCAGGAGGACATGGACAAGGTCATCGGTGACCGTACGAGACAGCAGGGGAACGACTTCTCCAAGATCCAGGCTCGTTTCAGCGCCAAGGTCAAGCTCACGAGCCAAGACGTCGAGGAGGTCATCAGCAAGCGTCTGCTGGAGAAGAACGACGCAGGCACGGCCGCACTCGAGTCGTTCTACGCCCAGGAAGCTGGAAACTTCCCGACGATCTTCAATTTCGTCGACGGTGCGAAGACCTACCGCAACTTCGTGGACGAAGCCCGTTTCATCAACACGTATCCATTCGTCACCTACCAAATTCCGATGTTCCAGGCTGCGATCGAGGGCCTATCCGACCACAACATGTTCGAGGGTAAGAACAGCTCGGTCGGCGAGCGCTCGATGCTCGGCGTGGTCCAGGAAGTTGCCAAGCGCATCGGAAACGAGCAGGTTGGTTACCTTGCGACCTTCGACCAGATGTTCGCCGGGATCAGCGCGGCACTGAAGTCGGCAGCTCAGAGCGCCATTCTCCAGGCTGAGAAGCACTTGCCTGACCCAAGCTCGGAAGTCACAATCCTCGCGAACCGCCTGCTGAAGGCGCTGTTCCTGGTGAAGTACGTCGACACATTCAAGGCGACTCCCCGTAACCTCACCGTGCTCGTTTATGACCGCTTCGGCCTCGACCTCACGGGACTGGGCAAGCAGGTGCAGGAGGCGCTCAACCTGCTGGAAGCGCAATCGTATGTTCAGCGGAACGGCAATATCTACGAGTACCTCACCAACGAAGAACAAGAGATTGAAAAGGAGATCAAGGCGGTCGACGTTGACTCCTCCGAGGTCTCTAGCAAGCTCTTCCGGTACCTTTCCTCCGACATTCTCAAGTACAACAAACTCAAGTATGCCAAGAACGGCCAGGACTTCTCGTTTGGTTACAAGCTCGACGACATTCCCCAGGGAAATCAGCGTGAGTTGACCATCCACTTCATCACGCCCGAGACCAGCTACAGCGACTCCGAGATCGCGGCGCAGAGCATGGGTCGGGACGAGCTACGGGTGTTCCTCGGTCGCGACAAGCGGTTGCTCGCCGACTTGCGACTGCTACTGAAGACGGAGAAGTACACCAAGCAACGCACCAACTCCGGTGCCACTCCCTCGATGCAGGCGATCCTCCAGTCCAAGCAGGTACTCAACACCGACCGCGAGAAGGAACTCATCGAGCGTCTACGCCAGGCCGTCGGCAAAGCGCAGCTGATTATCAACGCGGCCGAAGTCACCTCTACCTCGCAAGATGCTGTTGCGCGCGTGACCGACGGGTTCCAGGAACTCGTCGGCCGCACATACACCAGTCTCGGATTGCTCGGCGGGAAGGTGTTCCCTGAGCAGCAGGTCGCCAGTGCCGTGCAGAGCGAAAAGGGTCTGTTCGACACGGCGACGCTCAGCGCGCTGAACTCGCCCGGTACCGAGATGGAGTCCTGGATCATCACCCAGACTGGCCTCGGGGAACAGGTGACGATCAAGAAGATCGCCGACCGCTTCGAGACCAAACCATACGGCTGGGATCTCGGCTCGATCGAGGTCGTGCTGGCCTGGCTCGTCGGTAACGGCAAGGTGACGTTGAGTGTCGATTCCAACCCGGTGGTTCGGACCGAAGCAGCGTCCCTGATCCGCAATACGGGGAAGCACCAGCACGTCGTCGTTGCCCCGCAGAAGGCCTACGACCAGGCGAAGGTCGCCGCATTCAAGAAGTTCTGCATCGACTTCTTTGACGAAGGTGCGGTACCGACCGATGCCACCGAGTTGGCCAGGTTCGGCAAGGACAAGCTTGCGTCCAGGCGTGACGAACTGGGTGCCCTGGTGAGTAGCAGCCGGTACCCGTTCACAAGTCAGCTCTCCAGTGTTGTCGCTCTCCTCGACGACGTCGTCGGCAAGCAGGTCGACTGGTACCTCAACGACTTCGACAAGGCCGATGAGTTGCTCGAAGCCAAGGAGGACTTGATCGATCCCATCAAGTCCTTCCTCAACGGTCAGCAAGCCAAGATCTTCGACGAAGCGCAGACCCTTCTGAACACCAACTCTGGAAACCTCGGCTCGATTCCAGCAGGTAGTACCGAGCCGGTCAAGGCCCTGCTCTCGGATGCCAACGCCTTCCGCAGCAACAAGATGAACCAGCTCAAGGTCGCAGCCGACGCTTTGAGGAGCCAGATTGACGACGTCGTGGCCGAAAACCGCGCGGCCGTCACTGCAGCGATCGAAGGGCGCAAGACCGAAATCCTTGGCAGCACGTACTACGCCAACGCCTCGACAGCCGCGCAGGAGGGCGTGATTGGACGAATCGACGCCATCCTCGCGCGACTCAGCAATGAAACACAGGTCGCACTCATCTTCCAGGTGGGAGCAGCCTTTGAGCAGGACGATTACCCGGCATTGCTGAGTCAACTCGTTGAGTCACAGCAAAGCCGGGATGGCGACACTCCGCAGCCGAAGCCGATGGTCTCGGTGAAGACGATCAGCGCCCCCGGTGTTACCGGTGTGCTCGAATCCGAATCAGATGTCGACAACTACTTGACCGCCCTACGCAGCGCGCTCGTCGCGACCCTCCACGACGGAAAGCGAATCACCCTCTGATGGACACCACATCCCTCAAATCCTTCGCCACGTCAGCGCGCACGGAACTCATCCGTGAAGTGGGCGCGCGCATCACCGCTGTGCTCACTCAGGGGTCACCCGAGCGCGTCGAACAGCCACGAGCCGTGACCGCGCTGGAACGCGCGATTTCCGCGGGCGGCGGCGGCGACAAGGGCAAGGCGCATGTGGCCGACAAGGTCGCCTACACCTGGTTCAACCGCATCATAGCCCTGCGCTTCATGGACGCCAACGGCTACACCGGCGTCGGCATCGTCTCGCCCGCAGCCGACCAGGTCGGCCAGCCGGAGGTCCTCGCGGCAGCCAAGCGTGGCCAGGTCGACGGTGAAGTGATCAAGGGTGCGAACGCAGTCACTGTTACGGGACTTCTCAACGGTACCCGCCAGCCACGCCCCGGTGTCGATGCCCAAGCCGAGGCGTACGCACTCCTCCTCGCGGACTACTGCCGCTACTGGAACCGGGCCATGCCCTTCATGTTCGAGCGCGAAGGTGACTACACCGAGCTGCTCCTCCCCGCCAACCTGCTCGCCGAGGATTCTGTGCTGAGCCGCTCAGTCAAGGTGCTCACGGAGGAGGTCTGCCAAGACGTCGAGGTCATCGGCTGGCTCTACCAGTTCTACATCTCAGAACGGAAGGACGAGGTTTTCGCCGGGTTCAAGAAGAACAAGAAAGCTGGCGCTGACGAGATCCCCGCTGCCACGCAGCTCTTCACCCCGCACTGGATCGTCCGGTACCTCATTGAGAACTCCGTCGGTCGCCTATGGATGCTCAACCGCCCTGAGTCACGCCTCGTTGACCAGATGGACTACTACATCGCCCCGGTCGACGAGGAAACCGACTTCCTCAAGATCACCAAGCCCGAGGAACTCACGGTGATCGACCCCGCATGCGGCTCCGGCCACATGCTCACCTACGCCTTCGATCTCCTCTACGCGATCTACGAGGAGGAGGGTTACGCTCCATCGCAGATCCCCGGCCTTATCCTCACGCACAATCTTTACGGCACCGAGATTGACCCGCGCGCGGGCGCCCTGGCCGCGTTCGCCCTGACGATGAAGGCAACAGCCAAGCGCAAGCTGTTCCTCAAGAACCCGGTCGAACCGAATGTCTGCGTGCTCGAACCGATCTTCTTCACCGCTGACGAGCTGAACTACCTCGTGACCGAAGACGGCGACCGTCACGCCGAGGAAGCGTTCTGGAACCAGTTCGCCGAGGCCGACATCTTCGGCTCTCTCGTCCAGCCCGACCCCGCCCTAACCGTTCGGCTCACAGATCATCTCGCGACGCTCGATGACGAAGGCGACATTTTCCACGCTGACACACTCGACCGGACTCAGCAGGTGGTCCGCCAGGCCGACTACCTGTCCCCGCGATACTGCGTCGTGGTCGCAAACCCGCCCTACATGGGAAGCGGGAATATGAGCCCGCTGCTTTCCGCGTTCGCGAAGGCCCAGTACCCCGCCAGCAAGGCGGACCTCTTCGCGATGTTCATCGAACGTGCGCTTACGCTCGTTGTTCGGCGAGGCTATGTCGGGATGATCACGATGCAAGGATGGGCGTTTCTTTCCTCGTACGAGAAGTTGCGCAGCGCAGTTCTCGGAGCGTCAAGGATTGAGACTTTCGCGCACCTCGGTGTTGGGGCATTCGACAGCATTGGAGGAGCTGTCGTGTCGACTGCTGCCTTCGTGCTTTCGGAGTCCCGTAACGATACGCACGGCGGGATCTACGTGCGGCTCACCGATGGTCGCAACGAGGCAGAAAAGAGTCGCCTCCTGCGTGAAGCTGTCGTGTCATCAGACAACGCGACTCGATTCCGCGTTCGCCCCGCCGCGCTCAAATCGATTCCGGGGAGCCCGCTTGCCTATTGGGTTTCGGAGGGTGCGGTGCAGACGATCGTCGAAATGGACCAGCTCGGGAGTCTCGCGAAGCCTCGAGCAGGTTTGCAGACAAATGACAACAATCGGTTCCTCCGGCAATGGTGGGAGCCGTCGACTGCGCGGATTGGTTTTGACATGCCGGACCGGAGGTCAGCACTCGAATCAGGTCGACGGTGGTTCCCCTGCCAGAAGGGTGGGTCTTTCCGTCGTTGGTTCGGGAACCACGAGCTAGTGGTTAATTGGGAGCGCGACGGTTCTGAAATCTTAGAGCTAGCGACGCGCCTCTACGGGTCACCAACGAGGACTGCTAAGAACATGCAGTTTTACTTTCATCCCGGAGGAACCTGGTCGACTATCTCCGGCAACTCATTCGCCATGCGATGGAGTCCGCCCGGCTTCATTTCTGAGACTAAGGGTTCCACGTGTTTCGCTGACAGCGGTGAATTGATCCGGAATGTAATTGCGTATGCAAACAGTAGCGCGGCTGACTATTTCCTTGGGCTGAGTTCACCCACTTTGGACTTCCATGAGGGGCCGGTTGCGAGGCTTCCATTTGAGGCCTCTAACGATGAAATCGTTCTCGTGCGGGCCGAACGGTGTATCCAGATAGCGCAGGATGATTGGAATTCGCGAGAGGAATCGTGGGACTTCGCGCGGTCTTTGCTGGTGCAGCTCCGAGACGCTGGCGTCGAAGTAATTGAGCATGCATGTGTTCGCGCGATGCGCGACGGGTTCGAGCTAGCCAGAGAGCTTTGCGATCTCGAAACGGCGAATAATGAGTACTTCGCTGACAAATATGGCGTGACGGATTCGGTAGCCACGGAAGTATCTATGACCGAAGTCTCGCTGTTCTGCAATCCTGAGTTCATGTACCGCTCAATCGCGTCAGCGGACGGCCGTAGGAAGGCGGCGGAGACTCAGCTGGTCGCCGACTTCGTCTCCTACGCGGTTGGTTGTATCTTCGGTCGTTACAGCCTCGATGAGCCAAGGCTAGTCCTGGCCGACCAGGGTTCGACCTTGCAGGACTACCTCGCGAAGGTCCCAAGGCCGAAGTTCATGCCAGACGCCGACAACGTCATCCCGATCCTCGACGGCGACTGGTTCGAGGACGACATCGTCGAGCGGTTTCGACAGTTTCTCCGCACGGCGTTCGGACATCAGTATTTCGAGGAGAACCTGCAGTTCGTCACTAAGTCACTCGGAGTGAAGCACCTGCGGGACTACTTCGTAAAGTCGTTCTACAAGGACCACGTGCAGCGCTACAAGAAGCGGCCGATCTACTGGCTCTTCTCTAGCCCTAAGGGGTCGTTTAACGCGCTGATCTACATGCATCGCTACACACCCTCGACCGTCTCGACGGTGCTGACTTACCTACGTGAGTACGTGACCAAGCTGGAGTCAGCGCTGAAGCAGGCTGAGCGCGAGGGGAACGCGAAGGAAGCGGATCGTCTCCGCAAGATCCTCGTCGAGCTGAACGAGTATGAGCACGACACGCTTTTCCCGAAGGCATCCGAAAACATCATGATTGACCTTGACGACGGTGTGAAGGTGAACTACCCGAAGTTCGGTGCCGCGCTCAAGAAGATTCCGGGACTGGAGGCAGTTAGTGACTGATCTGACCGCCGTCCAAGATGCTCTCCAGAGTCGACTCGCCTCCCAACGGGTCGTGTTCTGGTACGACCCCACCGAGGAGTACACCGCCGACCTCGATGCGCTCGAACTCGGCGCGGTCAACGTCATCCGCGTCCAGGACGACGAGTTCGGCGTGAAGAGCATGATCCTCGCCGATCACAACAGCAAACACCTTGTCTACCGCTCCGGCGACATCCCCCACGGAACGGCGAACTGGCTGCTCGATCTCGAACTCGCCTACGGCGTCTTCACCGCCGACAAAACCTCCATGATCCAGCAAGAGCTTGGCCTCAACGATCCGGCCCTGCTCCCGGTGATTGAGGAGCACCAAAAGTTCTTCGCCGCAAATAGTCGCAAGCAGGCGCTAGAGAAGCTCCTGAACGACGGCGACGACGCGGCGCTCCTCCGCGCCAAAATGAGCCAGGTGCTCGTAAAGGCATCGGGCAACAAGCTGACCGACATCGTGCGCGAACTCCTGGTCGAGAACTCAGCGGGGAAGAGCGCCAAGTTCGACGATCTCGTCACCTTTGGCCTTGCCCAGTTCTTCTGGGATGGGCTCGCGAGCATTTACAAGTACGTGAGCACAACGCCGACGATCGACGACTTCGTCCTGTGGATGTTCAGCCGTGCGATCGAGGACTTCGCGTCGAGCACGCCGGACGAGTTCCGCAATATCCGCAGCGACTTCAACGCTTTGCGCTATGACGTTCGCACCCAGGACGTGATGACGGCACTTGCTTCGCGTGCCTCCGATGCGCTCGACGTGAGGTCAAAGATCGAGCAGCGTGATTATCGCGAGCTGGCCGGTATGACGGTCTTCGAGGAGATTGACCGCAAGGTGATCGTGGATCTCGCCGCCGCCGTCGCCGCCCAGTCGGTGACTCCCCGTGAGGTCGCTGATACTGTTCGGCAGCGCCAGCACAGCCTTTGGAGCGCCAAGTACACCAAGCTCTACAAGGCCATTCAGAGCGCATCCGAGCTGCTCGCTGAGATCGCTGCGCTGCCGCACGCCATCGCCTCAGCCGGTGTTGGGCTGGAGAAGTACCAGTCAGACTGGTTCCGCATCGACCAGCATTACCGCTGGTTCACCTACGCCCACCAGACCGCCGACTTCCAAAAGCCGCTCGAAGCGCTCAAAGTTGAGGTCGATAAGCAGTATGCCAACAAGTACCTCTACGACTTCGGGGGTCACTGGCAGCAGGCTCTTGAGCCTCTGAGCGAGTGGAAGTCCGCTGCTCTCGCCCCGCAGGCAAAGTTCTTCGACCGGCACGTCGCTCCCGTCGTCAAAGACGGGCGCACCAAGGCGGTCGTGATCATCTCCGACGGTTTGCGTTACGAGGTCGCCGAAGAACTCGCGTCGATGATTCGCGGCGAGAACCGATTCGACGCCTCACTCTCGGCCGTGCTCGGCTCACTGCCGAGTTACACCCAGCTCGGTATGGCGTCGCTGCTGCCGCAGTCAAGCCTAGAACTCGACCCCGAGGGTCTGCCGGTGCTGGCGGACGGGAAGCCGACGAACGGAACCGCGAACCGCGACAAGGTCCTGCAAGGGGTCAAGGGGCATGCGATCACGGCCGCCCAGGTTTTGGCAATGCCGGGGAGCGAACTTCGTGAGCTGTACACGAAGCACCAGATCTTCTACGTCTACCACGACCGCATCGATGCCGCGGGGGACAAGGCCCCGACCGAGCGAACCGTCTTCGAGGCCGCCGAGGAAACCCTTCGTGAGCTGCTGCTGCTCGTGAAGAAGTGGACCAACGCGAACGCGACGAACATTCTCATCACCGCTGACCATGGGTTCCTTTACCAGGACATCCCGCTGGAGCAGGCGTACTACGTCTCGGAGAATCCGCAGGGTGACGCGGTCACCAAGACCAACCGCCGCTACGTACTCGGCCGGTCGCTGAAGCCGTCGCCGTCCTTCATGACGTTCACTTCGGCCCAGGCTGGGCTCGTGGGAGACATCGATATTCAGATTCCCAAGTCGATCCACCGTATCCCGCAACCCGGTGCTGGCACACGCTACGTCCACGGCGGCGCATCTCTCCAAGAGATCGTCGTCCCGGTGATCACGGTCAACAAGAAGCGTAAGAGCGATGTCCGTCTAGTCAACGTCGACCTCATGCCCGAGACCGACAAGATCACAACCGGGCAGCTCGCGGTCAAGCTGCTCCAGCGCGAGGCCGTCACGGACAAGATCCAACCGCGCCAGGTCCGCCTCGGTCTCTACGTCGGCGACACGCTGATCTCCGACCTGCCCGTCCTCAGCTTCGATTGTCAGTCTGTTTTATGCCCGATCTCGCAAGGATGGGGTAGTCCTGGCC
>CALMPB010000336.1 GCA_937871985.1 uncultured Burkholderiaceae bacterium
ACGCCAACTAAGCCAGACTGACCACATCGAATCCCCGCCGGCCCCGCGCTCGGCCCCGATTGCCACTCCCTCGAAAGAGGGCTTCGCCCAGCCCATAACACGGCTGGGCGTTTTTTTAGCACAAAAAAGAAAGCCGACGACTAAAGCCGCCGGCGGGCGCGAGACAGCGCCAAGCAAAGAAACATTATCGATTTAGCATGCTAAATCGGCTTGGGAGGAATGGTTCAGTTGGGAAGCGGCTGCTGCAAATCATCGAACATGGCTTGCGCATCGTCAAGGGTATCGGCATGGCCCACCAGCTTAGACTTGTCCCCGGTTTGCCAGAGCTCAAACTGCCATTGGCCAAACACCTTGACGCGGCAAATCGTCCATCCGGCCGGGCCGGCCCAGTAGTAATCATCCATTTGCCGCCATTCGATAATTGTCATAGGGATTCCAGGGATAGAGGGTTGAACCCATTGTAGCGATGCGCCATGGGTGGCCATGAGCGTGAATGTGCCCTGTAAGGGCCTATTGACGGTATATTGAAGCTGTTCGAGCATGGGGCATGGGGGGGAGTCATGTGTAGCCATTACCACCTAGTTGAAGACCTGCAGCGCCTGCAGTCCTACTTTTATGCCCAGGGCGGGCCTATCCCGCCCAAGGTGCAAATGTGGCCAGACAAACCGGGCGTGTTTCTTCGTGGGCCCGAGCGCGAAATCGTGGTGGGCCGATGGGGGTTGATCCCTGCACAGACTGGCCCAGATTACCTGCCCAAGGCGATGAGGTTAAGCACTTTCAACGCCCGCGCCGAAAAAGTGGCCACCACCTATAGTTTTCGCAACGCCTGGCAGAAAAATCAACGCTGCATTGTGCCGGCGGAGGCTATTTTTGAACCTGACTGGAGATCGGGCAAAAGCGTGCCGACACGGTTTCAGCGAATGGATGGCAAACCGCTAGGGATTGCGGGCCTTTGGGATCGCTACAAGGATGAAACGGGTCAGTGGCAGGATTCGTACACCATGCTCACGATTAATGCCGACACGCACCCCATTTTTCAGAACTATCACAAACCCGAGAAAGAAAAAAGGATGGTCGTGATCTTGCCCGATGAGCATTATGAGGGATGGCTGGCGGGTGAGCCGGCAAGGGCATTTATGGTGCCGTATCCGGCCGAAAATATTGTGGCGTCGGTGTAGCCCTGGCACCTTAAGGCTTGCGGCCCATGATGCTCTTGGAAAGCTCTTGCGAGAGCTTCAGAGCGCCCATGCGGCTTTCCTGCAACTGCTTGAGCGCATCAAGCAGCTTTGGGCATCTATCTGCCGGGATGTTGGCGATAGCGGGGTCGGCCATGATGGTACTGATGGCCGATTCCACTAGATCGATGCCGGCCTGATCCGAGTCATGCAGCATGGCGGCGACGTTCAGTTTGGAGTTTGAAATAAACTGGGTGGCAAATTCCGAATCGCCACACTGTACGGCGATACTGCGAAACTGGGCTTCCAGAACGGCCGCTTGTTCTAGGTCAAAGGAATGCGCGGCCAACGGGGTAAGTAAGCACAGAGCGCCGAAAAGGCGACGTACGCCGACAAAATTATGCTTGAGCATGAGGGGACTCCTTCGCAATGAGGGGTTCAACCTGCAGGACGCCTTGGGACAGTGCGACGACTTGGCAATGCTGGCCCTGCTGGATGGGTTGGGAGGCGTGTGCGGTGTAGTACGTGTCATCGACACGAATCCGTCCAATCCCACAAACGAAATCATCTGATGCCACGACACTGCGCCCGATGTAGGCGGACATACCGCGGTTCACCTGATCCGTTTCGTGCTTACGAAGCCGCTTATGCAAGAAGATACTCAAAACGAGAAAGGCCAGGGTGGCGACGATAAAGACGAGAAGTTGAAGTTGGAGCGATAAGTCGGGGATGGCCCAGATCACCAGTCCGGTGAGTACGCCGCCGATGCCTATCCAAAGCAAGAATACGCCCGGCGCCAGCAGTTCCAGTGCCATTAGCAGGGAGCCTCCGATATGCCATGCCCAGTAGTTGGGTACGGCAAAAATACTATCCAGAATAGACATAGTAGATTGACCTTAAATAAGAACGGGCCTTGTCCCGTTCTCAAGGTGAAGGGAAATTTGGCTTAGCGTGAGCTGAGCGAACTTGAGGTGGACTTGAGCAGTTCGGTGATCCCGGCGACGGCGCCGGTGATGCCGCCGGCTTCAAGTGGCATCAGCACGAGCTTGCTGTTGTTGGCGCTACCGATGTCCTTGAGCGCTTCGACGTATTTGAGGCCCAGAAAGTAGTTGAGCGATTGCGTGTTGCCGGAGGCAATGGCTTCGGAGACGGACTTGGTAGCTTTGGCCTCGGCCTCGGCTTCGCGTTCACGCGCTTGGGCCCGCAAAATTGCCGCTGCTTTTTCGCCTTCTGCCCGCAGCGTGGCGGCTTGCATTTCCCCATCCGCCTGCAAAACCTGTGCTTCCTTTTCGCCATTGGCTTTGGTGACGACAGCGCGGCGCTGGCGTTCGGCCGTCATTTGCAAATTCATGGCCTCCTGCAGCTCGGGCGACATGCTCAGGTCACGAATTTCAACGCGGGTGATCTTGACGCCCCAGGGTTGTGTCGCCGCATCCAACGCCGTAAGGATTTG
Organism: uncultured Burkholderiaceae bacterium; assembly: GCA_937871985.1. The sequence continues at coordinate 2,629 of CALMPB010000336.1, forward strand.
CTGGTTGATGGTTTCACGGTTGGACAGCATACTGTCGAGTTCCAAGGAACCGAGCACTGAGCGCAGGTTGGTCGTTGTGAGATTGACGATGGCCGCTTCCAGGTTGTTAATGGCGTATGCCGCCAAGGCGACATCATCAATCCGATAAAACACAACGCCATCCGCAGTGACGGCCACGTTGTCTTTGGAAATCACCTTCTGAGCCGGTACGTCCAGCACCGATTCCATGATCGAGAATTTGCGCCCGATGGTGTCGATGAACGGCACAATAAGCGACAAGCCTGCCTCCAGCTTGCGTGTGAAGCGTCCGAAGCGTTCAACGGTCCAGTTTTGTCCCTGCGGCACAACCTTTACGCCAGCCACGATAATGCCGATGGCAATAGCGGCCAGGATGATTAAAAAAATTAATGAATTGCTCATGTGATCCTCGTTGTTGTAAGTAGTGAGAAGCGTGTGGGAGATGCCGGCGCGGCTCCCCGCGCAGGAACCGCCGGCACCCTGAGGCGGTTAGTTGTTGAAAATGCCCGTCTTTCGTGTCACGTCAGCTTCGCTCATGGTGAAGCGCTGAACGACGTTTTTGTCGTTGAACAGCACGACCAGTTCCTTTTTGGTGCCGCTGGCGGAGCTTCCGAACCAGTTAACGATGGGGATGTAATTGACCGCATCGCCGTGCATCTTGGAGAATTCGTAATTCCAGATTTCCAAGCCGCTGTCCGTGAAAGACGTTTTGTTGGGTGAGCCGAACATCGTGCGCACCTGGTCTTTCGTGGTGGTGCCTTCGACGATTTTGGTCGACACGGTGGCTTCGGTTTCCGAACGAAGTCGTTCATTGCCGACGCCGGCGCAACCGGCCAGAACGAGAGCCATGCCGAAGCCCGCAAACAGCTTGGTGGTGGTAGTCAAATTCATTGTTAAATCTCCATTTTTTGGGTGAACATGATTAAAAAAGGGTTTGGAGGAAAAGCCAAAGAGCAAAAAAGGCAAAATCAGTCTGGCCCCATCCAGGAGGCACGTTGCCCAAAGCACACAGCGCTGCCGGCCACGTAATCAAAGACCCGTTCCGTAGTGATCCAGCGCCGTCCGAGCGCTTCGGCGGCCATCGCCACTTTCAAGCGTCCGCCCAGTGGATCGGCAACCACCTCGTCTTTTTCGGTGAGGAACTGGATCAGGAACTTGGGCAAGCTGATCGGCATGGATGCGCCATGACGCACCAGTCCGTGCTGTTCGCAATAGGCCTTGTAGAGCGCGTTCATGTCTTGAGCGCCCATCGCAAAGTGCTGCACGTTGCGCGGGATGCGCCCGGCCGTCTCGCGGCCATAGCTGCCAACCTTGACGCGGTAGGCCCCATCGGAATGGACAGCCATTTTCTTGCTGCCGCCGGCACGAACAAAAGCCAAGTGTTTTTCGTTGTGTGGCTGCAGAACCCGCTGATTATTGGAACGCACCTTGGACGGATCATTGGTGAGCCAGTAAACGGGCTCATAGCCGCAGTGCAATTGCACGCGGGACTTGCTGGCCCATTGCACGGGGCCGGGGGGCTTATTCGCCTCCCAAATGAGTTCGTCCATCTTGTACAACCCAAAACGATCATGCAGGGCCAGCAGGAGCCGTTCTCGGTACATGGAGCGGGCGGGGCTGTTGGGCATGAAGATGTCGTTTCCGATGTTCAAGCACAGGCTGGCGCCGGGCACCATGAGCTTGATCACTGGCTCCAGCGTGGCGCATACCCAATCCACGTAGACGGCTTCGCTGACGTTGCCGTAGTGGCGGGCCTTGGCCAGCGGATAGGGTGGCGATGTAATGATCAGTGAAATCGGCGTTTTGATGCGCGAGAAGAAGGATTCACAATGGGCAACGATGGCGATGCCAAGTTCGGTGGAAAATCCGAGCAGCGCCATACCCGGTGCAATCTGCTTGAGCTTTTGATCGCCATCCAGATCCGTTAGCGCCCAAAGCCCACGTTTGCCCGGCACGCTTTTCAAGACGCCCGCGTGTTTGAGAGTTTGTTGATACCAGCGGATTTTCCGTTTCAGGATGCTGGCAGGCCTACCGTCGCGCCCAATGGGAGAGGGGGCAAAGGCATCGTCATTCAACGCATGGGTTTGTGCCACGAACTGATACAGCTCCGCGTTGCTGAGCGGGCGCTGACTTTGCGCATACGCGGTGAGCACCGTGGGAAACAGATCTATCTGCATGGCCATGACTTAACGACCAACCGTCCAGTTGCTGAGCAGCCAGACAATGCCGGCCAGGCCCACGCCCATACATAGCAGTCCGGAGAGGATTTTCAAGATGGCGGTTTGTCGATTAGGCGTTTTCATGGCTTTCTTGCTCCATTTGGGTGCAGTAGTCCGAAATTTGGGAGTATTCCTCGTGGGATTCATTTTGCAGACGCTCCAGGGCTTGGCCGCACACAGCGTCACCGGCCTTAGCCTGCTTCCATACGAAGAGCCAAGCCTCGTAGTCGTTCTGGAAAATGGGCTGCTCGTCCAGCGCGACGGGATCGATGCGCTGCAACTCCAGTTGGCCGTTGCTTTCGAAAATTCCCCATCCTTGTTGGACTTGAACATCTTCAATCAGGCTTGCTGGTGAATGACTCATTTTTCTTACTCCGTGTGATGGACACATTTTTGCTTTACTCCCTCGTCGAGCCGGGGGATGAAACGACCCACTTAGGGCCATATCCCGGCCCGTGCTAGGTGGATTCGGCCCTTACAGTGATGTTTACTAGGCCCTGCGGCTCGACCCCATGGGGTTGAGGCGGCTGGTGATTCGGACGAAAGCGGCTTAGCACAAAGGTGTTGCCAGGCTCTTGTGTACGAAACTGCGCAAGACAAGATTTCGCGTTACCGGGCAAGCACTTGTGGACGAACCCCCATGTGCCTTTCTTGG
>CALMPB010000337.1 GCA_937871985.1 uncultured Burkholderiaceae bacterium
CGCCTGCAGTCAGGCCATTTCTGCTTGCCGCTCGTTTACACGGAAATGCGGGATGACATGTTCGCCGATGTTGCGGATCGTCTCCATCATCGCGTCCTGGGGGATGCCACCAAGATTGCACATGAACATGATCTCGTCCGCCCCGGCTGCGATCAGCTTTTCAACGTGCCGGATGCAGTCCTCCACGTCGCCATAGGCATCCTCAGCCACTTCGAGCGTGTCGATCGCGCCAATATTCGCAGCAATCTTCTGGTCGCCGATGAAAGCGACGACTTCCTGCTTGCGGTTCTCCAGGAATTCCAGATCGTCTCCTTCGATGGCTTCATCGACGAAGGTTGGCTTTTCTCCTCCCTGATACCAGTAGGAGATCGCCTCCGCGAAGAAACGCTGCCCGCGCAGCCCCAGCCGACGCGCCCTTACCCTGTCCTTCAGAACCACAGTGGCGCAGAGCGCCGAAAGATGTTCCGTGGGCCGGAATCCGACCTGATCTTCCGGCTTGCGATTGGCGAAGTGCTCCCGATAAATGCGGTTCTTCTCCGCCACTTCGCTCGGCCCGCCAAAGCCCATCACCAGAGCGCCGATTCCGCGCGAACCCGCAGTCACCAGCGTATCGTTGCGGGTGCAGGCCATGAACAGCGGCGGATGCGGCTGCTGCACAGGGCTCGGATGGATTGGGCGTGGAGGAATTTTCACGAAATCGCCGTCATGCTCGACGAAGCCGTCCTTCAGGATCTTGGGTATGAGATGCATCATCTCGTCGATCTGCGGTGCAAGCTCGGCGAGATCGTATCCGAAAGTACCGGCTTCCTGCTGAGTGCCGCCCTTGCCCATGCCGAAATTGACGCGTCCACCCGATAGAATGTCGAGAGTGGCAATCCGCTCAGCCACCTTCACCGGGTGGTTCATCGCGGGAGGCAGGCAGATCACCCCGTGGCCGATACGCAGTCGCTTGGTTCGACCCGCGACATAAGCCAAAAACGTCTCAGGCGCCGACATATGCGCGTATTGTGTCAGGGCCGTATGCTCCACAGCCCAAACGCCGTCGAACCCAAGTTCATCTGCGAGCACGCATTGTTCGACGATGTCGTTGAACAGTTGCGCTTCGTTCTCGCGGGTCGGGTTGACCAGCTGGGCTTCATATATGATTGAAAACTTCACGGCCGCTCTCCCGGTCTTGTCTATCCTTCTGTTGTCGCCCAGGATGCGCTAAGTAACAATCGCTGTGCCGCAACTCTTCCAGGAGGGCCGCATTTTTGACCTCTGCGGTACACCTCATGTTACTCGATCGAAAATAATCGGCACAAAACGCCGAACGACAAAAGCAGTTTCGACGCCGGATCCGAATCGGGCGCAGAAAGGGAGAGCGAATTGGACACACCGGATGCGGAACTGACGGGGCTGTTGGCCTGCCTGAAGAGAGCATATCGAACCGCCGGACTGCGCTATTCCGATGTGGCGCAGCGCATCGGAGTGAGCGAGATGACGGTCAAGCGCCATATGGCTGGCCGCGGCCTGTCGGTGCAGACGCTACAGCGACTATGCGCGGCGGCCGAGATGACTTTGACCGAACTGGCTGCCATGGCAGGAGCAGGGCAAGGCGACGTTCCGGTGGCTACCGAAGCGCAGACGCGCGCCGTGGCCATGGACATCGCGCTCAGCATGACGTTCTATCTCCTCACGCGCGGATGGCCACCCCGGCGCATCGCGCGTGAGTTACAGCTCGACGACCCGACGATTACCGGACTGCTGCTCAAGCTCGACAAGCTGGACGTCATCGAGCTTCACCCCGGAGACCGGGTACGCGTACTAAGGCGCCTCAGTCCGGACATCCGCCACGAAGCGACCGCTTTCGCTCTCATCGCTCGCCGCGTACACCAGTTCTTCGACCGGGCAGACCTGCACGATCCCACCATGGCCTGGACCAGCGGGGTGGCACGGCTTTCCCCCG
>CALMPB010000338.1 GCA_937871985.1 uncultured Burkholderiaceae bacterium
GGCTTCAAAACGCCCGAGAACCGCTAAATAATGGGTCGCCGGAACGGAGCTATATCACACAGGCATTGCTTCAATAATGGCGCGTTAACCTACAATAGTAGCTAATTTGCCAGAATGGAAATCGAGATTAGTCCAAGACCAGAAGGCTACACCAGGTGAGTGGGCCGGTGATGAGGCGAGACAAAGAACCGACGACCATCAAATAATGCTCAATCCGACGGGCGATTCCAGCCTGGCTGCTCCTGCATCGCCGAACCAGGATGTAAAGCTAGGCCGGGGTGCAGGAACGCCGTCCTTGAAAAAAGCCGGCTCACAGCGAAAACCTCGAGAATGTGGTGAGATGGAGCAGCGCTGCATCCAAGCTATTAAAACTGGCGCCTGCTGGTTCCGGCTGATGAAATATGGGATCGCCAGAACCATATCATCATGGGAGGCTGTTAGCTTTCCGACGTACCCGTACCGTGCTTTATCCGTCTTCTCATCGGTAGCATATTTGCCTTTGACCTGCACCGGCCGGACGATGGTAGTTTTCTCATAGGATCGGCTGACAATCATGTCGAAGCCGCGGTCCCGGCGAGGAAAATAAATATCCCATCCTCGGTCGGCGAGAACACCGGCGACATACATCTCAGCGAAATAATCGCGCGTAATCGGGGCTGCCGAACGGTTTTCCAGCAAGGGCAATTGAAATCTCCGTGGTAGCCATCAGCAAACCGGCTTAAACCATCGAGTTCTGTGTTAACAAATTACAATTGGCTGTCCTGCCGATTATGTGCACAGCACGAAAAGGGCTGGTCGTCATGCGAACCCGATCGACCGTCGCCCGAACGCGCTTTGGCGTGTTGCGACCCGAACCTAACCCCCGGACGGCATTCGCGGTCCGGGGTATTTTTCATCCCACAAAGCTCGCTCGAAATGAAGAGCCGCTTGGCAGGCAAATAGCTGCTCGTCGCCGGTTTAAACATAAATCGAAGCAAATCGAGCGGTCGGCGATGGTTGCACGAAGCCTGTACTCTGATAAAGCTCGTCCTGGTCATTGTTCTTAATATGACCATTTCTGGAACCTTGGGCCGTCTCTTGACCACGGGGCGGCCCTTTTCATTGACCCAAGGCATGACGAGCTGGAGTCGACCTGGTTCACAGGAAAGCCTGCCTAACGCAGATTAAGAAAAGGCTTTTAGCTCGCGCTCGGCGTGGCTAAGGAAGCGCTGAAACCGGGGGGGTGAATGAAGAAAATTTATTTGCATGCCGCACTTTCAGTCTGCTCACTTGCCGCGTGCGGCCACGCTCAAGCTCAAACGGAAAGGATCGAAACAAATCCTGAAATCGGATCCATAGCTACGGTCGCGGCCGGCGAGCCCATATATTCATTTCGCCGCGTATACAGTTTACCTGGGACAAAGACAGATGCAGCTAGTGAACCCGCGGGTTGGTTGGGATTAGGCAAAGAGACCATCGCAGCAGGAACTAAGCTTGTATCTGTTCCGACATCAAGGAAGTATAAAGCCTGCGTTCCACAGAATGGTACATTTGAACCGAAGGGCCCTTGCTTCATTGACGATGATGGCGATGGCACGTTTGATAGAACGTCATTAGACTCCGTTAAGATGGCGACAAGACTGAAGACTAAACTTCCATATTCACACGCGGAATTGGAAGTATCTCGTGACGATAGTTTACGCAGGGTATTCCTTTACCAAGGAGCTACCTCTGATAGCATTCGCTTTTCGTACCGCGAATTCAACTTTGATCTTGCACGTCCGGCGTTCACTGAGGAAATCTCTGTGCCAAGAGATGCTTTTCCGGCCATGGTACGCGTTAAAAACATACAAATTGAGGTTCTAGCTGTCTCCGGGATGGGGCTCCAATATCGCTTAGTTTCAGCATCGACAAATTGACGTTACTAGACTGGGACTAAGTTGCATTATCTTTTCGAAATAGCAGATTAAGGGTGTGTCATGAGTGACGGCGAAGGGACGAGTGAGATTGGCAGGCGGAATGCTAAGCCAAAATTGAAAAAGCAACAGAGCGCAATTGCAGCGCAGTCGAAAAAACTAGGCAACTTCAACGAAGGTAAGATTGAGATATTGTCGCCCATCGATAGTCCAATTGGCGAGGTTGATGGGGTAACGCAGAGCGCTGCGACAAACGTCGTGTCAAAGATCGTAAGCAAGATTACGGGGCACACTTCAGACAGTCAAAAAGCTGCGATCGATTCTATAAATACGACTGTCTCAGAAATGGGAAAACTTGCCGAGGGCATGTCTGCCGAAGAGAAGCTCAAATTGGCTGAAAAAATGGCAGAAGCGGGTAAAGGCGCTGAGCGAGTAAACGAAGATAATAATAGCACTTGGGCAAAGATTGGTGATGTTGCAATCAAGGCTGTAGTTACGATATCGGCCTTAGCAGTTGCGGTCGCGACCAAGGGCAAAATCTTGAAAGATATCACGAAGGCTTGATTTGATTTCACTATTAGTAGCGCGGAAATCAGGCTTGCTGTAGTTTCACGTACCGTCACCGTCTTTGCGTCTCGGCGCAATGGTGCTTATTGATGCGTTGGCGCGATCGCAGTGCCGCTGCTGTGGGATGCAACAACGAGTAGACCTTTCGTTAGAATTTCTGCGCTTTCGCTCGAACGGCTATCCGATTGACCCACGAGACAAGTGCATAGCGGTCGGCCGCCCGGGTTGGGCAATCTGCTTGGCGTCCCGCACATATTTGCGCCAATGGATCGTGATGAGCTTACACGGCGACCCACGCAAGGACAGCGCAGTAGCAGCAAATGCAATTTCTCTGAATCTAGGGTCGCCCAAAAAGCCGTAGGACAGTGCCCAGTCGCCCGTTGGCGTGAACATCGTCCGGCCGTTCAATATGAAGTAAGGACTGGCACTTATAATCGGCTTGATGCTGTATCCCGCACAGATACCCAAACTGATCACTTGGAGACAAAATAGGTGCGATTGATTGCAAATAGCGGAGGCGATCGCGCTTTCGATATTTTGGCGAACTTTAAAGGCAACGAGCTTGATGCCCTTACAGATCAGGTATCCATCTTCGGTGCCCAATCTGCTCTGGTGAACCGCCGCCGTTCTCTAAATCGCTTGCTTCTTGGAGCCGCCACGGACTCATTGCTCTCAGGTGACGAGAGCGACCGTATGCGGCGCAATCGCTTGCAGAACAGAGCTACTTCAAAGGCGCTGGCAAATGCTCTCGCTACCGCCCAGGTCCGCCAGACCCGCTTGCCTCCCTCTCAGTCAGTGCTGTTGACCCAGGGCGGCGCGATCCTGGGCAACTGCAGCCTGACGACCCCCGGACTTGGGATTGCCCCTCAATCACGCTTAGGCTTCATCCAGCAGACAGAAACCGACGCTGAATTGCACATGGTCCAACAATGGTTTGAAACCGAATGGGCCGCCGGCAATCCTCAAGGCGCTGCAGCCGCAGCGCTGAAGGAAACTGTCGCGGTCGCTGCGGCTGACCATGCCCCTGGTGCGGTTTATACCCAAGCGCTTCATCACCTCTTCCAAGAAATGGAAGCTGGCACCGATGAAGCGCGTATTATTGATTCGGCTACGGGCATCCGAGAGACCACGGTTTGGTCGAAACTCTATCGCTTTCAGAAGGATGGGGTAATCGGTGCGATCGACAAGCTCCAACGCTTCGGCGGCTGCATCATTGCCGACAGTGTTGGCCTCGGGAAGACCTTCGAGGCTTTAGCTGTCATCAAATATTTCGAACTGCGCAATGCGCGTGTCTTGGTTCTCGCCCCCAAGCGCCTGCGCGAAAATTGGACGTTGTGGACCCGCAATGACGTCCGCAACATGCTCTCAGGCGACCGCTTTGCATTCGACGTGCTGAATCATACGGACCTGTCGCGTGAGGGCGGGCAGTCCGGTGACATAGACCTTGGGCACATCAATTGGGCCAACTATGACCTGGTGGTCATCGACGAGAGCCACAATTTCCGTAATCGACCTGCAGGCAAGGGCGAACGCGAAAGCAGATACGACAAGTTGCTCAACGTCGTCGTGAAGGCGGGCGTGAAGACACGGGTTCTGATGCTTTCCGCAACCCCCGTGAACAACCGCCTCAATGACCTGAAAAATCAGATTGCCTTTGCCACAGAGGGGCACGACCAGGCGCTCGCGGGGCACGGCATCGCTAGCATCGCAGGCACGATCCGCATTGCCCAGGGGCAGTTCAACCGCTGGCAGCAATTGCCGGAGGCCGCGCGAACGCCAGCGAAACTGCTGGAGATGCTGGGCTTCGATTATTTCCGCCTGCTCGACCTGCTCACGATCGCGCGTAGCCGCAAGCACATCGAGCGTTATTATGGCACGGCCGAAACTGGGACGTTCCCGGAAAAGCTCACCCCCGACAATATCAAGTCCGATGTTGACCTGACCGGCGCATTTCCGCCGATCAACGAGGTCAACAATCAGATTCGCAGGCTGAAGCTTGCGGCCTTCGCACCGCTGCGCTACGTGCTCGAAGACCGCCGCCCTGCTTATGAGCGGCGGTATAATCAAGACGTCGCCGGAGCTGGTGGCGGCGTTAGCGTGTTCAGGCAGCTCGACCGCGAAGATAGTCTGATCGCGCTGCTGCGGGTGAACTTGCTCAAGCGCATGGAGAGCTCTGTTCACGCTTTCGCGCTGACAATCGGTCGCCAGCTCGAAGCCGTCGAAGCTCTGATCGAGCGCATTGATGCGCATGATGACAGCGTTGATGCGCCGATGATCGACGATCTGGACGACGACGATCCCGCATTCGATCAACTTGGGGTGGGGCGCAATGTCCGCGTGCTGCTCAGCGATGCTGATCTGGTCCGCTGGCGACAGGATCTGGCCGAGGACCGCGATAGGCTCATCCAACTGCACCAGCAGGCACGTAGCGTCACGCCGGAGCGCGATGCCAAGCTCGCGGACCTGAAGGCGCTGATCGCGCAAAAGCTCACCGACCCGTTCAATCCCGGGAACGTGAAGATGCTCGTCTTCACCGCCTTCGCAGACACCGCGAAGTATCTCTTTGACGCCATCCGCGAAGACTACCCGCGGCGTATGGCGCTCGTCACGGGATCTGGCCGGAACAAGACGACGCATCCCAAACTCACTGCCGACCTGGGCTCGATCCTGACAGCCTTTGCACCTGGCGCCCGCTCGCGCCCTGAAGCGCTGGCGGATGAAGAGGAAATCGACCTTGTGATTGCCACCGACTGTATCTCCGAAGGCCAGAACCTTCAGGACTGCGACTGTGTGGTAAACTACGACATCCACTGGAATCCGGTGAGGATCGTGCAGCGCTTCGGCCGCGTCGATCGCCTCGGATCGCCCAACACGCTTATCAAACTGGTCAATTTCTGGCCAAACATGGACCTGGACAGCTATATCGGCCTGGAGCGAAGCGTATCGGGCAAGATGATGCTTCTCGACGTGTCCGCGACCGGCGAGGAGAACCTGATCGAGGCGCAGGCGGGCAACCAGATGAACGATCTGGAGTATCGCCGCCAGCAGCTCGAAACGCTGCAATCGCGCGTGGTCGACCTGGAGGACCTGTCTTCTGGCGTGTCGATCACCGACCTGACGCTCAACGATTTGCGGCTCGATCTCGCGCGCCTGTCATCTGACGAACGCGAGGCGCTGGGCAAACAGTTGATCGGCACCTATTCGCCCATCTTCGCCAGTGACAATTTTCCGCCCGGTGCGCTGTTCGTCCTGCGCGCAGCCACACCCGAAGCGGAGCGCTCAATAGCCAAGGGCGACCCGCTATTCCCCCACGCTATGGTCTATGTCGGCACTGACGAGCGTATAATCCTGCCGCACAGCCAGCCTAAGCGGATGCTGGATCTGCTACGCCTCGCCGCAGCAACATCGGAGGACGGTCAAGCCGAAGCCTGGGCGCGGTTCGACGCCGAAACGCGCGGAGGCGAGGCAATGGAGGCGTGGCAGTCGCTGCTCGCTGCTGCCATTCGCGGTGTGACCGGGAAGGCCGAAGAGCGAGCTGTCGAGAGCCTGTTCACCAATGGAGGAATTGAGGGTGCAGGTGGCGAAAGCGGGCTAGGCGACTGGGAGGTCGTCTGCTGGCTGGCGATCCTGCCGCCGGCATGACGATCACGCCTGCCGACATTCGCGATGCGCTCGCGCTTCCGCCAATGAACGCTCCTGCGCGGCGCCTGCCCAAGGACGTGCTCGCCCAGCATGGCGCAGCGAGCGCCGCTGACCGCAAGCTCATCGAAAGCACGATCGAGCGCTTGGACTGGTGGGCAACGCTCTCCCCCGGAACCGTCGGCATTGCGGCAGGCACAGATGCCGAGCGGCCCATCCCCGCCATCCAGCTTTTGGCGATGACGGCGCGGAGCGAACCGACGCAGCGGTTGCTGACCATGATCCACCGGGCAATTCCGGTTCCTATCATTCTAGCTACCGCTTTGCCTGGAACCGCTGGGACACGAATGAGCCTTGGGCCGCTACGCCGGGCAGAGCGCATATCGGATCAAATGGTCGTTGAGCGATTGGTGATGACCCCGGATCTTACTGAGGCAGGCGATCCAGCGAACAGTGCATTTCTGGCCAGCTTGGCCATGCCAAACTTGCCACGGACAACACTGGCCGCCCTGTATGAAGCGCTGATTGAGAAAACTGAGGCACTGAAGACAGCCCGGATCGCTGGCGTACCGTTCACACTCTGCCCCAACGTGTCTTCAGCGGCGGCAAGACGCAAAGCGCTGGAAAGACATGCGGCCGCCAAAGGAGCTTGGCTGACGACGCGGGCAGCAGCGCGTCGGGAAACGCGGTTAGCCGAGCAGGTTGCGCTTGGAAACGAGGCGCGGGTGCTCAAGGATAGGCTCGATCTGATTGCAAGGGAATTGGGGGCACTCTGATGGGGAACGGGGGGTATAATGGAGGCAGCACCGTCATCGGCTTTGGGATGTGTTGGTCCGATGCTCACGATTTCCCAACCCCGGAAAGTCATCCAACAGGTGCCAAAAAGCAGACCAAGAAGAAAAAGAAGGCGCGCGCCTTGAAGCAAACGGCGAAATCCACTGCGCCGGACTCTCAAAATGCCCTGCTTCCCTTTCCCCCTGAACGGATCCCGCTTATCGCCAGCGTCATGGCCGACATTGGCCGTGGGCTACCTCGCAAGGCTGGCAAACGGTTGGCTGCTGTAAAGCGCCTTATGAATGAAGGCGTCGTCCTGCCTGATGGGCGATTGAATGTGAAACACGCATGCCTGTGGCAATGGCTGCAGAAAATGGAGAAGAAGTCGAGTGACTGACGCCAACAATCCGATCCCCCAGGTCACCCGCGATGACGAAGCTGCAGGAAGCGGCGACATGGTTGCGGGCAATATCGCGCGGCTTTCTGCGCTGTTTCCGGAGATCGTGACCGACGGCAAAGTCGATTTCGAAGTCCTGCGCGAGCTGCTGGGCGATGCCGTTGAAGACAGTGAGGAGCGCTATGGTCTCAACTGGAAGGGCAAGCGCAAAGCCCGGGCCTTCGCGCTGACGCCGAGCCTCGGGACGCTGCTGCCAGCGCAGGAGGATAGCGTTGACTGGGACACGACGCAAAATCTCATGATTGAAGGTGACAATCTTGAGGTGCTAAAGCTGCTACGACGCTCTTATGCGAGCAAGGTAAAGCTGATTTATATTGATCCGCCATACAATACCGGAACAGATTTTGTTTACCCTGATAACTATAAGGAATCTCTTTCAAATTATCTTTCTGTTACTGGTCAATCTGGCGAGAAAGGCGAGGCGCTCACAACCAATCGTGAGGCGCAGGGGAGGTTGCATACTGAATGGCTAAACATGATGTATCCTCGTATACTTATTGCCAAAGATCTTTTGCGAGATGACGGATTTTTCTTTGTATCCATAGGCCTAGAAGAGCTGGAAACGGTTACAATGTTGCTTTCTGAGGTTTTCGGCGAGAACAATCATATCGGAACAATCTCATGGAAGGCGCGGGCAAAACCCGTAAATGTGGGTGACGCTAAGTATAAGCCACAAAACGAAAATGAATTTGTTGTCATGTTTCAAAAGAAATTGGTGCCAGGTAGTTTTGAGCCGCTATATACTGGTGGAGAGCGGTCGTATCCTCACGCTCTGGGGGACCGTCGATATCGGCTACAAACTATCCTGAAAAGCAATCGTGGAGCCAATCGCCGAGATACGATGGTCTTCAATCTGAAGGATTATAGTCCTCCGGATGGCCAGCGTTGGCAAGCGGGAGAGGACGAGATTGTCCGTTTAGATGACGAAGGGTATATTGAGTTTAAGGATGGTACACCGTTCCGTCGCTATTTCGAGGATGAAGAAGGCGCTGAACACGATCCATTTTATTGTTCCATGGATAGTGAATTGTCTGGAAGTTCCGAAGGCGGGAAGAATGTATTGAATCGTCTTCTTAGTGAATATCACGGTTTCGATACTGTCAAGCCGGTGCAGCTAATACGAACTATTGTCCAAGCAGCTACTCGTCATGAAGATTCTCTCGTGTTAGATTTTTTTGCAGGATCTGGGACAACAGCTCATGCCATCATGGATCGCAATGCGAAAGATGGCGGAAACCGTCGATATGTATTGGTTCAATTGCCAGAAATATTGAACGACTCCGTAAAAAATCAAGCGACAACCGCCCGCTTCTTAGACAGCATTAGTAAGCCACGAAAAATATCTGAGCTAACAAAGGAGCGTCTTCGTCGCACCGGCGCGAAAATCCGTGAGGAACATCCGGATTCGAAGGTCGATACCGGTTTCCGTGTCTACAAGCTCGCCACATCAAACTTGAAGCCGTGGCAGCCGGATGCTGAGGACATGGAGGCAAGCATCCTCGATGCCGTCGACAATGTCCTTCCTGGGCGCAGCGAAGAAGACTTGCTGGTCGAACTGCTACTCAAGACCGGGATCGACCTGACCCTGCCGGAGGAGAAGCGAACCATCGCCGGCCAGATGGTCCATGCGCTGGGTGGCGGCACGCTGATGGTGTGCCTGGGTGACATCGGCGCCAATGATGCTGAAGCGCTGGGACAGGGCATGGCAGACTGGGTTGATGAGCTCGATCCGGTGCAGATTACGGTCTATTTCAAGGACAGCGGCCTGGGCGCAGACGGCAACCGGGCGGCGACCAAGGCCAACCTTGCCGCCATCCTGCGCCAGCGCCTGGGCGATCGTATCGCCAAGATCGCCAGCATCTGAGGCGGCCATGAAATTCGTATTCGAAGCCGAACTGCAGCACCAGGTTGCCGCCATCGACGCCGTGGTCGACCTGTTCGCCGGGCAGGAAGAGCGCCAGTCGCTGTTCACCGTCGCCCCGCGCCAGGTGGCCGGCGAGCTGGAATATAACGAGAAGCTACTTGGTTATGCCAATCGCTGCGACCTGCTGGACGAACAGGTGCTGGAAAACCTACACATCGTCCAGAATCGCCATGCTCTGCCCGCCTCCCCGGAACTGGCGGTCGCAGCCAAGGGCAAGAAGGACGCCGGCGGCGACTTCAAAATGGACTTCACGGTCGAGATGGAGACGGGCACGGGCAAGACCTATGTCTACCTGCGCAGCATCTTCGAGCTGAACCGCCGCTATGGCTTCACCAAGTTCGTCATCGTCGTCCCCTCGGTAGCTATCCGGGAGGGCGTGAAGAAGACGATCGAGCAGACCCGCGACCATTTCCGCCAGATCTATGACGGGGTACCGTTCGAGAGCTTCGTCTATGACAGCGGCGACCTGTCGCGCATCATCGACTTCGCCTCGTCCTCGTCGATCCGGGTGATGATCGCAACAGTGCAGTCGCTGGGCAGCAAGGCCGCCGTTTTCCAGCAGGCTCGCGAGCAGACGCGCGACATTCCGGGCGTGGAATGGGTGAAGAGCACGCGGCCAATCATCATCGTCGATGAGCCTCAGTCGGTCGACGCCAACCCCAATGGCGCCGGCCGCCAGATCATGCGCGCGATGGAGCCGCTGGCCACGATCCGCTATTCGGCAACGCATGTAGCGAAATTCCACCCCGTCTATCGCCTCGATGCCTTCGACGCGCATGACCGCGGGCTGGTGAAGTCGATCCAGGTCGATGGCGCGCGCATCCAGGACGCAGATAACAGCCCCTATGTGAAACTGCTCGAGGTGGAGGTGAAGAAGGGGCAGTTGCCCCGCGCCCGCGTCGAGATCGCCAAACAGATGAAGGGCGGTGTATCGCGCCAGTCGGTCTGGGTGTCGGACAACGACATGCTGGAAGATACGTCCGGTGGACGCGGGATCTATATCGGCTATCGCATCGGTATCATCCAGAAGATGCGCGCCGCGGGTTCGATGCAGCTGATCGTCCCGGGCGATGGCGTGAAAACGCTGGAAGTGGGTGATAGCTGGGGCGATGTCGATGCGGCCTCGCTGGCCCGCGCAATGGTGCGCCAAACTATCGAGCATCACTTCAAAAAGGAACTGCGGAATCGCCCGCTGGGGATTAAGACGCTGAGCCTGTTCTTCGTCGAGGCGGTGGCAGACTATCGCCTCTATGAGGAGAACGGCACGGCGCAGCCTGGACCGCTGGCAACGATCTTCGAAGAGGAATACGCGAAGCTCGCCGCGTTGGATGAATTCAAGATGCTGTTCGCCGATGTGCCCGCGGATGCAGGCAGCGCGCACGGCGGCTATTTCTCGCAGGACAAGCGTTCGGTCACTCCGTTCGAAGATCGGAAATTTGCTAAAAGCACCAAGGAAGAGTTGGTTGAAACTCATACTTTCGACTTGATCATGAAGGACAAGGAGCGCTTGCTCGACGAAGCCGAGCCGCTTCGCTTCCTGTTCTCGCACTCCGCGCTGCGCGAAGGCTGGGATAATCCCAACGTTTTCCAGATCTGCAGCTTGCGCGAGATGGCGAACGAGACGCGCCGGCGCCAGTCAATCGGCCGCGGCCTGCGCCTTTGCGTCGACCGGACCGGACAACGTCGCCGCGACGAAGGGCTGAATGTTCTCACCGTCGTAGCGCAGGAAAGCTACGCGGATTTCGCCAAGGGCCTGCAAACCGAGATGGAGCAGGCGCTGAACGTCAAGCTCGGGATCGTAACGGCGGACCTTTTTGCAGGGCTTACCTACGCGCTGCCCGAAGGCGGCACGGCAGTTGTGTCCGTGCAGGAAAGCAAAGCCGTGTTTCAGGGCCTCGCAGCAGCTGGCCTTATCGACGATAAGGGCTATGCTCTGCCTGAATTGCGCACCGCGCTCGCGCAGAATGCAGTGCCGTTGCCGGCCAACCTACCGGAACCGGCGGCAAAGCTCGTCCGCGACATGCTTCACCGTCTGGCGCGTAAGGTCCCGGTCAGCGATGCACGGGCGAAGGGCCAGGTGAAGCTGAACCTCGCCGTACTGGAGGGCCACGATTTTAAGGCGCTGTGGGATCGGATCAGCCGCAAGACGACCTATCGGCTCGACTTTGATGATGCCGCGCTGGTGGCTCGCTGCGCGCAGGCGTTGGCGGACATGCCACGCCCCGGCGAGGCGCGCGTGACATTCGAACTTGCCGAGATGTTGATCGGCCGCGAGGGCGTAACACCTGAGAAACGCAGCACGTCGAACCCGCAGCGCCTTGCCGCCACCCGCCTCGACGTGCCCGACCTTCTAGGCGAATTGCAGAACCGCACTGAGCTACCCCGCAAGGTACTGGCTGACATTCTCGTTCAGTCCGGGCGCCTTGAAGACGCTAGTGTGAACCCTTCGGCGTTCGTGGACGCCGTGACTGCAATCATTCAAGCTGGCAAGCGCCTGATGATGACCAACGGCATCGTCTACAAGCCTCTCGATGATTGGTGGGCGCAGGATCTTTTCGCCGCCGAGGATGATGTACCAACGGATCGATTGGTTCCGGTCGCGCATGCACCGCTCGATCATATCGTCACGGACTCGAACATCGAGGCGGCCCTTGCGAAGGCTCTGGACATTAGCGGGGCAATCAAGGTGTTTGCCAAGCTGCCGTCTGGTTTCAAGATTACGACGCCGCTGGGCACCTACAACCCAGACTGGGCAATCGTGCGCAAGCATGATGATCGCGAGGACGTGTATCTGGTCAGCGAGAGCAAGGGCGACCTGAACACGCTGCGCGAAGCCGAAAAGGCACAAATAGCCTGCGGGAAGGCGCACTTTGCCGCACTTGAAGTGCCCTTTGTAACGGCGACAAACTTGGACGGGATACTCGCCTTAGCATAACGTTGAAGCTACTGTGGAGTGAGCCACTGCCGCTCCCTTTAGCCTTTCAGCCATTCGCTTACCTTATAATCGGCTTCGACGAAAATTTTGCCAACCTGAACCAGAGCCCGTCAATTTCCATTTCCGAGACCTCAGTGGCGCTGCAATGAGCCTCAACGAAATGAGAACTCGCTCATATTTCTTAATTAAGTGACGTTGGGCGGCAGGTGAGAGGGGGATAAACCTTCTTGAATACCTCTTGTAATGTCGCGGTGAGCCTATTTAGCTCGGACCAGGTCTTGGCGAGATCCGGTCCGTAGCGCGCTGAAAGATACTCCCGAGCGGCATGCATACTTGAGAGGTGATCTGCAGTGCGTTTTCTGAGCACCAGGCCATGCTCGATGGCCAATGCTGTGCGCTTTGATAGGTCATGCTGGAGGCCACGAAGGCTCTGAGGGCCGACGCCTTTGTGCAGCAGATAGGCATTTAAATAGAGTTCAATGGCGTGGATAGCCAAGAGCCTGGCCGGCGCGGACGCATGCGGCAACCCCGAATTGGGAGATAATAATAGCTGAATGTGCGCTGCATGGTACTCCTCGGCGAGGTCCAACAGTTGCCCGACGCTGGTGCCGGATCCTGGATACGCTTGCTCAGAAGAAGTGGGGCTTTTCATCGGGCTGAAGGTATCGTCTGCCCCGTTTCAATACTATTAAGTCCGTGTCGAACTTGATAGAAGCGACCAACCTTGAGGGGGAAAGGGCTAAGTCTTGTCGCAAGAAGTGAAAATGAGCGATTTCGCAGATTTCGAAGAGGGTGAACTGCGGGAGCGGATAAGGAGCGCCTTTTGGCGCGCTACGGCCTCCGTCGGATTCCTGGGGGACCAGTTGCAGTCCCGCATTCCGTCCGAGGCACGCTCCTTCGTTCGGCTTTGGATCGAGGAAGCCCTACGCGAAGAGAGGAATCCAACCGCCCGGCAGGCTGCCAGGGAGTTGGCGCTCGCCGGTCACATGCCAATGCGGCTGACAGATGCCCAGAAGAAGCAACTCGTTGCGCAATATCAAGATTGTCTGGAGAAACCGAACGCTAAGTTCAGAGAGCGTCGCAATATTCCGATGGGGACGTTCCGGCCGCTCCATAAGCTGGGTCTGGTTTCGACTGATCAACACGTCACCGAACTGGGTGGGCAGGTCGCGCTGGTTCTAATTAAAGACACAAAGAAGAAGAGCCGAGAAGCTGAAAAGTAAACGCCTACTGGAAAAGCGATATCCAAGCGCTGATAAGCGCGACCACGACGAATATGAGCAAAGCGATGCCTCCAAGACTGGTCAATAGACCGATAAGGTTGGCTGCACCTTGTAAAACACCATACTGATTGTCTGGACTTTGACTGCGAATCGTGAAGAAAGCAGAGGAGGATCGAGATGATTGGCGCGCCGTTTGTTCTTCGATTTGGCGGATCCGCTTCTCCTCTTGTTTTAATTTGAAGAAAAACTCATAAACGGCGTGGCTCTGATAATTGAGCTGTTTTCCAACTGTGTTTGGCCAAAGAACATCGCTGCGCTCCAGAGCCGTTGCTTCTCGAAAGATCAAGCGCAGGGTCCCTTCATCACGAGGGTCGATGGTATCGCGGCGCCGTGGCTGGGCGACATAGATCCCGGCTTTGACTAGCACAGCACGCACGGATGCGGTTTTCAATCCATGATGAATCGCGATGTCCTCGACGATAGCCTTGGACGTTTCAATGGTAGGATTGGCGGATCGGTAGGTGTCCACGATCATGGACCGGGTTTCTTCATTCACAAAAAGATCCTGACATGAGTGCTTTTCGCATCACTGGACGCCCACTGGGTAACCAAGGCTGGTATCAGCGGATTTGAACGACTTTGACCCCGGCCTCTTGCGCCACCAGATTCCAGTTGGTGTCGCCGGTCCAGGCGGGCAGGCCGTCGCGTTGGGCAAGGGCCAGGCAGTAGCGATCGCCGAGCGACAGACCAGCGCTGGCAGTCACAGCCCGCAGTCGCCCGGCAATCTTGGAGGTTGCATGGTCAGCCGGGACAATCTCGATTGGTAGCGGATCGAGCATCGCGTCGATCGCGGCTGCGGGCATCCCGAGATAGGCAAAATGGCTGACCACCTCGGCGTAGTTGACCGCCGACATGCGGGCCGAGGCAATCGCCCT
>CALMPB010000339.1 GCA_937871985.1 uncultured Burkholderiaceae bacterium
CCCCACACGTCATCTACGATGTCGCTGACCCTTCAACTGCGATGTCGCTGTGCATCGCTCCCCGCCACGGCCCGGTCAGGCAGGTTGCAGATTTACCGCCGAGGTTTTGCCCCGCCGATCGGTCTCCAGTTCGTAGGAGATGCGCTGATCCTTATCGAGCGTCCGCATGCCGGCGCGCTCGACAGCACTGATGTGAACAAAAGCGTCGGTGCCGCCTTCCTCAGGCGCAATGAAACCATAGCCTTTGTCGGTATTGAAGAATTTGACGGTTCCGGTGATCATATAGGGGTCCTTCGTCCCATGTATGACGGGCATCCGCCAACTACAGCGGATCCCGGCTTCGCGAGGCTGGAAAGGGACTAGGGGAGCCGTTTCGGCCCGATACCCGTAAAAGCAACGTTAGCTGCATGCGTGTAACGCAATTCGCCGAAAAGCCATAGCGCCAATCGACCGGATCGACCGATTTGCCGACCGGTCGATCAGCCAACCGCACGCCCGATCATCATTTGGGGCGGGGCATGGGACGGGAAACTCTTTGTAATCGGCCGGTTTCGATCGAGATCTGACGCTCAGCCATGATGCGCCAAGCCGCTTCGGAGCGCCGGCACCGCTCGCGCACGTTGGCAAGTTCGGTCAACTCTGCCTCGACCGCGCATTCGGCGGCCCGAGCGAGATAAAAGTTACTCATCGGCGAAATAACTCTGCTCCCCAAAACGAGCCGGGGTGGATTCTCCGAGGCCGGGCTCGGCGATCGCCGTCGAAACTCAGGTCTTCTCGGTGAACTTCTTGCGCCAGCCTGCACCGAGCGGTCTTCGCGGGACGATCCGCTCCGGCTCGTGTCAACGATAACGCGTGACAAGCGGTGTGCGTTGCACAACACCCTCGATTACGCGGGATTTGAAGGCGTCCGCGATAAGGGCGGTATCGTAGCCGTTCATGAGCACGACGCGCGTGCCGCCGCTTGGGAGCACCTCAATCGCGCTAATCGTGACATTGTGCTTTTCGCACATCGCAATCACGTCAGCATGAGGGACGTCGAGATTTATTGCGCGGGACATGAGAGCTCCTTGTCATTGAGCGGGAGCGTCACATCTCTCAGTCGCACCATGCCCGAGACGTCGGTGCGATATGGGGTATATGGAACCGATCGGCGTCCCGAGCAATGACGGATGAGTCATCCGCGTTCTTAATTTGCAAGCGCCCGCGTTCACCATCCCCGCCGCCACGGCCGGATTAATCGCGGCTCGACAATTCCTCGCGACGATCAAGTCGGGGCTAGCCCTCGATCAGCACGCCTGCGCAATTAGGATCTTCAAGCGCGCGCTCGCCGATCGTCCACCCGGGGCTTGCCGTGACTCTTCGGAAAATACGTCTCAAGCTGCGCCATCCCCTCGTCCTTCAGCCAGTACAGATCGCTCATACCCAGTCTCCCTGCGGAACCTGAATCAGATCGCACCTCTCACATCAATGGGCCCTGACCCTAACGAGCGCAGTCGATCACTTCCCCTCAGGCACTAGCCGATAGAGGACGTGCGGTTCAGAAGCGTAGGACATACGGGGATCGTCGGCCGGGCCGTAAAATTCGATCCGATCATAGGGCCCGCCCGCGCGGACGCCGGTGACCTGTTCGTAGATCCGCGCGCCAATCTGCTCCCAATAGCTCTTTACGCCAGCCCGCTCGATGACGATGCCATGATCGCCCTCCGCGCTGATCTTGAGGTCATATCCGGGCAGCGGCGGCTGACTATAGTCCTGACGGTTTGATCGATAGGCGCCGAGCGGCGGCACGTCCCGTCGCGCCGTCCAGCGCTGCGTCGGAGTCTGCGGAAACACCCGGCCGATGATCGCATTCATCGCTTCGGTACGCGCCGGATAGCTACCGGGGCCGCCGGTGTAGGAGACGAAGAAACCAAATTGCGCCTCGGGCGCAATCGCCAGTTCGGAATGGAAATCCACCGTATTGCCGCCGTGGCCGACGATCCGCGGTCCGGCCTGACGCAGCACCATATAGCCGTGCGCGAACCCCTCCAGATCGGGTGCATTGCGCAGGCCGTCGCTCTCCAGGAAGCGAACTGACTGAGGCTTGAGAATCTGCGTGGTGCCGAGCTTCCCCTCATTCAACATCATCAGGATGAAGCGCGTCATGTCGGGCGCGGTGGTGGTCGCCGACCCGGCGGGCATGATGATGCTGTAGAATTCGAACGGCTTGGCCACGAGCCGGCCGCTCTCGAGCTTGTAACCCTTGGCCATCCGTGGCGCGCGCGCGGCGTCGAGCGGCTCGCGGAAGGTGGTGTCGATCATGCCAAGCGGCTTGAAGATATGTCGCTCGGTGTAATCGGCAAAGGGCTCGCCGCTAACCCGCTCGACGATATAGCCGGCCAGCGCCGCGCCGTAATTGGAATAGGAGATTTCTTCGCCCGGCTCGCGGACGCGCATGGCGATATTCTTCTTCATCCACTCGCGATACGGCATCAATCCAGCGGCATCGTCGACCGTGATGTTGCTCTGGTCGCCGAAGCCGACCGCGTGACTGAACAGATCGCGGACCGTGATCGGCTTGAACTTCCCGTCGGGGATTTTGTAATCGAGATAACGGTTCACATCGGCATCGAGATCGACCCTGCCGGCTTCGATCTGCTGCATCAGCGCTGTCCAGGTGAACAGTTTCGAGACCGAACCCGGGCGGAACATCGTGTGCTGCGCATCGACCTTGATGCCACGTTCTGCATCGGCCAGGCCGTAGCCACGGGTAAAGAGCACCTTGCCGCGATAGACTATCGTCACGACCGCGCCACCGACATCACGGGTCGCGATTTGCTGGGCAAGCACCCCGTCAACGAAATCGGGTAGCGACGCGATGGTGGCAGCGGCGATCTGCACGGCGCCGGCCGGGGGTTTCCGGGGCGCCGCGGTCAGCGGCACCGCGGTGGAGGCTAAAAGGGTCGCCACGACAGACAGGCGGAATAGCGTCAGGCTCGAAATGGACTGCATTTTTTGATCAACCCATGTTTCTCTGATTGGGACAATTGAACCAGCGTCGTCGCTGGCACACTATTGCCTCGATTCTGCCCCCGTTAATCCCGACATCGGCAATCTCATCGCGCCCACTGGCCGCATCGATCACTCACCCACCCTTGGTCACGATACCGTAAGCGGGGGTCTGCGCTGCAACCGAGTTCGCAACAAACGCGCATAACACGCCGGCGACAAGACGAACGCGCATCACATTTGCCTCAACGACCAAATTTTCTGTTTGGAAAATATTCTCTCTGGGAGCACGCTGTCAAGCCGCCACGCGATTTACAAGATCGCGGCCTAGCCTCTCCCTGAAATTCGTCGCATAATCTGCCACCTGGCACGACGACTTTCTCGCCCGCAGGTCCGGCGAGAGGTTTATTAACAACTGGGAAAGGATGCGGCGTGCACTGGTCTCCTCTGGTCGCATTGGCGGTGGTTTCCACGGCGCCCGTTGCGCAAGTACCGACCGAAACGCCGGCGGCACGCATTGAACGCAACGCCGTGGACCGCCCGGGGCGGCCGGAAATCCGCGTCACGGTTCCCGCGGGGGCAAAATACCTAGGCGCCGATCGCTTCGTGCTCAAAGAGCTCAGCGACTGCGAGATGCACGTCTTTGTCGAGGCCGATGCGAACCACCGCGTCCGCCGCTTCTATTGGATCCATTTCGAGTCCAACCTGCCGACCCGACCAGACGACCGCATGCATTATGGGGACACCGATCACAGATCCAAAATCTGGGGAAAGACGGTCTGGACGAGTTTCGAACCGGCACGGATGACCCGTGTGCCACGCCCTGGCAGCGATACGGAGCATTTCCGCGCCATTATTAGCGCCGCCGGATATTCAATGCCAGCTGGGATGATGACAGTTCGCCTCGTCCGGCTGCTTGATGATCCGCAGGATACGGGATTCGGTCGCCACGAAGTCATGATGCTTTATGGCGAGGACCTTGCTGCCAGCGGGCTCACTTTCGACGATGTAACCACCGATGGAAAACCCAACGCGCGCTGGGCGGCGGTCGAACAACCCTTATTGCGCCGCGCCAGCCACGCCTTCCATATGAGCGAACATTAATAAGATATCCCCGCGCGACATGATCGCGCCGCTGTTCGATGCGGCGCTTTCCAAGATGAGCGGGATAGCTCCTGCCAAGCGATAGTTCGCCCGATATCTGCCGCGAGCATCAGCTATCGTCGACGGGAGCCCGCAACGAAAGAAGACCTTGCTGCGTGATGCGATAAGGACCGCCTCCGCACGCCATATCCCAAAGGCCAACGTTATACTTCGATGTTCGAATATCGGGGATAGCGACCGCTGCCGTAACCGGCCGGACGAGCGACAAGAAGCTGGGCGCGCCGGCTGCGATGTGCTGCGCGCTCGCGATCCATCTTATTCCCATGCGCCTGCCAATACGACTCGCTCCAAGCATCGAGTCGCGCTAGGAACGATAGCGCATCTTCGGTGAGATATGGTTGTTCGATTAGATCACATATGAGGTTCGTGATCACGATCGCCAGGAAACGGGCAGCCTCACCATCAGGTTGCGAAACTTTGTTGAGCAACATCAAGGCCTGCGTATATGCCGCTTCTGCGTTTTCCAGAGACCCTCTAAGTGCAATAGCCGGCAGCGCCAATCCAACGATGTAAAGCTGGTCCCATCGAGAATATGACGCGAGCTGGTATGCCGGGTCGGATGACCTCAGTAAGATCGCGCTTTGTCTCTCAAGCTTAAAAGCTGCTCCGCTCGATTTGTCCTGCAATTTCGCTCTCAATTGGCCCAGATAATCGAGGCCAGCCGCCCATTCGCCCAAATGCTCGCCATAAAGATGACAGGCCAGCGCGCCGATCCCAACTATCTCAGCGTCGGTGAGCGCATAACCGAGCCGCGTGTTCAGCCGTGCGAGGATAAGATCGGGATTCCCGGTGTGCTCCTTCCAGTCGATGGCAAGATCAATCACGTCCGCCCGCTCGCTCGCATTTCTCATTTATGTCTCCTCGCCACCGTCTCAGGCCGCTGGCAGATCTCTAATCGGGCACGACTATGCGCGACCAGTGCAACGATCTCAAATTATCATTGCGTTTGACGCCTGATCATGATGACTAGCGACATGCGTTACGATCTCAATCTCCTGACCGCCGTCGATGTGCTGCTGGACGAAGGCAGCGTGTCGCGCGCATCTCGTCGCTTGCACCTGAGCGACAGTGCGATGAGTCGAACGCTAAGCAGGGCGCGCGAGGCTTTCGGCGACCCGATCCTTGTGCGGGCAGGGCGCACATTGGTTCCAACGCCACGAGCGCTGGCATTAAGGGAGGAGATCCGCAATGTGCTGGAGCGCGCTGACGCACTTGCCCGCCCAGTGGTCCTGGATGCAAGCCAACTCGCACGAACTTTTTGCATTCGGGCAAATGAAGGGTTTGTCACCGAATTTGGCGGCGGGCTGGTGAGCAATGCGCTGAAGGAAGCTCCCAATGCCGTGATCCGGTTTGCTGTGAAAGCCGAGAAAGATGCCAGCAGTTTGCGCGACGGCGGGGTGGACATCGACGTCGGGGTCGCAGGCACCGCCGGACCGGAACTTCGCGTGCGGACTTTATTGCGCGATCGCTTCATCGGTGTCGTAAATGGCGCCCATCCATTCGCAGGCGATCAGGATGTCGGGGTCGAAGACTATGCGGCCGCGCAGCATATCAGCGTTTCGCGTCGTGGGCGCACGGACGGACCAATAGATGTAGCGCTTCGAAACCGCGGGCTCCATCGCCAGGTTTCGTCGATCGTCACGAGCTTCCCTGCCGCACTGGCACTTGCCAGAGCCACGAATTCGGTCGCAAGCGTGCCCGAACGACAGACGCGAGCGGCTCGGCAGGATATGTCCGTATTCGAGCTACCTGTCGAAACGCCTGAGGTCGTCGTGTCGATGGCGTGGCATCCAAGATTGGACATGGATCCAGCTCACCGATGGCTGCGCGAGCTATTGTTGCACGTTTGCAGGTAAACGTCCCGTGGCGATGGCAGCCCGGCGGATCATCGCGCAGCTGCGCTCGACTGCCTCGCAGAGCATCCGGAGGTGGGGGACGACTCAGGCGTTGCCGTCGGTCTGGATCCGCGATCAGAGACAGACCGTTGCCGCCCCAATGGCGGTCATTCCCGGCTTTTGATATGACTCCTGCATGTCGGACATTCAGCGTAAGATTGTGCTCGTTTCCGGTGCGCCGGGCGCAGGTAAGACAACCCTTGCGGTGCCCTTGGCGCAGCTACTCGGATTCCCGATCTTCTCGAAGGATTTTATCAAGGAAACGCTGACTGACGTTTTCGGGGATGGTGGCGGCGATCTTGCATCATCTCGGCGGATCGGTGGGGCGTCGATGGAACTGATCTGGTCCTTGGCAAGCCACGCTCCGCAAGCGGTATTGGAAGCCAACTTTCGACCGCACAGCGACTATGAACGGGCTAAACTGGTTGGCCTTGGCGCGTTGATCGTTGAGGTCCATTGTGATTGCGGCCGGGCCGAAACAGCCAAGCGGTTTCGTGACCGTGCAGCCACCAGCGGCCACCATGCCGCGCATCCTCTGAAAGAGATACCGCCTGAGATGCTCGACGAATATGACCGACCGATGGGCTTAGGTCCGGTTGTTGAGGTCGATACACGGACCCCTGTCGATTTGGACAGGGTTCTGGCGGAGGTTCAACGCTTGCTTGACGTCTGCATAGGCATCTAAATCGCCCGACACCGGCCTGTCTCAAAGCCATCCAGACCAAGCCGTCAGCGCGAATCCAGCCGCCAGCGTCGGGCCGCCCGATGCCGCCCTCATATTCTAACGACTCGCCAAAAAACGGCGCGAAAGCAGGCAGCGGGCTTGCACCACGACCACATGCTAGCGGTACGTGTAGGCCCAGGACCGGTTACTCCCACAAGCGCCTCAGCACGAAAAGAGCTTCATGGTGCAGCAAGGCCCCTAGCTAGGCTTTGGCTCCCAACCCCTTGAAGATGAGTGCTATTATCCTCGCCGACTGAGCATCCCTCCCGGGATGGGAAGGAAGCTGCCAAAGTACGCCGAGAAGCATCAAAACATCATTGGCATTTGCGCCGCGATCAATCGCGCCCACGCCCTCACATGCAACGAGGAGCGAACGCACCGCCGACACCGCCTGCTGATAGGTCTCGCGCTTATCATCCTCGGACGTGCCTCCCTGCAGAAGCCTCGCCACGCCGCGCTTCATCGCACTGGAATCCGCCAACCGGGCACACCATAAGCGAAACGCCTCAAGCGGCGGATGCGCTTCCAACAATGTGGACGCGAGCGCCACAACGGCGCTGATCTCTTTGCGATACACGGCCAGGGCCAGAGCTTCCCGCGTCGGGAAGTGACGATAGAGTGTGCCTTGCCCGACGCCGGCCGCCTTCCCGATAGCGCTGAGCGGCGTTTCGGGATCGGCGGTCAGCGCCTCCCGTGCCACCTCGAGTATGCGATCACGGTTGGCGCGGGCGTCCGCACGCAATCCGTCCTCTTTTACAGCCATGTCGCCCCTTGACTAAACGGACAATTGTCCGTTACTGAGCGATAATCGGACAATTGTCCAAATATAGCGTATGCGGAGATGGACATGCAATATGCCAAGCTCGGCCGGACGGGTCTCGATATTTCGCCTATCTGCATTGGCTGCATGGGGTTCGGAGAGCCGTCACGCGGTTACCCTTCCTGGTCGCTCGATGAGGAAGCAAGTCGACGCCTCATTCGCCACGCCCTGGAGGCGGGTATCAATTTCTTCGACACCGCCAATTTGTATTCGAATGGCTCCAGCGAGGAGATCCTCGGGCGGGCACTGAAGGGTTTTGCGCACCGCGAAAACGTCGTTATCGCCACCAAGATCAGCGCACCGATGCGCGATGGGCCTAATGGCATAGGGCTGTCCCGCAAGGCGATCATGACCGAAGTCGATATGAGCCTCAAGCGCCTCGGCACCGACTATATCGACCTCTATCAAATCCATCGTCGCGACACGACCACCCCGTGGGAGGAAACGCTCGAGGCCCTGAACGACGTCGTCAAGGCCGGTAAGGTCCGGTACCTCGGTGCATCGTCAATGATGGCTTGGGAATTCGGCAAAGCGCTGCACCTGCAGAAATCCAACGGCTGGGCCCGCTTCGTGTCGATGCAGGATAGCTACAATCTTCTCGACCGCGAAGAAGAGCGCGAAATGCACGCGCTGTGCATCGACGAAGGGGTGCAGACCATCATCTACAGCCCACTCAACCGTGGCCGGCTGGCCCGGCCGTGGGGAGCGGTCACCGCAAGGGCGGAAACGGAGGCGGCCTACAATCTGGGTGCCGCCACCGCCGACAGCGACAAGCTGATTATCGAGGCGGTGGGCGCCATTGCGGAGGAACGCGGCGTCAGCCGGGCAATGATTGCGCTTGCCTGGCTGCGTCGCAATCCTGTGGTGGCGGCGGCGATCGTGG
The DNA here is from genome assembly GCA_937871985.1 of uncultured Burkholderiaceae bacterium. The sequence goes on from CALMPB010000339.1 coordinate 8,475, forward strand.
GCTCGCTCAAAGCAAAACATATCGACGATGCCGTGGCCTCGCTATCGATCAGCCTCACCGACGACGAGGCAGCACGGCTGGAAGCACCCTATACGCCACGGCTCGACCGTCAGGGCGTGTCGGACCCGGCCATGCTGCGTCGCGCAGCCGAAGCAGCCACGGGACACAGCACCAGCCGGCTCCCGGTCCGTGAACCGAGCAAGGTGAGCTGAACCTTGCCGGTCCGCCGGCCCACATCTCCATCTTCGAGGATCAGTCCGCTTCTGCATTTCACCGCCAGAAGCCGCCAACCCGCTCTCAACCCAGCCCTCCGCGTTCCGCCCTCAGAATCGGACGCGGGCCTCCAGATAGCCGACCGACCGAAATCGGGCACGCGACCGGTCCGACCCATTCCCAGAAGTTCGCGGGTCGCTGCGCGAGCACAGCAAGCAGTCACCTAGCTTCGCTCTAGACGCGCTCAACATATCCTTTATGCTGGATATATGGATAACGAGTCAGCAATTGCGGCGCTAGGCGCCTTGGCACAAGGGACGCGCCTCGACGTGTTTCGCCTGCTGGTGCAGCACGAACCGAACGGCGTGGCTGCGGGGGAAATCGCTCGCCAGCTCGACGTGCCTCAAAACACCATGTCCGCGCATCTTGGCATCCTCGCGCGCGCCGGCCTTGTCAGGTTCGAACGGCAAAGCCGCTCGATCATCTACCGCGCCGATCTGGACGGCCTGCGCGCGCTGACGCTGTTTCTCGTCAAGGATTGTTGCGCGGGCAATGCCGAGCTTTGCGCGCCGCTGGTCGCCGAACTCGCCCCCTGCTGCTGAAAGGACGCTCGTGGCCGTCGACATCGTCATCTATCACAACCCTGAGTGCGGAACCTCGCGCAACGCGCTCGCCATGATCCGTAATGCCGGCATCGAACCGCATATGGTCGAGTATCTGAAAACCCCGCCCTCGCGCGCGCTGCTCGTGGAGCTGATCGAACGCGCCGGTATGACCCCGCGCGATCTGCTGCGAGAGAAGGGCACGCCCTATGCGGATCTGGGCCTGGGCGACACGTCGCTGTCCGACGACAGGCTGGTGGATGCGATGATCGCGCACCCGATCCTGATCAATCGGCCGCTGGTGGTCTCGCCGATCGGGGTGAAGCTGTGCCGCCCGTCTGAAGCCGTGCTCGATTTGCTGCCGACTGGCCAGCTCGGCTCGTTCGCGAAGGAGGACGGCGAACAGGTCGTGGACGCCTCCGGCCAGCGTGTCGGCTAAACTCATGTCCACGGTCACACCCGTTGCCAGAGCAGCGCCCGCACGCCCCGGCATCGGCACCTTCGAGCGGTATCTGACGCTGTGGGTGGCGCTCTGCATCGTCGCCGGCATCGGGCTCGGCCACCTGTTCCACGGTCTGTTCGCGACGATCGCCTCGGCCGAGGTCGCCCGCGTAAACCTCATCGTCGCCGCGCTGATCTGGCTGATGATCATCCCGATGCTGCTCAAGATCGACTTCGGCGCGCTCGGGTCGGTACGCCAGCATTGGAAGGGGGTCGGCGTTACCCTGTTCATCAATTGGGCGGTGAAGCCGTTCTCGATGGCAGCGCTGGGCTCGCTGTTCATCGGTTGGCTGTTCGCGCCGGTTTTGCCGGCAGGTGAAGGACCGTCCTACATCGCCGGGCTGATCCTGCTCGCCGCCGCGCCCTGCACAGCGATGGTGTTCGTGTGGTCGAACCTCTGCGGCGGGGAGCCTACCTATACGCTCTCCCAAGTCGCGCTGAACGACGTGATCATGGTGTTCCTGTTCGCGCCGCTGGTCGGGCTGCTGCTCGGGGTCGCCTCGGTAACGGTGCCGTGGAACACGCTGCTGATCTCGGTCTTGCTATACATCGTCGTGCCGGTGATCGTCGCCCAGCTCATCCGGCGCGTCGTGCTGGCAAACGGTGAGCAAGCCACGCTCGAGCGCCTGCTGGGTCGCCTCGCGCCAGTGTCGCTGGTCTCGCTGTTGACGACACTCATTCTGCTGTTCGGATTCCAAGGGGAGGCAATCGTCGCGCAACCGCTGGTGATCGCGCTGCTGGCCGTGCCAATCCTTATCCAGGTTTATCTCAACGCCGGCCTCGCCTACTGGCTGTCGCGCCGGCTCGGCGTGGCATGGTGCGTCGCGGCCCCCGCGGCGCTGATCGGCGCGTCCAACTTTTTCGAGCTGGCCGTCGCTGCCGCCATCTCGCTGTTCGGGCTCAAGTCCGGCGCAGCACTAGCCACGGTGGTAGGTGTGCTCGTGGAAGTGCCAGTGATGCTCTCGGTCGTTTCGATCGTGAGGGCGTCGCGGGGCTGGTATGAGCGGGACGCACGCGCATGACCGCATCATCATTTCCCCGCTCGGTCTGGCTTCGGACGAAGTCTCACCCGAGCAGAGCCTGCAAAGCCGGACGAGCGACGACGCCAGCTCACCTGACGCTATTTGGTGCCTTCGAGCATTGCCCCGGCGGGGTGTGAATTACCGTTGGTACGCGCAGTCACTCGAAACCGTCATGCGCTTATGATAGGCGTCCCTCGACAGGCGGAGGCGTCGCAGCAGCAGCGTCAGGATGCACGACGACATTGTGGAACGCCCCGACACGCCATCCGTCGTCGCGCTGCACGAGAACCTGCTCCAAACGGGTGACCAGCGTGTCTCCGTGCGCTACAATGGCGCGAGGCAGCGCGCCGAATCCGGTCACTTGGGTGCGCGTATTTACGATCACGACATCGGGCCGGACACAGTTGATCCTCTCGACCGTCTGCCGCATGCTCGATCCTCGGTAGAAGGTCGCGAAGATATGGCGATGCTGTGCTTCGAACGGATCGCGCCCGACTGAAAACAGCCCCAGCACATTGGTGAAAACGATGTCCGGCGCTGCGGAGCGCGAAAATGCCTCCGCATTGCCCGCCTGCCATGCTTTCTCCTGCGCTTCGAGCAGCGCGTGGATTGCATCCGTCACATCCGTCATCATCAAATCTCCCTGGTTTCAGCTAGCACTCGATCGACAAGCGCGTCCGCCATCCACACCATCAGTTGCTCCGCATCCTCGCCCGATACGCCGCAGACATCGCGCAGGACGATCAGCGCATCGATGCCGAGGCATACCGCAAGGCAATTGGTCAGCTGGTCGAAGCTGCCGGCCGGGAGCGTATCGCGAAGCGGATCGATACTTGCCCTGATCCATTCGAGCCGCCGGCCGCCCCGCTGTCGCGGCGCGTCATTCGCGGCGGGCATGACGCTCCTGTCGAGCGATGCCCGGATCATCTCGCGCAGTTCGGCGTCATATTCCTCTGCGAGTCGCCTCATCGCGATCGCCAGGCTCGCGACGCGCGCGTGCGCGTCATCTGACGTCGATACGGAGGCCATCATCTCGTCCATGCGGGGGCGGAGCGTTTCGAGCGCGGCGTCCGCTAGCAGGTGCTCCTGCGAGGTGAAATAGCGATAGGCGGTGCGCTTCGATATGCCCGCCGCGAGCGCCGCCTCCTCCACCGTCGGTCTTTTCCCCGCCCGGATCAACGCGCCGGCGGATACGAGAAGATCGGAGCGCGTCCGGGCCTTCTGGTTGGTCCGCTCTCTTGAGATATCTTGACTCAACTTTCTTTATGTCCCAATAGTGCCACGACGACATCCTAGTGTCACATCAGAGAGGAAGTGTCAATGAACCGCGTTTTCGTGGGCGGCGGCGTGCGGCCGAAATTCCTTGCGCTGAGCTTGATCGTTTTAACCGGCGGCGGCGCACAAGCGCAGACGCAAGCTGAGCCGAGACGTTGGTATATTGCCGGCGCGGTCACCGGCTCGGCGCCGGAAAAGCCGCAGCAGACGATTGCCAACGCTCCCGTGCCAGGGGCGACGCTGCACGTTATCAATGACGTGGATTTCGGCTGGGGTGGGCAGATCGCGGTTGGATACGAGTGGAACGCCCTGCGGATCGAGGCCGAGATCGGGCATACGGAGAACCACTCGAGTCACTATTCGGCGATCAGCCCGATTGCGATCACGCTGCCGCAAAGCGGCAAGAACAATGTCACCCGCTACATGGCGAATGCCTATCTGGAGCCATTCCGGGCGCGGTGGGCAATCAGCCCTTATCTCGGGTTCGGTCTCGGGGCCGCGCACGGGCATCTCACGACCATCGCCGCGCCGGCGCGCGCGCCGTCCGCCCCTCCATCGCAACTGCTCGACATCAAGGATACGCGCTTCGCCTGGCAGGTGATGGGCGGTCTATCCGTGCCGGTGACCTCCCGGCTTGCGTTCACCGCGCAATATCGCTGGCTGGATGCCGACACCTTCCATGGGGTCGATTCACGCGGCGAGCGTGCAACACGCACGATCCGCGGCAGCAACGTCGACGTGGGGTTGCGCATTGCTTTCTAGCACGGATCGATGCGGCGAGTTCGCGGCAATCGCACCCGTGACCATTTTCGGGAAAGACGCTGGCGGCAGCGGCACGGGTAGTCGGTCTGTTAGCTACCTTTGCGAAGGCGGCTAGGCCAACCTATGCGCACCAGCGTCTCATCAGGGCCGTTCAAAGCGAACTCATACATGCCCCAAGGCTTGTCGCTCGCGCCTTCTCGCTCGATGATCTCGTCTGCAAAGGCGGCGGCCAAGGCGTCCACGTTCTCGCGATAGAGGTATAGCCCAAAGGGGTTTCTCCCCGGCGTCAGCCAGCCTGGAAGGGCGGGATTGAGGTGGATATCTCCCCCATGCCCGTCACTCAGCATCCGGTAGTCGTCGGGGCTTCCATCATCCCGCGTGAAGCCCAGCCGCTCGAAAAAGCGCTGCGCCGCATCGAGATCGTTGCAAGGCAGGATCGCCGTCACTCGCTGCCGCATCGGCTGGTCTCCAAGCCTTCTGCCATCATCGAACATTCAGTTGACGGCTCCATAATAATACGCAATGCGTATGAAATGACAAGCGGAGACGATCGTGAGAGCAGCGAAGCCCGGATCGTTCGAGCGGTATTGCGCCTCGCGCGGCGACTGCGCGGCCCCTCGCTCGATGGAGAGGTAACGGGCAGCGGTCTGGCGTTGCTCGCATCCCTGCATCGAGAGGGTCCGATGAGTGCGGTGGCACTGGCGCGCAGCGAGGGCTTGCAGCCGCAGTCGCTCAGTCGCCTGCTCGCCCAACTGGAAGCTAACATGTTGATCGATCGGCCGATCGATCCAGTCGATCGGCGCCGGCAACAGATCACCCTCACGCCTACCGGCGCAGCGGCTTTGAAGCGAGCGATGACACGCCGTCGCGCATGGCTTGCGGATGCCATGTCCTGCCAGCTGAACGATGCCGACCGTCGGACGCTGCTGGTGGCGGCCGATGTGATGCTCCGGCTCGCCGACCATACAGGGGAAGTTGAGCATGAATGAAGAGCCCATCCTAATCGCTGCCGAGCCCCAGCTCTTCGTGCCGGAATTGAGTGCGGCCTGCGCCTTCTATGTCGATCGCCTCGGCTTCACGCTCATGTTCATGCACGGCGATCCGTCCTTTTACGCTCAGGTCCGGCGAGGCGGGGCTTGTTTAAACCTGCGGCATACAGACGGCGAGGTGTTCGCGCAGGACCTCCGCGCTCGGGAAGCCAACGCGCTTTCGGCGACCGTAACCGTTCACGGCATCGAGGCGCTCGCCCGAACCTTCGACGCCGCCGGTGTCGAGTGGCACCAGCGCCTCAAGCGTGAGATATGGGGCGCGCAAACGTTCATCCTCCGCGATCCTGGCGGCAATCTCATCGCTTTTGCCGAATAGCTGGCGGCGGCATCGGGTAACCCTTCACTCCGACAAGCTGTTTTACGCTTATGCGCTTGTCATGCTTTGCGCCGATCGGCAATCTCACGGCAAGCGGAAAGCTGCCGGTCGGCT
>CALMPB010000340.1 GCA_937871985.1 uncultured Burkholderiaceae bacterium
GAAGGTTTTTTATGATTTATCTATGTTGTCGCGGCTTCTCGGAGCCGACGATCTATGGTTCCCTGCATGGGGGGGTGGCAGACTCGTGATCCGGATTGGAGTCGCGAGCCTGTACTACTCAAAGTCGAAAGAGACGCTCAGCATTGCGGTACCCAATTGCAGCGCGAGCCTCGACGTCCGGAATGCTGTCAACGAACGCCACCGCCTCTTCCACGGATTCATAGGGATAGTCGGCGGCATACAGAATCCGTTCCGCACCGAGCACTTTCATCGAAAGCTCCAAAGCAGGCATCGATGTGACCCCGCTCGTGGTAATGAGAAAGTTATCCTTGAAGTATTCGCTAGGTAGCCGCTTCAGTGGCTTGAGCGCTCCCGCTTTGGACATCACCAGGTAGCGGTTGTCGATGCGTTGAAGCCAGAACGGCAGAGCCTCTCCCATGTGGCCAAGCAAAAATTTCAGGTTGGGGAATTTATCGAAAGTGCCCGAGAAAATCAGCCTCATCGCATGCAGGCCTGTTTCTATCGCGAATCCCCAAATGGCTGAGAACAGGCCATATGCGGCCATTGGTTGAATCATTTGGGGCGAAGGGTCTCGCGGATGCAGATAAATCGGCTGGTTCAGCGCCTGCGCTGCGGCGAGCAGGGGGGTGAATTGTTCCTCATCGAGATACTGTCCAAATGTATGGGAATTTATGATTACGCCTCGCATTCCCAATTTGGACGCTCCGCGCTCTATTTCGTCTGCCGCCCGTTCTGGTTCTTGAGGTGCGACGGCTGTCAGTCCGTAGAAGCGGCCAGGAAAGCGCTGTGTGGCTTGTGCCAGGACATCGTTGGAATGGGCGGCAAGTGCTGTGGCTTCTGCCGCATCCAGAACCTGGATGCCGGGGCTGGTCAATGAAATGATCTGGACGTCCGTGCCGGTGGCATCCATCTGTGCGATGCGTCCTTCACCGATATCCAATAGACGTTGCTGCATGAGTTGGGCGCCTGGGGACGTACCGAATAGAATGGACTCCGCAAGCAGGCGAAAGCCCAGCTCGGCCGAGCCGCTTTCGAGCTTCCTTTTCATGGCGGCCAATATTTCGGGCGTTATAAATGCTTCTTCGACTGCAATTCGTTTCATGATTTGAATTCCTGGCAAATTTTCCAATGCTCATTTTGAATGCTCTCGATGAGTTTCAAAACTTGCGGGGCTGGTGTCGATGGCAATAGGCGTGCGGATTGCAGGGCGGTCAGGAAACTGAATGCATCGCGGCCACGTTGTTTTCCTGGTTGGCAAAGCGCGGCATGCTTGGGGCATCGCCGCCCCTCAGTACGAAGACCGAGCACCCGTCGGAAGATAGCGCACGGAAGCTGCGGGCCATGCCTTTTGGGGTGGTGAACGTATCGCCAGCGGCCATCACGACCGCGCCATGAGGTGTCTCGATACTCATTGTGCCTTCTTGCACGAATAGCACTTCTTCTTCATCGCGTATATGGGAAGGCACCGTGGCGCCGCTTTTCAATCGCAGTAGACGCAATACGAAACCGTGAGGCCACCATCCGATGATCGGGCCGGCCTGGAAGCCGTCTTCAGTATCGGCAGGGCCGATGATCGGGCATTCTTCGACGCCGGGGCCAGCCAGAGGTGAGTCGGGATTGCCTTGCATATCGATATACTTGACCGCGACTTGAGCAATTTTTTCAAGCGGAGGCGTGCGATGGCGCGCCACTTCCTCAGGCGATGGGCCGAAATCCTGCTCGGCGTCTTCGGGAACAGTCTCGCCCAGCGTGGTGTCCACCAGGCGGCCACCCTTGAGCAGCACCAGGCCGTACTGTTTGGCCAGATCGAATACTTTGGGCGCCCAAAGCACCTGGCCTGGATCGTCCTGGCCCAGCGGCACCCATAGGAAGCCTTCACCCTCGTCGAGCTTGGCAAAGCCGCGGAACATATGAATCGGCACTGAGACGACGTCGCCGGGGCCGATGTCGTATTGGCCTTCTGAACCGGCTTCCGGGCCGAACAGCAGACGCCAGTGTCCCGAATGGACGACGAAGACTTCGGCTGTCTCGTGGCTGTGCTGCGAGTTCAGGCAGCCGCCCGGCTGGCGCGCCGCACTGACGTTGAAACCGTGCTTTTCCTTGATGTGGACGTGCTGGCCTGGATTTTCGGACACTCCGGGACCGATGATCGTGAAGTTCTCTTTCCGATCCGAGCCAGGTGTGCGTGTATCCACGAAAGCATTGCGGCAGGGTATGAGATCCGCGTAGCGGACGAGGCGTTGTTCAATATGAGTCATGATTGTCTCCTTGGTGTGCGTTGTAGTCAGGACGAACGCGCCTGGGCAATGACGGCTTGGGCTGCGCTGAGCAGCAGGCTTAGATCCGGCGCAGCTGTTACGAAGTCGAAGCCTTCGGCGATTTTGCTGCGCGCAAAATTTCCACTGCCGCAGAAAATGCCGGCGCGCTTGCCGGCGGCATGGGCACGCTGGCGCACGTGGGCGATGGCGGCCACGACTTCGGGCTCGTTGCTGTCGACCGATGGTGCATGCCCCAGATCCAGCGCGAGGTCGGTTGGGCCGATGAAAACGCCATCAAGCCCGTCTACCGCCAGGATTGCGTCGAGATTGCCCAGTGCCTCACGGGTTTCGATCATGGCCAGGGCGACGATGGATTCGCTGGCTTGCTGTAGATAGCTTGAGCCATAGCGTAATGCCGGACGGCGCGGGCCATATGAGCGAACGCCGCGAGGTGGATAGTGCAGCGCGGCAGCAAAGCGTTCGGCGTCTTCCGCCGTGTTGATCATCGGTGCGATGAGGCCGCGTGCGCCGGCATCAAGCAGTTTCATTGCATCCGCCTGGTCATTGACCTGCATGCGTACGATGGGCTCCGCGCCTCCGAGCTCAATAGCGACCATCATTGGCGCCAATTGCGCAAAGTCGATCAAACTGTGTTGAACGTCAATGACGACAGCATCGTAGTCGAGGCGCGCCAAAGCCTCCGCGTGCAAGGCGCCAGGCAGTTGCAGCCAGCCGCTTAGCGCAGCCTGTCCTTGTTCCCAGCATTGACGGACCTGGTTCCTGGTCTGTTCACTCATTCTTGATACCATTCCTTCTTGATTTTCATGGGTTGGTCGCGCTGTTCATCAGTAGGTTGCTCAGCGCCTCATTGACCAAGCGGGGGGCTTCCATGGGAGTCATGTGCCCAACTCCCTCCAGCTCTACATACTTGGCTCCCGGAATATTGGTTGCGATTTCCTGGTTGACCTCCGGCGGGGTTGCCCGGTCTTCCGCGCCGCAAAGAACGAGGGTGGGGCAGCGTATGCTTGCGAGCATTGGCCGCGCGTCCGGCCGGTACAGCATCGCACGCTGTTGTGCCATATAGAGGGATGGCCCGAGCTTGTACATGGTTTGTTTGACGTGGTTGGCCACGTGAACTGGTGTTCTCGACCCTTTTGTCAGGTCGACAAAGGCATCCAGAACCGTGGAGGGCTTTGTTGCGAATGACTCGATATTTGCCAGGCGACGGGAGCGGTTGTCGGGATGATCGGGGCGTGCGGTGGTATCCAGAAGGGCTAAATGAGATATTCTTTCCGGGGCTTGCCGATAAGCCTCGAAAGCGATGAATCCCCCAAGAGAGAAGCCTGCCAGGGCAAAGCGCTTTGCACACGCATGGTGCAGTACATGTTCAGCCATTTCTTCGATGGTTTCAGCATTGGCCGTCTCGATGATCTGGACATGTGCAATGCCAGACAATGCTTTCGCTTGTGCTTCCCACATTGTCTCGTCGCAAAGGGATCCTGGTAAAAGCACAAGCGGAATCTTTTCCTGCATGCTGTGCATCGCCTTAGCCCGCCGTGTATCCGCCATCAGCATAAAGCACGTGTCCCGTATAGAAATCGGATGCTTGAGAGCATAAGAACATCAACGGGCCGGCCAGGTCGTCGGGCTCGCCCAAGCGGCCAAGCGGGAGACGCGGCATGAGATTGGCCCGAGTCGCCTTGGCCCGTTCGGTTTCCTCGAACATCCAGGCTGTCAGATCGGAACGGAAGACTGTTGGTGCAATTGCGTTTACGGTTACCCTGTGCTTGCCCAGTTCGCATCCCAGTGCGCGGACAATGCCGTCCACGGCGGATTTGGAAGCGCAGTAAGCGGTATAGCCGGCAGGGTGGCCCAAAATACCTCTCGCCGACGACATCAATACAATTTTTCCACCCTCGCCTTGCTCGATCAGGCGGGCCGACATGGCGCGCGCCATGAGCCACGAGCCGGTCACGTTCGCATGCATGACGTTTTCGAATCGCTCGGGCGACATTTCGGTAACGAGCGCTACATCATTCATTCCCGAAGCGACTACCAGAATGTCGACTCTGCCGAATCGGGAAACTGCGGCGCCCACAATGGCTTCAGCATCATTTTGCGAGTCCGGGCGCCGAGCTACCGTTTCCACTTCGGCGCCGAGTTCCCTGCAGTCTTGGTCCACGGCCGACAAGGCTTGCTGATTGCCGCCAGCCAATAGTATTTTGGCGCCGGCGCCAGCCAGCGCCTTTGCGGCTAGACTGCCAAACGCGCCGGAGGCGCCGGTGATGATCGCGATTTTGCCGCTGACGCTGAATAGCGACAACGCGTTGGTGGCTGCGCTCATGGTGCCTCCTTGGCGGGTGTCGGCATGACCACCAGCATGGTCGCCACGGTTTTGCCTTCGTTGCGGATCTCACGTTCGACATGCGCGGGAATCGTGACGGAGTCCATGGCGCGCAGGGTGATTTCTTGACCTTGTGCGCGCAGCACCATTTCTCCAGAGAGCATGATGTAGATTTTCTCCAACCCGCCAGCGTCGGGGCCGGCGCCGCCTTCCGGCAAGAAATGGGAGAGCCCGACCCACACTTTCTCGGCCCCTCCTGCATCAAGCCCCTGAAGTCGAAGCGCCCTCACGTCGAAGTGATTCGGGGCGTCGTATCGTGGGGCTTCTGAAAGCTTTTTAATGTTCAGCTTCATTTGATCCATCCTCTTGAGTTTGGGTTGTCTACCAGCACAAGGAGGCGGAAGGCACAGGGTGTGCTCCGTGAGTGTCTCCTTGATTTTCTTTTTAATGATTCGTGTGTATCAATTATAGGTACATGATATACCATTAATTGGTACAATCAAGAGTGTTGTGCGATCTTTTCGCGGTCTATGCGGCGATAATTAATATGCGTGGCAAAGAATCGCCATGCTTGAAGGCGGATGAGCCTGCTGGCGACCGACGTGTGAGATCCGGCTCGTTTCAGGAACGGGCTTCGGAGGAGCAGAGAGGAGCTTATCGACGGGCCAGTGGGCGCCGCGCGCGGAAGGCGCAGGACGGTTCAAACGTCCCTCCAGGGACGTTGTTGCAATAGGCCGGCGGCTGGTTTTGAGTGCGGTGCGGGAGTTATCGGCTTGTGGCTAAATCGGCTTTGATGTCAAGAAGCCGGCGAGTCACCAGCGCGCGCTTTTCTTCAAACCTTTGCACGGGAAGCGGCACCGACAGGCCAAACCATTCGCCGGGCCGGTCTTGAAAACTGATGCCTATGGCGCAGATGCCGAGCGTGTATTCCTCACGGTCTATACCTACGCCATCTGCGCGAATGCTCGCGAATTCATCGGCCAACGCGTTGAGTGTTACTTTCGTGTTGGGAGTGTGCCTTGGGTAAGTCGTGCCAATCAGACGTTCCGCCATATCTAATGACTGTTCCGCCAAATAGGCCTTGCCGGCCGAGGTGCAATACAAGGGGAACGAGTCTCCAATGTGAGAAACGGCAAGGAGGCGTTCGCTCCCCACGACCTGGTCGACGAAAAAGAGTTCGTCGCGACGAACCATGGAAAGATCCGTTGTTTCGCCGGTTTCGGCAGATAGCTCCACCATGATTGGCCGCAAACGATCAAGCACTTTCGGTCGAGCAATTTGCGCCAGTCGCAGGAACTCCGACCCTAACTTGATTTGGCCAGCCCCCGTTCCTACATCGACCAGACCTTCGGCCTCCAGCCCTGATACAAGGCGTTGCACGGTCGAGCGGGGCAGGCCGATTTGTTTTGCGATCTGTCCCAGACTGAGTCCTCCTGGCTCGGCGCCAAGGGTGCGTAACACCATGCCTGCCCTGGCCAGCACCCCGACGGAGTTACGGTCGTCCGTTTCAGTTGACATCAGTTGATTTGCCAAATAGTCATAATTGTTCAGGTGCCAATCATAACGCACTGTACGCCGGAGCGTTGGCTACTGCGTGCAGAAGGAGCCTTTCTGGGTTGGCCCTGGAGACGGCAATCCATTATTCGGATCGAAAATAAAAAGGGGATCTCGAGGATCCCCAAACCCTATACGCTCTTTGTCAAGAAGCTCTTAATTTGCCGTTGGCAATGCAAATTCCGCGCCCTTCGCAATGCTTTGCGGCCATCGTTGCATAATCGATTTTTGGCGAGTGTAAAAGCGGACGCCTTCTTCACCGTATGCGTGCGTATCTCCGAACAAACTTTTCTTCCAGCCGCCGAAACCATGCCAGGCCATGGGGACGGGAATGGGAACGTTTACCCCCACCATGCCCACTTCAATGCGGCGAGCGAATTCACGCGCCACATTGCCATCGCTGGTGAAGCAAGACACCCCGTTTCCAAACTCGTGGGCGTTCACCAATGCCACCGCTTCCGCGAAGTCCTTGGCGCGGACGCAGGCAAGAACCGGGCCGAAAATTTCTTCTTTGTAGATACGCATTTCAGGCGTCACGTGGTCGAATAAGGTGCCCCCGATAAAGTAACCTTCTTCGTGGCCCGGAGAGCGGTAACCCCTGCCGTCCAGAACCAGACTCGCGCCTTCCTGGATGCCTGTTGCAATATAGCCTTCGATCCGTTCAAGAGCTTGCCTGGTGACGATCGGGCCCATTTCGGCTTGCAAGTCCATGCCATCCGTGATTTTGAGATTGCGTGCACGTTCGGTCACTCGCGATACGACCTCGTCGGCGATATCTCCCACCAATACGGCAACGGACGTTGCCATGCAGCGTTCACCGGCAGATCCATATGCAGCGCCGATCAAGGCGTCCACGGTACGATCGATATCCGCGTCCGGCATCACGATCATATGGTTCTTGGCTCCGCCGAGCGCCTGGACGCGTTTTCCAAAGTGGGCGCCGCGTTCATAGATGTAATGAGCGATAGGGGTGGATCCGACAAAGCTGACCGCCTTGACATCAGGATGTTCAAGCAAGGCGTCGACCACAACTTTATCGCCCTGGACAACGTTGAGCACTCCGTCTGGCAAACCCGCTTTCTTGAATAGGTCAGCCATGAACAATGATGCGCTTGGGTCGCGCTCGCTGGGCTTGAGGATAAAAGTATTGCCTGCTGCAATGGCGACAGGAAACATCCAGCAAGGAACCATGCACGGAAAATTAAAGGGCGTAATGCCCGCAACGACGCCGAGAGGTTGCCGCATTGTCCAGTTGTCCATCCCGGTCGATACTTGATCCGTATAGTCGCCCTTTAAAAGTTGGGGAATTCCACAAGCGAATTCAAGGATATCGATGCCGCGTGCGACTTCGCCGAGGGCATCAGTAAAAACCTTGCCGTGCTCGGCCGTGATGATCGCAGCCAACTCTTTGCTGTGCTCATTCATCAAGTCGAGGAATCGATTGATGACGCGGGCGCGGCGGATCGGCGGTGTGTCGGCCCATGCGGGAAAAGCTTTCTTGGCAGACTGCACGGCACTTTCAACATCCGCGACGGTTCCTAAAACCAGTTGCCTTGCAACCTTTCCCTTTGCCGGATTGAAAATATTTCCGAACGCGGATCCGGATCCCTCTGTCCTTTCACCATGGATAAAGTGAAGCACTGGATCGCTGCTGGTAAATGCGGGAGTGTCGTTCATATCTGAATTTCCTTTTTGGAGTCGTGTGATATGAAAGAATTTTAGGCATCGGCTACGCTAACAACAATGCATATACAATACAAACAAAGTTTATTTTTTTAAACAATCAGAATGAACATCAAGAATATTGACACCTTATGGCCCCATCTATACTCGCTCGTGGTCGTGGAGGCGACTGGGAGTTACACCGCTGCCGCGACCCGATTAGGATTAAGCAAAGGAGCAATCAGCCAGCGGATCGCGGAGCTTGAGCGTGCGTCGGGGATTGCGCTTGTTCAGCGTACTACCCGCAGCATGAGATTGACCGAGGCAGGGAGGCTTCTGGTCGACTCGATAAGGGGCTCGTACCAGGAGATTGAGCGCAGCTTTGCGGGTGTCCGCGATTTGGCGGGCTCATCGCAGGGGCTGGTTCGGGTTACGGCGCCGGTGGCGCTTGGCCGCCAGCAAATCGTGCCGCGTATGCCCGAGTTTTTCAGCGCTCATCCGCAGATCCGCATCGAGCTGGAGCTGTCCGATCGGCTGGTCTCTTTGGCTCAGGAGGGTTTCGATCTGGCGATCAGGCATTCGTCCTCCGCACCCGATACCCACGTGGCATGGACTCTATGCCGGACGGAGACGGTGTTGGTCGCCTCAGGCGGATATCTGGAAAAGCGTGGTCTTCCAAAAACTCCTGAAGACCTCTCTGATCACGACTGCCTGTATTACTTCCGACGGGGGGAACAACCGACCTGGAGCTTTGAAGCCAGAAGGGGCGGTAAAGTTCGCCGTAGCGTGCCGGTAAGCGGCCCATTTGCCGCGAACAATAGTGAAGCGTTGAGAGGCGCCGCGCTGGATGGTCTAGGGATTGCGCTACTTCCGGATTTCAGCGCCGCCAAGGACTTGAAAGCTAGAAAGCTTGTACAGGTGCTTCCTCGGTGGAGGGCAGCAGGGGTCTTTGGCGACTCTTTATATGCCATCCGTCCCTACAGTCCTTATGTTCCTCGTGCAATACGACTGTTTGTTGATTTCTTGCGAGCGGAGCTCAAGCAAGGCTTTTCGATTTAACAATAACGTGTGAAGCTCTTGGACGTGCGCCGGGTTCAGAGTTCGATGCATCCGTCTTGCATCCACGATGTTTGGAGGGCAGCGGCGAAGTCATTGATTCGCGGGCGTTTCAAGGGCGCTCTTAAGTTTTTCTCTGATTGGCGTTAGGATTTCATCGTTATGCTCGCCTAATGTCGGTGGGGGAAGCACGTTTTTATTGCGTTGCCCATCGTAGGAGACCGGCGATCGAACTGTGCGGAATTCGCCCATGGTCTGGTGGCATGCTGATATCAGCAGTTCTAGATGCTTTGCCTGCGGATCTTCCAGGGCTTCGCTTGGATCGTACATGGGGGCATGGGGCACATCCCTGGCTTCCAACCTTTGGCACCATTCAGCACGAGTGCGAGTTGCGAAAACGGGGGTAAGAAGCTCAATCAGCGTCTCTTGATTTTTGATTCGAGCGGTGCGGTCAGAAAATCGTTCATCATTGAAGAGGTTTGGCATTTCGATGGCTTCAGCCAAGCCTTGCCAGAATTTCTGTGGCGAAGACATATGCAATGCGACCCATTTTTCGTCGGCGCATTTCATGACATAGGACTGTGACACACTGGGGCGGCTATAGGGCCCCATTATTTCTCCCGCTGAATAATAATGGGTAAACGCATCCAAGTTGAAATGGCTCATGGCCTCGAGCATAGACACCTCGACTTGTCGGCCCGTTCCGGTTCGAAACCGTTCGATCAGCGCTCCCATGATTCCATAAGCAGCATAGAAGCCAGTCACTGAATCGGCAATCGCCGGACCGACGACGCGTGGGTTGGCTGGATTGATCAGCAAGCCTAAAAATCCGCTGGCTGCTTGAGCTACCGAGTCATAAGCCGGCCGGCCCACTGCGGGGCCCGTTGACCCAAAGCCGCTAATTGAGCAATAGACGAGGGCGGGATTTATTTTGCGTAGCCTGTGTTCTCCCGTATTGAGCCGTTCGGCCACCCCGGGACGGAAGTTCTGTATATAGACGTCCGACTCGCGAACCAGCTCATCGAAAACTGCCAAATCTTCGGGGTTCTTGGTATTGAGCGTTACGCTGCGTTTATTTCGGTTATATGTTTGGTAGTGGGGGCTGTACAGCCCGCCTTTGAATGCGCGAAAGGGATCCCCTGTTTCAGGTTGTTCGACTTTTACAACGTCGGCGCCTAAATCTCCCAGTAGCATCCCCGCCGCTGGACCGGTAATGAATGTGCCTTGTTCGAGAACGCGGATGCCTTCCAGTACCTTCTTCATATTTACTCCAAGCAAGCGCCGGACTGCCGTGTAAAAGGCAGCCGGCCGGAACCATGTCGTTCTATAGCGGTGGGATGATTCGAGGGTATGAGTCTTTGTTTACGACTCATTAGGCACAAAGCCGGCTGGCGCATCGCCTTCATATACAGCGTGTCGTGCCGCTTGATATGAAAGTGCAAAGCCGATGGGCTGCTCGTTTTCCTCTGCCAGATGTCCTATGAGCCCGGCGGTTCGCGCAAGGATAGGGACTCCCTTGAGTGCCTTTATGGGAAAGCCCACGCCGAGAAGTACGGCGGGGATGGCTGCCGAGACATTAAGCATCAGTGCCTTTCCGACGATGTCGGGCAATATTTGTTCGATCGTCTCAGCAATGCTGATATAGGTCATATCGGCGCCAGCCGTTTGTGCTACCTGAAATAGCGCCGCGACTCTGGGGTCTCTCTTTTTGTGTAAAGGATGTCCGTAGCCTGGAATCGCCCGTTTTTCATGTCGATACTCTGCGACGACCTCCTTGGCTGCGTGCGTGAAATCTCTCCCTTGGGAGCGTAGTCGTACTTCTTCGAGAAATTCACCTGCAGATTCAGCTGCGCCAAGAATCACGGATCCACAACCTAATATACCCGCGGCCACAGCTCCTTGCATTGCCTCAGGGGCTGCGGCGAGTGTCATGCGACTAGCTTGAACGCTTGGAACCAAGCCATGTTCAGCGATGGCTACGAGTGCTGCGTCTAATACCGCCGTAGCTGCAGGGCTTGGCTGAGTGCCGGTGACAAGTAGGTGAAAATAATCGGTGAAGCTTACTTTTCCGATAAGTTCGTTGGCTAGATCTCGCCCTCTTACTATTATGGTGTCCGGGTTCGATGTGGAGATACGAGTTTTGGGTACTGTTTCTTTACCGATTTGCATAGGTACACCTTTAGTCTTGCTAGTAGAAATTCCGTGTCGTGAGGAATTCATCAGTCCGAAGTAGTGTAGAAGGCTGCATCTATAAAGAAAAATGAAGTTTTTGGCTGGGAATCTATCGATGTCATCAATAGTGCGGGTGGCGGTTGCGCTTATTCATCTTGTATTGGTGATTTGCAGAGGTTCACTTAAGCATTTGATGTTTTTGAGAATATGCCAAGAGACTCGGGTGAGTGTTCGGAGGGGAAGGCGGTGTCAGGGCGGTTATTGAGGCTTGGCAACGATTTCGCGAATAATGCCGGCCAAGTGCCGAGCCGCTGCGGCACGGGTCGCATTCCGGCGCCATAGCAGGCCGGGGGTGCGGATAGGAGTGGGGCTTTGGAGTCGAATCACTCGATCAATGTGCGAAGGTACCGCGTATTCGGAAACAATCGTGGCAGCGTTCACCATATTTACGAGCTCGATCATGGGCGCAACGGCGTTCATTTCCACAGTTACGATTGGCTCAATGTCCGCCATGTGAAAGCATTCTTCCAACAATGCCCTGGTAGCAAAGGAAGGCGAAAGCAATATGAGCGGTTGGCGGTGAAGTTCGGCCATTCGGATGAATCGTCGTTTTGCGAACAAATGGTGCTGACCGACGATGAGCACCATTTGTTCGTTGTATAGCGGTTCGAATGTCAATGAGGACGTATCGTCGGGCTTATATGTAATCCCGAAATCCAACTCGCCGCGCATGAGCGCTTCAGAAACGGCATCCCCAGACATCTCGAGAACCTTTACCGATATTGTCGGATGACGTTCGAGGAACGCTGCAATACTTCGTGGAATAACTCGCATATTAAAGGTATGCGTCGTTCCTATAGTAATGGCGCCATGCAGGTCGCCCGAGTTTGTCCTGATCGCCTTGACGCCATCTTCGACTTGCCTCAGCGAGTTTTGTGCGTACTGCAGAAACTCTTCCCCCTTTTCGGTTAGGGCTACTCTTTTACCCTTACGCTCGAAGAGTGTGCAGGCAAGTTCTTCCTCCAATTGGCGTATTTGGTGTGACAGTGTGGACTGAGTGACATGCACTTTTTCAGCCGCTTGAGTGAAGCTCAAGTGTTCGGCAAGTGCGATGAAGTATCGGATGTGGCGCAGTTCCATGCGAAGTTCTCAAAGAGGCGATTGCGAATCGATACCATCGATTGTTTTTCGGTGAAAAACATCATTTTCATTCATGAGGTCGTATAAGTAAACTGGCTCCGAATACAGACTGACGGACGCTCGGTGAGCCGTATGGTCTGGCTGCACACGAATCAGTGCGAGGAGCAGAAATGAGTATTTCAGAGAGCTTGAGCGGCGATACGGCGCTACTGGCCAACGCCGGTTCCAATTCTGTGTCGTTGGCTGGTCGCTGTAAGCGGTTGATAGTAGGAGCTACGGATGGAATCTGGGTGTTGGCTCACGATGCCGCGGGTGAGTGGGTGCTTGAGGCGAGGGAGTTGGAAGGGACGTTTATCAGTTCACTCACGAGAACTTCTGATGGGGCCGTTATTGCTGGAACCCATCATTTTGGTGTCGCGCGTAGCGATGATGATGGTATTAGTTGGCGCTGGATAAACAACGGACTGACCCAGTTCGATGTGTGGGTCGTGAAAGCAGAGTATCTGGCGGGACGAGAGGTTCTTTTTGCGGGGACGATGCCGGCTCATTTATTCATGAGTTCGGACGCAGGGCAAAGCTGGCGAGAGCTTACCGCAATGCGAGAGGTTCCTTCCGCATCGCAATGGCTATTTCCTCCTCCACCGCATTTGGGCCATGTCAAGGATGTCCTGGTTCATCAGCGGGAGCTCATCGTAGGCATCGAGGTTGGGGCGTTACTGAAGTCTCTGGATGGAGGACGAACCTTCATAGAGATAGCCATTGACCCCGATGTTGGAGAAGTGGATATCCATCGTGTGCTTGTTCATCCAGACAAGCCTCAGCAAATCATTCTGGTGACGGGTTGGGGTCTGAAGCGAAGCCAGGATGCTGGAAACACATGGGAGGCCTTAGATGCGATAGGAATCAATTATCCCGACGCCATGGTCGTTCATCCGGATGATCCGAACCTCCTTTTTGTTGGCGGAGCCCAGGGTTATCCACCGAATTGGTACAAGATCAACAGGGCTCGTCCACGGCTTGCCCGGAGCAAAGACGGGGGCAGTACTTGGGAGCGCCTATTGGGGGGATTCCCAAGTGGGCAGCGTCCGGCAATCGGAGGCATGACCCTCGCAACTTCCAAAGAGGGTGATTCCATCTTTGTGGCTGATACGGATGGCCAGATTTTTGAAAGCAATGACTTGGGGGATTCATGGCAGGTCATCTTTGAAACGGGGGGAGTTTCAAAAGGTGAGCAGTATCGGGGGCTGGTCAAAGGCCGAACCAAAGTGGCTGATTTAGATAACCTGGCATTTTCTGCGGCGGGCCAACAGCGTGTCGATACGACCAAGGCATAAAGGAACACCACAATGCTTATTGAGCAACGCACCTATACCTTGAAACCAGGCTGCGTAAGAAAGTACCTGGAGATTTATGAAAGGGAAGGGCTGCATGTACAGTCTTATTACTTTCAGCGGATGATTGGCTACTTTCATACCGAGGTCGGGGCGTTGAACCAAATTATTCATATTTGGGGATTTCCGTCCTACGAACAACGCCTTGAGGCTAGAGCGGGCTTAGCGGCTGATCTTAAGTGGCAGGCCTATGCCCAGCAGACACGCCCTTTTATTCTGGCCCAAGAAAGCTGCTTTCTAACTCCTGCAACATTCTCCCCTATCAATGGCAGCGTAGGTGCCGCCTTGAACTTGCCACATGTGGTAAACGAAGTAAAGGCTATGGTCAGCGCTTACGAGAAAGCTTTGGATGGTAATGATCTGGATTCTCTTGATGCGCTGATGTGGGATAACGATCAGGCAATTCGCTTTGGTCATCGTGAGTCACTGGTTGGTAAAAGCCAGATCAGCGCATTCAGATCTGCGCGAAAAGGTGGGAGTGGAGAGCGCAAAGTGATTAGGCAGGAAATTGTCACGCATGGCACTGACACGGCGACGGTTGCCATACTTTTCACGCGAGAAGACTTTGGGGAGCAAGTGGGACGATGGACCCAATCATGGATGCGCGTTGGCAAGCATTGGAAGTTGACGTGCGCACATGTGAGTTTCAGCGAGGAAAGCCGCAGCTTCAATTGATAGTGAATGGAACCCTATTGAGAAACAATCGTTGGCTGCGGGAGGCAGCAGCGACATAGATCGATCATAAAAACTTA
>CALMPB010000341.1 GCA_937871985.1 uncultured Burkholderiaceae bacterium
TCGGATTCAGGCGAAACTCACGTCAGACGGCATGCCACTTGGGGAATGTATGATAGAGGGCATTTCTCTGCGTCGGGGTGATCGTGGAGATACGCATCGCCCACGGTCAGCACGTTCAATCGCTCGGCCATCTTGGTATCCGCCGTCGCCAGCGCGGCGACTTGCGCCTGATCTGCCGAATCGGCGGCGGCCTGTGCGGACGTAATGGCGTTGCGCTTGTCGTCCAGCTTTTGCGGATAGCCGGTAAGAGCATCGAAGGCGGCGCGAAGTTTCGTGATCGCCGCGATGTCGGCGTCCAGTCCAGTTGTCGGCTCAGCAAGTTTTTGCTTGGCCCATGTGACGGCATTCAATCCCGCTGGGCTGCCCGCCGCTTCATAAAAGCCCTGCAAGGCGGCTAGGTTTTCCTGTTCGGCTGCGATTGCCGTCTGCTTTTCCGTGCCGAGCGACTTACCCAGTTGCCGGAGAGATTCCTCCGACCGCTCGAAGGCTTCGATGTCGATAAATCGCTTGATAGCCTCATACCGCTTTGCGGGCTGTGCTTGAACTAGCTCCAATATCTGCCGCTGCCGGAGCAGCTCGATACGGGGGCGCGAGGTCAGCGGCGATACCGACACCTTCTTGTCAACGATCTTGCCGGAACATTTGGCGGCACTGGTTTCGAGTTCGACCGCCAATGCGCTCGCCGGTTTCCCCGCCGTGGGCCAGAACTTTTCCAGCCCCTTGCCCATGCCTCTGTCTTCGAGCGAGCCGATGCGCTCGAACGCCAGAAACTCGAAGGCATCGCAAATCGTCGTCTTGCCGGTGCCGTTCTCACCGTAAATGAGTGTGAGTTTCTTGCCCTTCTCGAAGTCGAGCTTGAATGTGCCAGCGGAGCCACGAAACGCGGTCAGGGTGAGCGATTTCAAAGTGGCGGGCGCGGCCGTCATTGAGCTTCCGCCTTTGCCGACGCGAGATCGATCTCAAGTTTCCAGTCCTCGGCCTGCATGGTTCCGGCGGCGATCTTGCCGATCAAGGCATCGCGCTTGTCGGCACGGAGCAAACCGGAAGCGATAAGCCGATCCACTGCGAGCGCGGCGAGATTTGCCGATGGTGTTGCCTCATCGCTCATTGCACCCTCCACCTTATGGCGAAGAGCTGCTGAACGTCGATTTTCTGTTCCAGCTTCCCTTCGATCTGAGCAATAAGTTCCGTGCGCTGTTCGTCAATTTTATCTTGCGCGTCGAATAATGAACGCCGCTTGGTAGAGCGCTCGGTTTCAAGCGCTTTGACTGCTTTTTGCCCCGCCAGCTTTTCTTCGAGCGTTAGCGCCACCGTGGCAGCGCGGCGGGCTTCCTTGATCTGGCGATCCAGTTCTTTCAGCTCGCGCTCAAGCCCGACTTTCAAATCGTCGGCCCAACCGTCCAGCTTTTCCGCCTCCATCTCGAAGAAGCGGGCGTTCCGCTCGGATATGCCGCGACGAATGCGATCTTGCTGCGCGGCGAGCTGGCCGGACAATTCGGGTTCGATTTGACTCGGCGCGACCGTATTGCTGCCAACGGCTGCGCCTATGGTGAGGAGACGGCTCGATGCTTCATCGCTCAGCGCAACGCCGTCGTCCGATAACGTCGCCAGCAATAAGTGATCCTCGCTCTGCCCCAAAGCATCGACCGACAAAAGCGCGGCAGTCATCCAGCCGGATTTTCCGACCCACGGCTCAATGACGGAGATGCGCCCCTCATGCGACGTATAGTCGAAGACCACTTCCGAAACCGGCAATTCCCGCCTGCGCGCACGGGCAATGATGGCATCGCCGAGCGGATGGTTGAGGCGGAAGAAATGCGCTTCCCCTGAGCGGCGCGGAAGTTCGTAGAGTCCAGTCGGGACGGTTCGATTCTCGACCCAGTCGGGAAGCGTATCGAGACGGAATGAGGAGCTGTTGATGAAGGATGCCGCGCCGTCCAGCTCGTGGGCGGCGAGGCGCATCAACTGCTGCTCAAAATGATTGAGATGATGGTTAGTGTCCTGATCGCGGAGCTTTAGCTTCTCGCGCACTTCGTCATCAAAATTCTCTAGGAGCTTGCGACGCGCGGATCGCATTGCCTCGCTGATTTCCGATCCCAACTCGCCTTGAAGTTCATCGAAAGCCTGTTTGATGTCCTCCGGCTGGCGGCATTCATTGTAAATCTCGGCGATCCGCTTTTCAAAATCGACACCGGATTCCACGGCGCCCAGCACCTCGTCACTGGCACCGAAAACACCCTCGAAGAGCTGAAACTTTTCGGAGAGGAGCTGATAGACACGCTGATCCGCCTCATTTTTGCGGTTCAGAAAATTGACGACGACGACATCATGTTTCTGTCCGTAGCGATGGCAGCGACCAATGCGTTGCTCGATGCGCTGGGGATTCCAAGGCAGGTCATAGTTCACGATCATGGAGCAGAATTGAAGGTTGATGCCTTCGGCGCCCGCCTCCGTGGCGATCATGATTTTTCCCGTATCGCGGAAATAATCGACCAAAGCGGAGCGCATATCCGCTGTGCGAGAGCCGGTTACACGATCCGATCCGGCGTGACGCGCAATCCACTCCTGATAAATAGTGCGGGATTGTTCATCGGTATTGCTGCCATTGAACAGGACAATGGAATCGGCCCAAGGACTGTCCGCCAGCACTCTCAACAGATAGGATTGGGTGCGCCGGGATTCGGTGAATATGATCGCCTTCTCCGCCGCACCGAACTCGCGCGCCTTCGCGAAACCGACCTCAAGCGCGGTCAGCAAAGCACGGCCTTTGGCATTCTGCTCGATAGACGTGGCGAGCGCGGCAAACTCGCGCAGCTCGGCTATCTCGGTTTCGAGTGAGCGCTGATCTTCCTCGCTGAGAGGTGCAACATCATCATCGTCGCTCCATTCCTCTTCGGTTTCGTCGAGGGCTTCGTAGTCATCCTCGACGGTCTCGGTCAGCGAGGTTGGCGGCCTCCCTTTGTCCAGCCGCACCTGCAAACGGTCAGATATTGACCCGAGCGCACCGGCAATGGCGAACGATGACGATGCCAGCAACTTGCGGAGTACGAGCGTCATGAGCGCACGCTGCCCCGAAGGTAGCGCCTGTAGATTGTCGCGCTGGAGATACTCCGTGACAAGATTATAGAGTCGATCCTCCGCCTCGTCCGGACTGAACTCCTGCAAGATCGCATGGCGCTTGGTGTAGGGAACATATGCCGTCACTTGGCGGCGGAGCGTTCGATGGCAGACCGGCTTTAGTCGCTCGCGAAGCAAATCGAACGCGCGTTCCTGCGCCACTCCCGCAAACTGTTCGCGAAAGCTCTTGAGGTCGCCGAAAGAGTGTTCGTCGATGAAACTCACAAGTCCGAACAATTCAAGCAACGAATTTTGCAGCGGCGTCGCCGTCAGCAATAGCTTGTTTCGTTCCGCGAGCGCGGCCTTGAGAGTGTTGGCGATCACATTCGACGGTTTATAGACATTGCGGAGCCGGTGGGCTTCGTCGATGACAACCAAATCCCACGGCGTGGCCGCCACATCCGCTGCCTTGCTGCGGGCGAACTGGTAGGAACATATGACGACGCTATCGTCTGGTTGGAACGGCCTGAAGTTTCCGGCCTTGATCTCGGCATTGTATGATTTTGCTTCGAGGATCGTGCCGGGTATGAAAAACTTCTCGGCCAATTCCTGATGCCATTGCTTTCGCAGGTTAGCGGGCGCGATGATGAGAATGCGTCGCTTGGCCTCGGCCCAACGCTGCGAAATGACCAGTCCCGCCTCGATGGTTTTGCCAAGGCCCACCTCGTCGGCCAAAAGCGCGCCCTTGGACAAGGGGGACGCGAAAGCGAATAGAGCGGCATCGACCTGATGCGGATTCATATCCACCTGCGCGCCAGCGATGGCGACAGCGAGTCTTTCGCTGCTGTCGGAAGGGCGCCGTCGCGAAAGGTCTGTGGCAATATATTTTGCGTGGTAATCGGTAATCATTCAGCACCGGCCTTTGGCTCGGACGGATCGGCGGCAGTTTGCGCGACATATGATCGCATAAACTCTCGCAGGACTTGGGCGGCTGGGCGATCACGACGATGACAGGCCGCGAGAAACTCATCTCGCAGCTCGCGTTCCACTCTTATTCTAAGGCCAGCCTCTTTTCGCGACATGGTGGGAGTGTAACCAATGGATACACAAATCGCCAAGGGAAAACTGTCTCCGATACGAAGCCATCTACAGCCTAGGCTGGGTGCATGGGGCAGGCACGCCTCTGCTCGTGTTCCATCGGCGAAACGATGGCGCGCATCCAATCCGCGCAGGGTTGGCCGATGGGTTGCAGGGAGAGCGGAGTCTCCCTCATCATGGGTGTCGGGAGCAGGAACGCTCCTAACTGGCGATGCAACGGCCACACGTTGCACTGGCACATTCACGCCCCTGCCGCCGATCTGCGTCATGCAGATCCATCACGCGGTTGGGGTTTGGGAATGTGCCAGCGGCGAGAGGGATGCAACGGGAGAGCGCAGCGTCTCCCTTGCCAAGTAGTGTGCAGCTAAGCGCGAAGCGATGTAGTTAAACACACTACTTGCAGTCGGCGTAAGACGCCTGTTTTACCCTAAACGGAGTTCATAGAACCAAAGCTATGATTTTCCGTCCACTCACGAGAAACGTTGCGCTCTCCGCATTCATGCGGCCATAGTGATTAGCCCAGAGTCACGGAAAAACCATGTCGCACAGAGCCAAGGACACCAACAGGATCGCTCTCAATCCGATGACCATTACCTCGCTCGCCGAAGGCGAGCACGGCACGATTATTACCACGCGATTCTTCGAGGTGCGGCACGTCCATATCGTCCGTCAAAGCCTCGATGAAGTTCAAACGATGCTTGGACAGCTACGCGGCTTGTTTCCCGGTAAGATCACGCTCGATCTTGTCGAGGCTGATAGCATCGACTGACAGCGCGATATGCTGCGCGCTTTCGCAGCATCGAGCCCATCTTACGGCTCGGCTTTCCTGCGGCCTCTGCGGGCGGGAGTTGGTGACGGCGTAGCCGCCTTCCGGCGACCGCCTTTCTTCCCAAGCCCGATCTGCTTGGCAAGATCGGCCCGCATCGCGGCATAGTTCGGTGCAACCATCGGATAGTCCTTCGGCAACCCCCACTTCGTGCGATACTCGTCGGGGGTCATGCCATAAGCCGTGCTCAGATGCCGCTTCAGCATCTTGAGTTTCTTCCCGTCCTCAAGGCAGACGATGTAATCGGGCTTCACCGAGGCACGGATGGATACGGCAGGTTCCTGCTTGGGCGCTGGTGGCTCGTCGGCATTCCCGAGACCCGCCAGCGAGCTATGGACGTTCGCGATCAACAACGGCAGGTCGCTGATCGCGACGCTGTTGTTGCTCACATGCGCGACAACAATGTCCGCCGCGAGCGTGACGAGCGTTCCGTTATAGTCGGACATGCATTCCCTTTATATATGTCGCGGCGGCGGACATCCCGCCAGCGCAGCGAAGGTCAATCGAAGCGGAGTGTATCGCCCGACGACAAAATGATGTCGCCAGCGCGGACGCGCTGGCCGGCGGCGACAGTGGCTCCCGGCTGCACGACCGCATAGCGGGCGACATGCGCCGAAGGATCAACCTTGGCCTCACTCGCCACCAAGCCGCCGCTCTTGCCATCGGGGTTGACGTGGATGTGATAGTCGGCATCGACCCTCGTGGATCGAAACACGCGTGACAGAATATTCATCGGGCCTCCTTCATGTTACTGAACAACCCTGCAAAGAAACAAAGTTATGCTCGGCCACAATTTAATCACAACGAACGTACCAAATGCAATGGGCAGCCAATTGTTGAACAGAAATATCACCAGATAGACAAACGGATTGGCGAAAAGTGGGGAAAAGGCGACGCCAAGATTTTCGGACCGCTCGCCCTCTGCCGTAAGATTGCTATCGAATTTTCCGCTTCGAACTTGCCACTCCTTGATCGTTTCGAACAAAGACACGAAGAAACCCGAGAACAGGAGGAAAGCGACCACCGTCGCCAAGGCACCTGTCACGATCTCCGATCCTGAAAATTCGATATTCCCTTCGAACGAGGGAATTTTCTCGCCCTTCATCGCGCGATTGCAAAGCGCGAGATAGCCGGTGACCATCAGGGCGAGGCTGGAACTCCTCATTTACCCGGTGCCAGGGCAGGCTCCGCGATCAAGGAACGCACGCTCTCCCGGTCGCGATCCTTGTGCGGTTTCAGAAGTTTTCCGTGGGCCGTCTCATAGATGATCTCCCGCCACCAAATCACGCCATCGTCGAAGATGCGATGGCATTGCACCCTGAAGCGCCGCTTACCCGTCCAGCCTCGCCAAGCCTTGGCGATGAAGAGATAGCGTCCGATCCGACGACGAGAGTTCCAGCGGAGCTTGAACACCTCGTCGCGTATGCAAATCTCGATCAACTCGCTGTCCTCGGAATGATCGATGTCAACTTTGCAACTGTCCTTTCCGACCTCCACGACAAGGCCCGTCGAAATGAGTTTAGGCACAACTGCATGACTGTTCACTGCATCTGCTATCTTAGCCAACCTTATTCCCCCATTTGGCGACACGCGCATTAGCAGAGATGGGTTGGCACATCAACGATTGGCTATTTCGGGATTTCTTGGAAATGATTGCGCCCTCAACACAAAATGGCGCCACTCCCCTCGCCCATCTTGCTTGCCTTGAGATGCCGGAATAACGTCGCACGGCTGACCGAATATCGGTGCGCGACCGCTTCGGCCTTTAGGCCGCTCTGCATCAGCGATGCCGCCTCTGCGATCTGGCAAGGCTGCATCTTGGGTTTCGCGCCAAGGCGGATGCCGCGCGCTTTGGCGGCGGCGAGTCCGGCCTTGGTGCGCGCGACGATCATGCGCCGTTCGACATGGGCGATCATGGCGAGGATCGTCGAATAAAGTTCACCGGCCTCGTTGCCGGTGTCGAACCCCTCGCCGAGGCTGACAAGGCTCGCACCCTTGTCCGCCAACTCGGCGACGATCGTCATGACGTGCGGGATGGATCGACCAAGACGATCGAGCCGCCAGACGATCAGCCTGTCGCCCTTGCCGATGTCGGCAAGGGCGCGATCCAGCCCGTCGCGCATCAATGAGACGCCCGTGATCCGATCCTCATAGATCGGATCGCAACCGGCTTTGGTGAGGGCGTCATATTGAAGGTCGGTATTCTGTTCGCAGGTACTGACGCGGACATATCCGACCCGCCGACCACCCGTGGGCGGCGGCGCGACGGGCGTGGGCGAAACGCCCCTCTTCGCCTGCAAAGGCAGGCGTTTCCTTTGTTTTTCGGATGTCATCGGGCCTTTCCGGCGGGGTCTCACAAACTGTCCTTTGTGAGACTCTGCAATTCGACCCCGAAGGGGAACCTCACCAAAGCGGAAAACCGCCATAATTCAACGCCGTTAAAATACCATACGTAGCGGATACAGCCAAGAAAAAAGAGTCTCACAGACCACGGAATACGAGACGTCGTGAAGTTAAAACACATGAAACACAAGTGAGCGTGCGATGGCTACTTTATCAAATACGATGAAATCATTTCGGACAGCGGTGGTAATGGGTGCTGCGCTGGCTTGCGCGACACCGGCAACGATCACGGCGGCGGAACCTGCCGTCACGGGATTGCAGCCAGGTCAGTGCCTTCCAATGGCAGATATGAACTCGGCGCTGCGCGCCGAAGGTCAACGCACAATGATTATAGGCAATCGCAGTGCCGTTCAGGAACGCGACGCGCGCGGTAATCCAACGCGCGTGACCGAAAGCGTAGAAACGATTACATCCAATGCAGATGGAAGTGTCGGATTTAATCTCGCAGGCAATCGTCCGCGCGAAGAAGCTTCAACCACCGTATGCGTAGGCGCAAGACTAACTAACGTCCGTCTCTATGATGCGCGCTCAGGCACAATTCCGCGCGATGCTTATCTCGGCGGATCATTCAATCAATTAGTGGATGAGAATGCAGCGCGCGGGACGCGCCCGATGGTCGTCGCCGATACCGTGTTCCCGAACAGCGATGGCAGCACACGTATCGGTCGCCCGATTGTGCTTTTTGGAAATGTCGAAGGTCGCAGCGCGTCGCTCGTCACCTACACCGCTAATCGTGAACCTGCCAGATTAGCACTCATGGTCAGCACAGATTATACGCCAGCGGCTATGGAACGCATTAACGGCACTCGCACGCTTGCGTCTCTTTCACCATCCATTGCTGGCGGGTCACGCTAGTCGATCACACATCAAATCCAGAAGAAGCAATTGCCGCTGGTGCAGGCGCAGGTGGCGCAACCGTGCTGGCTGCGAGCTGAGGCGCATCGAGCGGGGTCGTTGCGGTAAGGGCTGCTCCAAACTGACCGCGAAGCGAAGGCGCTCCTGTGATGGCAGCTTGACCATCCACCTGCGCCGAGACTGACACACGCGAAATTGCAGGCGAGCTAGCCGTCAACCGTGGGGCGGTCGTATCGC
Source organism: uncultured Burkholderiaceae bacterium (assembly GCA_937871985.1). Next base: position 8,477 of record CALMPB010000341.1, read on the forward strand.
CGCTCGAGAGAATATCCGTTCTAGCACCCGTTGCAGCTTGGGGATCGAATGATGGGGCGTCGGCAGAACCGATTGAAGCTAGACCATCAACGCGATCTGCGATCCGAGGAGAGTTTCCGTTTTCAAGTGTAGCAGCGCTGTAACGTGACAAATCGCCGGAAACATCATTCACCACTGAAGGCGGCGCAGTTTCTAAAACTCGTCGCGTTTCGGCATTTCCGCGTCCACTTCGTTCTGCGGTAATGGCGTTTGCAATATCGAGGCGCTGTCTGATTTGTGCGTCCGATAATTCCGGATGCAACATGCGCATGAAATTCATGAAGCGCTCTTGCCCGTCGCGTGTTTTCAAATCGTCGTTCAATTCAGCATAGTTTTGCTGGCTCAAACCGTAGCGGTCAGGAACGGTGCTGAGCTGATTGCTCATCGCGTCGTCCGCTAAATCGGTAGCGCGCGCCTGCTCTTTGCGATCTCGTTCATCACGCTCGCGACGTTCATTCCATGCCTCGCTGTTGCCGAATGCGGTCCCACCATTTTCCTGTTTTTCTTCCTGCAAATTCACGGCGGCGCGGAGATTCATAAGCACGCCGGAATCCAATCGGGCCGCAAGCGGCGAATTCAAAATCTGTGCTGCCTCTTCGGCAAGGTTGGTCGATGGATTGAAGCGAAGATCGTCGATCATTTCTTCGACATCGGATGCGAAGGCATCTGCCACTGGATCAACGTCATATTCGCCCGAAGCCTGAGGCGGCGTTTCCGCCGCAACAGCCCGCATGATCGCGTCAACATCAAAATTGTTGGAAGTTCTCTCCATCCCCATGATTAGAAGGATAGACAATAAAAGCTAGCAATACGTAAAATATGGAAACAATTTGAATAAAATTCAATGCATTATTCCAATTATACGTCAGATTATGATACAGTCTTTCATCTAAACCATATCTCTAGTGGTTTCCCAAACCCCGTGGGGCGGCGAGTCCCTTAAACTATGCCGCCCCTTTTTTAAGCACCATGCCAAGATTCCTGCTGCCGCCCGATCCGCCTGACACGCCCGCTCCAATCTCGCGAGAAATGCGTAAGGAGCTGCGTCATCACTGGAAGCGGAGCGGCATTTCGACCGGCAATGTGATTGCTATGCACCGCCCCGCACCTGAGGGGCTGACGGTCGCTATCGTAAATGCGTGGATCGCGAACCGGCTGCATATGGCGCGACCATCGCACTGGAATTACATGCTCACCCATTGGGCGGCGCTTCCCGACTGCGAAGCTTATCGAGGGCGGATTGAAGCCCGACAAAAAGGGCCGGGTCGTCCTCGAACGAGTCCGAATTCAGATATATGGATTCCTCTGACCGAAGAAATGTCCGCTGCATTTCGAGCGGAAATGATCCGCACCAATGCCGATCCCAAACGCGATATTTTGGAGGCGCGTGGTGTGCCGCACGGCCTCACGCGGCGTGTCCTTTATATTTGGCGATATCGCCATGCGAAAACAACGCGCCGTGCGCATTGGGAATTCGCAATGGCGCGGCTTGCCGCGATGCCGGATTACGGCACGCCATTTTCGCACGGATGGCCGCTGCGCTAATCACATTCGACTTCTACCCATCCTGAGAATCGGTTGGTCATAGAACCGTGGCGGAAAGGATTTCCGCTATGGATAAATCGACAGTCGTGCGGGGATTGATGCCCGCGAATTTCATCATGCATTTTATCTCCGCATCGCTCGCGGGCGTGTGGATCAGCGACATGGTGTCGCAGTCTGGCCCGATGACGCCTGGACTGCCCGCGATGACTGGTCCGGTTGCGTAGTTAGTTGATGCGGGCTTCCG
>CALMPB010000342.1 GCA_937871985.1 uncultured Burkholderiaceae bacterium
CTGGGCGGCAACGTCGACGAATTCGTCTGACCCGCACACTGCAAGCACAATAAAAACGGGCTCGTATTTTGTACGAGCCCGTTTTATTGCCATGACTCCGGCACTGCTGCCGCCCGGATTATTTGGGCCTCTGCCACTGGTCCGTGGCGCCTTGGCCCAGCAGGTGTGGCATTAACAGCCTACAAGACCATAGCGATGTGAATACGCTATGCCCCATACTTCGCGATCCAGCGTGCCAAGTTGCTGGATTGGCTGTCAAGCCCATTTTCGCCGGCACTCTTGTTGACCGCGCGGCTTGATCTTATTGACCTTTATTCGTCAATAAACGAAAATGAGTTCTTACCGGATTGAGCACTACCTGACGTCTGGCGGGCAGGACGACCCGTATTCGAACTGGCTTGGCCGTTTACGTGACCGTCAAGCCAAAGTGGCGGTGATCCGGCGTGTGAACCGGGTAGAGCAAGGTGGCTTTGGCGATCACAAGTTTTGCCGTGAAGGTGTATGGGAGCTGCGCATCGATATTGGGCCCGGTTATCGGGTCTACTACGCTCGGGCGGGACAGCGCGTCGTGCTATTGCTTGGCGGTGGCGATAAACGCACGCAGAATGCCGACATCGACCGGGCTGTGGGTTATTGGCAAGATTGGCAACGGAGAAATGACGATGAGAAGCAGAGCCCATGACGAGGCGATGGCCGAGATGTATCGCAATGATCCGGCTCTTGCGCTCGATGTGATCAATGGCATCCTGGAAGACGGAGATCAGGCGGAGTTGTTGACCGTATTGCGCCAGCTTGCACAGGCGTTTGGCGGCGTGCAGGCGGTGGCGGAGCAGGCGCACCTGAACCCCACGCAGCTTTATCGAACCCTTTCGCCCAAGGGCAACCCGGCCTTGAGCAGCCTGACGGCCATTCTCAAGGCCATGGGGTTGCGGTTGGCGGTACAGCCGATAGACGCATCGGCTGTAGTTGCCTTCGCCCCTGGTAATTAGCCGATCTGGGTGCGGGCGAAGTTCAGGCGTTCCATGATGGGGGCGTCCGAGAAGCGGAACAGGTCGAATTGGGTTTCCGCCTGCAGCGACCACGATACCCACGAGGGAATGACGAACATGTCGCCGATGTCGAGCTTGTGCTCGACGCCGTTGAGCACGACGGAGCCGCGCCCTTCGAACACCTGGAATACGGTGGAGCCGACTTCGCGGCGCACGGCCGTGGCGGCGCCGGCGCGCAGGCGGTGGAATTCGGCGCGGATGGTGGACATGACGTCGCCGCCCGTCGTGGGGTTGACGTAGCGGATGGCGGCGTGTCCGGGTTCGGCGACGCCCGGGTAGCCTTCATCTTCGAGCCGCAGCTGTTCGGCGAGGGCGCGATCGGTATGCTCCCAGCGGTATGCGCCGATGGGCGAATTGATGGTGTCCTGCAGGCCGGAAAGCGGGCGCAGGCCGGGATGACACCACAGGCGTTCTCCGCGGGAATAGTCGGGCGTGGTTTCGTCGGAAAGCTTTTCGGAGCCGAATTCGAAAAAGCCGACGTCGTTCTGGTAGGAAAAAGGAATGTCGAGCCCGTCGATCCAGGCCATGGGATGGTCGGTGATGTTCTGGTGGCCGTGGAAGTGCCAGCCCGGGGTGAGCAGGAAGTCGCCGCGGCTCATGCGCACGGGGTCGCCGTTGACCACGGTCCAGACGCCCTCGCCCTCGACCACGAAGCGGAAGGCGTTTTGCGAGTGGCGGTGTTCGGGCGCGGTTTCCTTGGGGCCAAGATACTGGATGGCGGCCCACAAGGTGGGGCTGATGTAGGGGCGTCCGCCCAGGCCGGGGTTGGCAAGCCCGATGGCGCGGCGTTCGCCGCCGCGGCCCACGGGAACGAGGTCGCCCGAACGTTGCGCCAGCGGATACAGCTGCGACCATTTCCAGACATGCGGCACGGCTTCGGGCGCGGGGTGGCGGGGCATGAGGGTGCCCAACTGGGTCCACAGGGGCATCAGGTGCAGCGACTCGAAATCCGCGTAGAGCTTGCGCAGCTCCGGGGTGTCGTCCGGCGCCATGGCGTTGTGGGCGGGCTTTTGGTCGATGGTTGGGGTGTCGGCGGTCATGGGCGATTTCCTTGTTGGCGGTGACTCTGGCAAGTTCCGGCTCAGGGTCAGGTATGAACATGGGTTGATTTTAGCGCCGTTGCCGCGCCAAGGCCGCGTGCCGGTCGCGGGAGCATGCGATGGCGGCGTCTGGACGCCAGAGCCAGGGCCGTGTCGCCGTCAGCGCAGTTGCCCGGCTTCGCGGATGAGGGCGTTGGCGAACGCCTCGGCGGCGGGCGTCAGCGGCAGGCCTTCGCGACGGATCATGCAGATTCTCGGCGCGCTGATGTTTTCGCGCACGCGTATTTCGCTCAGCGCGTGCGACGTCAGCGGGGAGCCGGCCCATTGCTCGGGCAGAAAGGCCAGCAGGTCGCTGCTTGAAAGCAGGGAAACCAGGGCCAGCAGGGATTCGCATTTCACGTCGGCGCGGGGTATGGGCAGGCCGTTGTTCCGGAACTGTTGTTCGAATTCGGTGGCTCGGGGGCCGGCGGCGCCCGTCAGTATCCATTCGGCGCCGACGAGATCGGCCAGGGAGCTGGCGCCGCAAAGCGGATGGTTGCGCCGGCCGACCACGGTTTGGGTTCCTGTGAAGACAGGCTCGATGTTGAATTCCTTGCTGAGCGACTGCGAGGGGAACGGGCCCATTGCAAAGTCCAGCGTGCCGTCGCGCAGGCCGGGCAGCATCAGGGGAAACTGCCCGTCCACGATGCGCACCTGGGCTTCGGGATAGCGCCGCCTGAATGTCTTGAGCGCGTTGGACAGAAACAGCATCGACGGCGTCCCCGACAGGGCCATGGCGACATGCCCGCCTTTTCCGTCCAGCAATTGTTCCAGCTCGTCCTTGCCGCGATTCAGCTCGTTGGTGGCAAGTTCCGCGCGGGCGAGGAAGCGTTTTCCGAAAGCGTTCAGGACCGTGCCCCGCGCGGTACGTTCGAACAGCGGAGTGCCAAGCATTTTTTCCAATTGGCGGATGCTTTTGGTCAAGGCCGGCTGGGCGGCGTTCAGATCGCGGGCCGCCTGGTGGATGCTGCCCGATCGGGCGACGGCAATGAAATCGCGGAGTTGGTGAAGTTTCATAAAGGGATGCCTATCAGGAATCTATGAATATAAATTGCCATCTTTTGAATATCTATTAAATCACGTAAATTTTCCGCATGCGCCTCATGCGGCGATTTATTCCATACAGGAGAATTCATGTCATCGAGTTCAAAAGCCCGCCCCTTGCCTCCCGACGGGGCCACTGTCCTGATCGTCGGCGCGGGCCCCGTAGGCCTGGGCCTCGCCATCGAACTGGGATCCCGCGGGATCGATTGCGTGGTCGTCGAGCAGAACGATCGGGTGGGCTACAACCCCAGGGCCAAGCTGACCAACGTGCGCTCCATGGAGCTGATGCGTCGGTGGGGGATAGCGGATCGGCTTAGAAATGCATCCCCAATGCCCAAGGGTTATCCCTCAGATGTGGTGTTCGCCACCCACTTGAACGGCTCCCTCCTGGCCCGCTTCGAAAATGCCTTCTACACGAAATGCGATGGCTGCGAGTGGTATTCGGAATCGGCGGCCTGGCTGCCGCAGTACACCCTGGAGCAGGTGCTGCTGGAGCGCGCCCTGGAGCTGCCCAGCGTGTCGATTTGCTTCAGCACCCGGCTCGAGTCGTTCACCGATGACGGCCGCGAGGTCGCCGCGGTGGTCACGGATCTTGCAACCTCGGCCAGGCGCACGGTGCGCGGGCGCTATCTGGTCGGCGCCGACGGCGGACGCAGCCGCGTGCGGGAGCTCCTGAACATAGGCATGAGCGGCCTGGGCGCCATCTCGCCGAACTTCAATGTGCTGTTCCGCGCGCCGGCCCTGGCATCGATGCACGACAAGGGGCTGGCGGTTCAGTACTGGATGGTGAATTCCACGGTTCCCTCATTGATGGGCCCCATGGATGAAGACGGCCTTTGGTACCTGATTGCAACCCGAATCGGAAAGGGCGTGGACCCCGCCACCATCGATGCCAAAGAGCTCGTCCGGATGGCCACCGGCCTGGATTTCGACATGGAGATCATCAGCCGGGATCCCTGGGTGGCGCATCGCCTGATCGCGGATCGCTATCGGGTCGGAAACGTTCTACTCGCTGGGGATGCCTGCCACTTGCACCCGCCGTTCGGTGGCTTCGGCATGAACATGGGTCTGGGCGACGCCGTGGATCTGGGCTGGAAGCTGGCCGGCGCCATACAGGGCTGGGGCGGCGAGGGCCTGCTGGACAGCTATGAAACCGAACGCAAGCCTGTGCACGAGCGCGTCATGGACGAAGCCGTGACGAATTATTCCCTGGTCGGCAACCAGCTCGTCAACGAGAATATCGAACGCGATGATGCGGTGGGCGAAACCGCGCGCGCCGAACTGGGGCAGACCATCTTGTCGTCGAAGCTGCGCGAGTTCCGCAATCTTGGCTTGATACTCGGATACCAGTACAAGAACTCGCCGCTGATTGCCGAAGAAGCCGGCGAAGCGCCCGCCGAAACGGTGACGGAATATTATCCATCGGCCTATCCGGGCCGCCTTGCGCCGCATTTCCGGCTCGATGACGGCAGCTCCGTCTACGACCATTTCGGCCCGGGCTACACCTTGCTTACGGAGCAGGACGGGGATTCCGCCGATTGCGCGGCGCTGCGGGAAGCCGCGCAGGGGGCGGGTGTTCCCTTGTCGATCGTCCATGTATCGGGAACGAGGTTCCGCGAGCTTTATGGCTGCGGGCATGCACTGGTGCGGCCGGATCAGCATATTGCCTGGCGCGGGCAGACGCTGCCGTCGGATGCGTCGGCCCTGCTCGATCGGGTTCGGGGGTATAGCCGGCAGCCGGCCTAGTTGCGGGTTGATGGAGGGGGCCGGCGCGTGGGCGAAGCCCTATGTTCCGCGCCGGCCGGAACGGTTTTTTTTGGAGACAACACATGACGCAAAAAATAAATGTGCGCGCCGAGATCGAAAGCGCGCCGATAGGGAAATTCCATTGGTTCTTCGGGGTCTTGCTCGGTATCGTGATGTTTTTCGACGGGTACGACTTGTTCAACGCCGCCTACGTCATCCCGCTGGTCAGGACGACCTGGCAACCGTCTTCGTCCATGATAGGCATCATGCTGTCCAGCGGGATCGCCGGGCTGACCATCGGCTCCGTGCTGCAGGGGCTGCTGGCGGATCGGATCGGCCGCCGCCGCGTCATGCTGATCGCCCTGTGGGTATTGACGGCGTCGAACGCCCTTCTTGCCTTCGCGGTCGATTCCCCGGTGTCCTTTACCGTATGCAGGCTGATCCTGGGCATGTCGCTGGGGATGATCACGCCGCTGGTGATTACCTACATCAATGAGCTGGCGCCGAAAAAAGTCGCCAATATCTATACGACGCTGGTGTTCATCGTCGGGTTTTCGCTGGGTGGAATCTTTGCCGGCGTCGTCGGCATCGCCCTGGGCCAGCGATACGGCTGGGAATGGATCTACGTCGTCGGCGTCTTGTGCCTTATCGTGTCCATGGCCGCGCAGGCCTGGTTTCCCGAGTCGATCCGGTATCTGGCCCTGCGCGGAGACACGGAGCGCGTGCGGCAATTGCTATCCAGGCTGCGGCCCGAGCGCTCCAGCCTGTACGCGGCCGCCGAGTTCGAAATGCCCAAGCCCAGCAGCCAGGCCGCGTCGGTTTCCGTGCTTTTGTCGCCGGTTTATCGGCGCCGGACGATCATCAGCTGGGTCGCGGGCTTTCTTGGCTTGTTCTGCGTGCATGGCCTTACCGGATGGCTGCCGACTCTGGTGATCCAGAAAGGCGCGGGCATATCTTCGGGTTTTGCCTACGGGTCGCTCGTCATGGTGGCCGCGCTGTTTGGCGCCCTGGCCTGCGCCTGGCTCGCGGACCGCATCAACAGCCGCGCAATTTCAATGGCCGTCGGCTATGTGTTTGCCGGGGTTGCGATGATCTGCCTTGGCATGTATTCAAGCCAGTGGGTCATCATCGGGCTGGTCGCGGCAACGGGATTTTTCCTGTTCGGGGCGCAGGCCGTGCTGAACAACTTCCAGGCCATGTCCTACCAGACCGAGGTGAGGGGCACGGGGGTTGGCGTGGCCATTGCGCTGAACCGGGTGGGGGGAATATTGGGGCCGTTCCTGATCGGGGTTCTGCACAGCATTCATCCCGCGCCGAAATACACCTTCTTCGCCCTGGCGGTAGCGCTGTTCCTGGCCGCCGTCACCGTATCGTTTGGCCGCCGCAACATGGTGTCGGCGGATTCGGCGCCCGATTCCCTGGCGCAATTGCAGCATTGATGGCGGGCTGGCGGCTTTTCCATGGAAGGAAAGGCCGCCTTGTGCTGGCAAGGCGTCGCCGCTCCCAGGGCATGCGTCCGCCGAAGCGGCTATTGCAGCGTGCCGCGCGAGGTTTCGCGGGTGCTGAACACGGCGCCGCAGGCCACGATGCAGATCAGCACGAAATAGGCGACGGCCCAGGTCAGGGCGCCGCCGCCGAATGCCAGCAGGGCGGTGGCGATCATGGGCATGAGCCCGCCGCCGAGAATGGTGCCGAACTGGCGGCCTACCGATACACCACTTAGCCTGAGCTTGGCGTCGTTGAACTGCTCTGGATAGAAGCTGCCGGTCACGGCCAGGGACATGGGCTGCAGGATGGCGCCCGGGATGGCCATGGCGATGAGGATGACGGCGTGGTTGGCGGTGGCCAGCAGCGGGAAGAAAATGAACAGGACATACAGCGCCGACAGGGCATACGAGCCGAAGACCAGCGGCTTGCGGCCGATTTTGTCGGAAAGGCAGCCGAACAGCGGGTTGGTGGCGATGCCGACGACATTGCCGATGACCACGCCGGCCAGCAGTGTGCCGCGATCCAGGTGCAGGGTGGAAACGCCGTAGGACAGGCCGAATATGGACGTGAAGTAGAACGTCGAGGACTCGGCCATGGCGCACAGCAGCACGACCAGGGTGGGGCGCTTCTGGTGGCGGAACACCTTGGCCAGGGGGATTTTTTCCGGGGCGGTGTCCTTGATGGCGGCCAGGAATACCGGCGATTCTTCGACCTTCAGGCGCACATAGAAGCCGATGGCGAAAATGATGGCGCTGGCGATGAAGGGAATGCGCCAGCCCCAGGACAGCAATTGCTCGTTGGGCAGTATGGCCACGGCGAAGGCGGCCAGGGCGCCGAGCACCGTGCCCGCCGCCGCGCCCGATTGCACGAAGGCCGCGAACAGCCCCCGCTTGCCGTCGGGGGCGCTTTCGGTTGCCAGCAGCGGCCCGGTCGCCGATTCGCCGCCAAGGGCGAAGCCCTGCAGGAAGCGCAGGATGACGAGAATGACGGGAGCGGCGATGCCGATCTGCAGATGGGTGGGCGTAAAACCGATGGCGGTCGTGCTGACGCCCATGAGGGTCAGCGTGGCAATGAGGATGGGCTTGCGGCCCAGCCGGTCGCCGAAGTGGCCGAAGAACATGCCGCCCAGGGGGCGGGCGGCAAAGCCGACGGCGAAGATGCCGAAGACGGCGATCGTCCCCGCGAAGGAGCTGTATTCGGGGAAGAACAGCTTGTTGAAGACCAGCGGCGCCAGGAACCCGTAGATCAGGAAGTCGTACCATTCGATGGTGGTGCCCAGGAAGCACGAGAGCAGCATGCGCTGATTGGCTTTCGAGATGCCGGCTCCTGACGGTTGCTGGATGCCGCCTTGAATTGCGATGTTTTGAACAGTCATGTGTTTGTCTCCATGTGTTGCAAGAGGCGGGCTTTGGTTTTGTTTTTCGCCCGCCCTGTTATTTGGCTCAGGCCGGCATATAGACGGCCTTGCATTCCAGGTAGGCCTTCAGGCCTTCCACGCCGCCCTGGCGGCCGACGCCCGATTGCTTGTAGCCGCCGAAAGGAATGCCCGGATCCACCACCAGCCCGTTCACCGAGACATTGCCGGTGCGGATGCGGCGCGCCACTTTGTAGCCGCGTTCGGCATCCCGCGTGAAGATGGCGCCGCTAAGCCCGTAGCTGGAGTCGTTGGCGATGCGAATGGCGTCTTCCTCGTCCTCGTAGGGAATGACGCAGACGACCGGGCCGAAGATTTCCTCGCGGGCAATGGTCATGCCGGGATCCACGTTGGCGAACACCGTGGGCTGCACATAATAGCCGCGCTCCTGCGTGTCGACGGCCTTGCCGCCGGTTTTCAGCACGGCGCCTTCCTTGACGCCCTTGTCGATATAGCCCATGACGCGATCGAACTGGCGCCGGGTGGCCAGCGGCCCTATCTGTGTTTCGGGTTTGGCGGGGTCGCCGACATGGACGGATTCCACCGCGGCCACGAAGGCCTTGAGGAAGGCGTCCATATTCTTTTTGGAAACCAGGACGCGTGTCAGCGAGAAGCAGATTTGCCCGCTGAACGGCATGGAGAATGGCACGATGGTCTGAATGGCCGAGTCGATGTCGGCGTCGTCCAGGACGATGGCCGCCGATTTTCCGCCAAGCTCGAGGTTGACCCGGGCAATGCGTTCGGAGCAGGCGGCCGCGATGGCCTTGCCCGCCGCCGTGCTGCCGGTGAAGCTGATTTTGTCGAATTCAGGCTTGTGGATGAGGTAGTCGCCCACTTCCCGCCCCGCGGGCAGAATGTTCACGACGCCGGCCGGCAGCCCCGCCGCGTCGATGCACTCGGCCAGCAGCAGGGCGTCCAGGGGCGTTTCGGGCGAGGGCTTGGAAACGACGGTGCAGCCGGCGGCCAGCGCGGCGGCCAGTTTGTACGACAGGAGGATCAGCGGCGCGTTCCAGGGCGTGATGAGGCCCACTACGCCCACCGGTTCGTGCGCCACGCGCGCCACCGCGCCGTCGCCGTATCGCCGCTCTTCCGTGAACTCGTGGGTATCGGCCAGGCCGGCATAGTATTCGAACAGGGCGATGGCGGTGGGAACCAGATAGGTGGCGAACGAAATGGGCGCGCCGACCTGAGCGTTCCAGACCCGGGCGAACAGGGATTCCCGCTTGCGCATTTCGCTGGCGATCTTGCGCAGGTAGGCGCCGCGCTCCTGCGGCGCCAGTTGCGGCCAGGGGCCCTCGTCGAAAGCCTTGCGGGCTGCCTTCACGGCCAGGTCGACTTCGGTGATGGAGGCTTCTGGAACCTGCAGCATCAGTTCTTCGGTGACGGGCGAAACCAGGCTGAGTTTCTGCGCCGTGCTGGGCGCCGTCCACTGGCCGTTGATGTAGAAGCGGTTGCGGACATTGTCCGAAAGTTCGGATTGGAAATTGAATCGGCTTTCCGGCATGGTTGTCTCCTTTGTTTATGAATCGATATATTGCTTTTCCGGCGGGGGCTGCTTTTTCAGTCGACAATGATCTCCAGCAGTGTCGGTTCATGGCAATTCAGGGCGGCTTGCAATGCGGCTTTCAGGCCGGCCGGCTGCGATACGCGCTGGGCGGCGCAGCCGTGGCCTTTGGCGATGGTCACGAAATCCAGGCCGGGCAGGTCGGTGCCGACGGGCTTGTCCAGCTCGAATACGGGAGCAAAGCTGTTGAGCGCTTCATAGCGGCTGTTGTTGAGAACGATGAAGGTGATGGGCAGCTTCAGTTGCGCCGCGCTCCAAAGGGCCTGGGTGGCGTACATCGTGGAACCGTCGCCGACCAGGGCAATGACCTTGCGGTCTTTTTTGGCCAGCGCCACGCCCACCGATGCCGGCATGGCGTAGCCAAGGCCGCCGCTGCTGCAAGCGTAAAAGCTTTCGGGGCGGTCGATGGGCAGGTGCGCCTGCATGATGGCGCGGCTGCTGGGCGATTCTTCGACGACGATGCTGTCCTGGGGGCGCAGTTGCGCCAGCGTGTGCATGACCAGAGCGGGGGTGATGGTGGTTCCGATGTCCACCAGCGGCGCCGGGCGGCGCCCGGCGGGCGTGGGACGCTGCACGCCGGCCGATTCTTCCAGCAGGGCGGCAATGCCGTGCCGCAGGCCGGTTACCACGGCCGTCCCCACCGGCGCCCAGGCGGCTTGCGTAGGGTCGTCCACCAGTTGGTATAGCTGCGAGCCGGCGGGTATGTGCGGGCCGAAGCCTTCCACGTGGTAGGTGAACGCGGGGGCGCCCAATGCCAGGATCAGGTCGTGGCCGGCCAGCAGGTCGACGATGCGCTCGCGGCTGGCGGGCAGGAAGCCGGCAAACAGCGGATGGCTCTCGGGAAAGCTGCAGCGCCCCGAAAGCGGGGCCACCCAGACCAGCGCATGGTGTTTCTCGGCCAATTGCACGGCCTGGTTCCAGGCGCCGTCGCGATCGACGCCGGCGCCGACGACGATGGCCGGGCGGGTACATGCGCGTAGCGCGTCGGCGACGATTTTCAGTTCGCCCGGATCGGCGCCGACGCTGCGGCTGACACGGCGGAGCGGGAGAGGTTCGGCGGGCGCGTCCCAATCGTCGACCGGCACCGACACCAGCACGGGTCCGCACGGCGCCTGCATGGCGGTGTAGTAGGCCCGAGCAATGGCGGCCGGCACGTCCTGGGCTCGTGCGGGTTCGCAACTCCATTTGACGTAGGGCTTGGGCAATTCGGCCGCTTGCTGGGAAAACAGAAAAGGTTCGTAAGGCAGGATGGATCGAGCCTGCTGGCCGGCGGTAATGACCAGCGGCGTGCAGTTTTTATAGGCGGTGAAGATATTGCCCATGGCATGGCCCACGCCCACCGCCGAATGCAGATTGATGAATCCCGCATTGCGGGAGGCCTGGGCGTAGCCGTCGGCCATGCCGACGACGGTCGATTCCTGCAGGCCCAGTATGTATCGGAACTCTTCCGGGAAGTCGCGGAACATGGGCAGCTCGGTGGAGCCGGGGTTGCCGAAAATGGTGTCGATGCCGAACGACCGCAGCAGGTTGAATACGGCGGTTCGTACTGTGCTGGCTTGCGCCAGGGTTTCAGGTGCGATGGATCGCTGATCGCGCATGGTGTCTCCGTTTTTTGGTCTTGCTTGAAAAATTATCTTTGGCTTGATCTTGCTTGAATATTGCTTTTTTTGAGCAAAGTCATAAAAATAAGGCATGACTCTGGATATTCGACAGCTCACGGCCTTTTTGGCCATCGTTCAAACCGGGAGCCTGGGGCGCGCGGCGCAGGCGCTGCACATTACGCAACCGGCCTTGAGCCGCAGCGTCAGGCAACTGGAAGAAAAGGTGGGCGTGCCCTTGTTCGAGCGGCACTCCAAGGGCATGGTGCTGACTCCCTACGGCCAGGCGCTTTTGCCGCACGCCAAGCTGCTGAAAGAGGAGTCGGCGCTGGCCCTCGACGAAATCGATGCGTTGCGGGGGTTGAGCAAGGGCACGGTTCGCGTGGGCGCCATCGCCAGTGTCGCCAGCGCGGCGCTGCCTCGCGCCATCGAGCGTTTGCTGCTGCATTGGCCCGGCCTGCAGATCCAAATCATGGAAGGCGTGGACGACGTGCTGGCCGATGCCTTGATCAAGAACGAAATCGACCTGGCCATCGGCATTTCCCTGGAGGAAACCGACGAAATCAGCCTGGTGGCGGATTCGGGGTGGGAAGACCTGAGCGGCATCGTCGCCTCCACCAAGCACCCCCTCTGGGGCCGGGAGGGCCTGTCGTTTGCCGACCTGCGGCATGAGCGCTGGGTATTGCCGCCGCGCGGCACCAAGCCGCGCGAAGAGCTGCACCAGTTGTTCGCCGAGGCGGGGTTGCCGCCGCCGCAGGTGGTGGTTGAAACCCGATCGATCGTGACGATCAAGGCGCTGGTGCTCAGGGCCAATTTTCTGTGCAGCCTGCCCATGCCGCTATACGAGGCCGAACGCGAGGTCGGCACCATTGCGCCCCTGCCTATACCGGGCACCCAGCTCAGCCGGCACTTCTACGTGTTCAGGCGGCGCAGGGGATCTTTGCCGCGCACGGCTGTGCAACTGCTGGAGGAGCTGCGGCATATTACAAGCCGGGCGGACCTCGATGAAGCGGCATGACGCCGCTTGGCGGATAGAGCGACGGCTATGGGCGGGGGCGGATCGTCAAAGATCCGCCCCCGCCGCCGATTTTGCCTTGAGCGTTTCTATCGTCTACGTTCCTAGAACCGGCGCGAAAGCGAGATATTGCCCGAGACGGACTGATAGCCCGAGCGGAACAACTGGCTGTTCACGCTGGCGCCCACGGTGAAGTTCTTGTCGATTTCGTAGGTGAGGCCGGCGGCCAGGCCCAGGGCGTCGCGCCCGGCAAGCTTGTTGCGGCTGGTGAAGGAGGCCTGCGGATAGCCGGCGAAAGCGGCCTGCTGCACGTAGTCGTTGTCCAGCAGTTCGCGATCCCAGGTGGCTTGCAGGCTGGCGGTCAGCAGCGCGCCGCTGGGCCGCGCCAGGCTCAGGCTGGCGCTTACGCCGATGCTCGACTGCAGCGAGTCGAAATGGGAGGACGAGAGCTGCAGGCGGCTGGCGTCGCTGCCCGATTCGGTCAGGCTGGGGCGGTTCAGGCGGGTGTAGTTCAGGGTGGCCAGCGGGCCCATGCTAAGCGACTGGCTCAGCGCCCAGCGATAGCCGCCGCCGGCCATCAGGGTGCCGTTCAGGGCCGTCCAGTCGGCGTGGTTCTTGGCCGAGTAGCTGTCGATGGCCAGGCGCCGGGTGAAGTGGGCGTCTTCGATGCCCAACTGGCCCAGGCCGAACAGATAGGGGCCGGAGGCGGGGTCGGGCGCGTAGCGGGCCTGCAGGCCCAGGTTGAAGGCGGTGCTGCGGCCCGATGCATGAAGGCCGTCGTTGACATTGACGGATTGGCCGCTGACGGCGCCGTACACGCCCCATGACCAGTCAGGATGCCGGCTGTCGAGCTTTTCGGCGCCGAAAGTCACGCCGTAGCTCGAGGCGTTTTGGCCGATCAGCGTGCCGCGGGGATCCTGACTGGTGCCGCCGCCAAAGGGGATGGCAAAGCCGCGCCATTGATCGTCGACCACGGCGCCGCGCCGGATGGCCTGGCTGCGGGCGCTGATCTGGCCGGCGATCTGGCGTTCGCGGTTGAGCGAGCTGGCGGCCATGGCGCTGTAGGCCTCGGGTGAAAGCTGGGGCAGGGCGCCGGCGACGGTGCTGCCGTCGGGTGCTGAGAAATCCAGCGCCTGGTAGAGCGGCTGGATGTCGGGCCCGGCATAGCCGGCTATGGCGTCCAGCGCGCGCCCGGCCCGGCGCGCGTTGTCGTTCAAGGCATATTGGCTATAGGCATTGTTCTGACGCGTAATGCTCAATTGGTAGCTGTTGCCTCCCAGCGTGCTTGCCGTGGCAAGCAGGGTTGGGGAAGCGATGACGCTGTCCAGGGACGCGAAGGTTCCGGTGGTGGAGCCGGCCTGCACCAAGTCGCCGAGGCCCAAGGTCAAGGTGGCGCCGGTGGCATACCAGTCGGAAGCGGGGGCCAGGGTCAGCGTGCCGTCCAGTTCCGCCGTGCCGCTGACGATGAGGGTGTCATGGGCTCCATGATTGTTGACCTCCATGAGCAGGTTGCCGGTGGAGGACTGTTCGTAATTGCCGTTGATGGCGATGGTGCCGATGGAGTTGCCGGGACTGACCGTGCCGTGATTGGCGAAGGCGCCGTCGGCGTTCAGGGTATAGGTGCTGTTGCCGCCCAAGGTGGCTCCCGGATCGACCACGACGCCGTAGAGTTCCTGCGAACCGTTCAGCGAGGTGCGTCCGCCCTTGGCGTTGACGACCAGGTTGTCGATGCCCTGGATGTCGCCGTCGTAGCGCAAGACAAAGCCCGGGTCGGCCTGGCTCGTGGCCCGGCCCTGGCTGTCTGCCAGTTGGCCGAAGTTGATGTGCGTAAGGCGTTGGTCGCCGCTGCCGTCCTGCTGGTTGTAGCTGGAGTAGATATTCCCTTGAATCTGTGCGCCGCGCATGACGTTGATGTTGTTCACCAGGGCGTTGTTCGAGATGTAGATGGCGGCGGCGCTGCCCGCCAGCCTGCCGGTCAGGTCGAAGTTGTCGACGAGCGCACCGTTGAGTTCGTCGAGGGGGGCTCGGGGCGCGCCGTCGACCGTATAAATGTATGAACCCCGGTAGTCGGTTTCATTTCCCATGGCATTGTTGCCGAAATCGAAGCTGGCGCCGATGCCCAGCTCGCCCAGGGCCTGCACGTCGCCGCGCTGGACGAGGTTGTGGTTCTTGCCGTAGGCGAACATGATGCCGCGCCCGTTCAGGCCGTCGGCGTAGATGCGGGTTCCCGGCTGCACGACCAGCGTGTTGCCGGCGCCGTCCACGCGCACGCCGGCGCCGCCCGCGCCCCTGGTGAGCAGGTCGGCTTGCTGGTAGACGGTGTTGTAGCTGCCGTAGATGTGCAGGCCCAGGCCGAGGGTGGCGGTGTTGTACTGGCCGGGAACGTAGGCGGTGCCGGCGTCGTTGCGCAGGAAGTAGCCGTTGGGATTGACCAGTTGCAGGCCGCTGCCGTAGACGGAATAACCGAAGAAGTTGCGCCGGTCGATGTCGTAGCCCATGTCCTGCATCGCCGCCAGTTCGGCTTCCATGAACTGGGTATAGTTGCGATAGTCCTGGTGGCTCATGAGGCTGTTCTTGAGCTCGATATGGCTCATGTATCCGCTGTCGATACCGCCATCGTCCGCATGGATGCGAACCGGCAGGCCGGGCATGGCGCCGGCCAGCACTTCCTGTACATGGGCGCCGGTGAAATAGGCCTTGTCGTTCGTCACGTCGAAGCTGTCGGACGTATAGGGATTGTTGCAGTCGGAGCAATATATGGCTTGCCCAGGCCGGGCCGGATTGCCCTTCTCGTCGCGCAGGTGCTGCGACCACGAGTCCAGTACATCGTCGAAGTAAGGCGTGTTCGAGCCCTCGCCGTCCTTGTCGGACGCAACCCCCATGATGCCCAGGCCGTGCGCCAGTTCGTGGAATGCGACGGCAGTCAGATCCGCGCCGCTTTGCGCGCGCGGCAATTGCGACGGCATGTAGGCCGGCAGGCTGTCCCAATTCATTTTCCCCATGACGAATTGGCCGTGGGAACCGAAGGTCAGCGTGGGGTTCGGCAGGCCGAACAGCGCGCGCTGGAGCTGGGTAAGGCTGGTCTGCCCCTCGGGGACGGCCGTGCTGCTGCCGAAGGCATTGTTGTCGTTGACGGTGCCGATATTGATGATTGCGGGAAGCTGGCCGGGGGCCGGCTTGATGATTTCGGCCCAGCGGTTCAGAGCCTGGAGTATCTTGTCCTTTTGCAGGTCGTTCAGGTTCCAGGTGGATTGCAGTGTTTCGCTTTCGTCGCCCATGACCGGGCCGTCGCCCACGTCCATGAAGCGGGCCTGGAATACGGGCTGGCCGTCGGAACCGTAAGCCAGCCGGTATTCCAGCGCCTGAGCGCCATGGCCGGCCAGGGCAAGGGATATTGCCAGGGCAAGCCTGTTTCGAATTTTCATGATTTCCCCATTTGGTTCGTTGGCAGTGATGTGCCTGTTTGTCTTATGAATTGCGCGCAGCGGACGTTCCGGAACCCGCGGCCGGAATTTCCCGGCGCTCCGTTATGCTCTCCCGCGGCATGGTTGCCGTGATCGTTTTACAAGCGCGGAGGCGATGAGAACGGAAGGAGGGCGGAACGACACGCAACGGCGTACTGTCCGCTTTTTACTATAAGTAAACAGGATTTACAACGTGTGAAAACCAGTCTCGGACAAGAGCCCTGGCGTCGAGGACGCTTGCGGGAGGGCGCCGTATGCAGCGGCGGTTCATGCGGGATGGCGTGCGCATGCGGCACCCTCCGCACCGACGATGCGCCGTGCCATAATGCCTGTTGTTTTCGCAAGGCGCTTTATTGCCGCACCCGTTCACCTTCGATCAACGCAGGCACTTTTCAATCTTTCAATCATGACCGATCTCTCCGCGTTTCCCATTACCAAGAAATGGCCGGCCAAGCATCCAGACCGCCTTCAGCTCTATTCCTTGCCCACGCCCAACGGGGTCAAGGTTTCCATCATGCTCGAGGAAATGGGGCTGCCCTATGAGCCGCATCTGGTGCGGTTCGATGCCAACGACCAGACCTCCCCCGAGTTTCTGTCGCTGAACCCCAATAACAAGATTCCGGCCATCCTGGATCCCAACGGGCCCGAAGGCAAGCCGCTGCCCTTGTTCGAATCGGGTGCGATCCTGGTTTACCTGGCCGGGAAAGCCGGGCAATTCATCCCCAAGGACGTGGCCGGACGCTATGAAACCCTGCAGTGGGTGATGTTCCAGATGGGCGGCATCGGCCCCATGTTCGGCCAGGTCGGCTTCTTCAACAAGTTCGCCGGCAAGGATTACGAAGACAAGCGTCCCCGCGACCGTTACGTCGCCGAGTCGCGCCGCCTACTGGGTGTGCTCGAGCAGCGTCTGGCGGGTCGGGCCTGGATCATGGGAGACGAATACACCATTGCCGACATCGCCACCTTTCCCTGGGTGCGCAATCTTGTCGGCTTCTATGAAGCCGGCGATCTGGTAGGCATTGCCGACTTCCCGAACGTCGTACGTGTATTGGACGCCTTTCTTGCCCGGCCGGCCGTCGCGCGCGGGCTGAATATTCCCAAGCGCGACTAAGCCCGTTTGGATGTGGATCCGTCCGGGAGGCCGGCCGACGGTTTTCCGGAGAGCGGCGGGGGCTGTTTGCGGCCCCGTCGCGCCCTCGTGAGGAGGAGGACGCGGGCATCCTCTTGATTGGTGTTTTCATGCGGCGAGGCCTATACTTTGCCGTATCGGGAATGCCGGCAAGGCGTTTCCCCGGCAAGGGTAGTAAGCGAGCGCGCATGCGCGCAATTTCCTTCTTCCTCTGGAGAGCTCCATGGTCAACATGACTCGGCGCCAATTCTTCAAGGTGACAGGTACTACACTGGCGGGCTCCAGTCTGGCTTTACTGGGGGCCGCCCCCAGTCCGGCCCTGGCCGAAGTCAGACAGTACAAGCTGTCGCGCATGACTGAAACGCGCAATACCTGTCCTTACTGTTCGGTGGCTTGCGGCATTCTTATGTACAGTCTGGGCGACGGCGCCATGAACGCCAAGGCCAGCATCACGCACATCGAAGGCGATCCCGACCACCCGGTCAACCGGGGCACGCTATGCCCCAAGGGTGCGGCGCTCATCGACTTCATCCACAGCCCCAACCGCCTGCAGTATCCCGAATACCGCGCGCCCGGCTCCGACAAATGGCAGCGCATGTCGTGGGACGACGCTTTCACCCGCATCGCCAAGCTCATGAAGGACGACCGCGACGCCAACTTCGTCGAAAAAACCGACGACGGCAAAGTGGTCAACCGGTGGACGACCACGGGCATGCTGGCGGCTTCCGCCAGCAGCAACGAAGTCGGCTATGTTACGCACAAGGTCATCCGAAGCCTGGGTGTCCTGGGATTCGACAACCAGGCGCGTGTCTGACACGGCCCGACGGTGGCAGGTCTTGCCCCGACGTTTGGCCGTGGAGCGATGACGAACCATTGGGTCGACATCAAGAACGCGGATATCGTGCTGATCATGGGCGGCAATGCGGCCGAGGCCCACCCCTGCGGGTTCAAATGGGTCACCGAGGCCAAGGCCCACAACAATGCGAAGCTCATCGTCGTCGATCCGCGCTTTACGCGCTCGGCGTCCGTGGCGGATTTCTATGCGCCCATACGTACCGGAACCGACATCATCTTCCTGGGCGGGGTCATCAAGTATTTGCTCGACAACGACAAGATCCAGCACGAATACGTGCGCAACTATACGGATTTCCCGTTCATCGTGCGCGAAGACTTCGCCTTCAAGAACGGCTTGTATTCGGGCTACGACGAGGCCAAGCGCAGCTACGACAAAGACTCCTGGGAGTACGAGCGCGGCGAGGACGGCTACGTCAAGGTCGACCCCACGCTGCAGCATCCGCGCACGGTCTACCAATTGCTCAAACAGCATTATTCGCGCTATACGCCCGAGATGGTCTCGCGGGCCTGCGGCACGCCCCCCGAAAAGTTCCTGAAGGTCTGTGAAATGCTGGCCTCCACGTCGGGCACCGACCGGTCGGCCACCATTTTGTACGCGCTGGGCTGGACGCAGCACACCATCGGGTCGCAAATCATCCGCACCGGCGCCATGGTGCAGTTGCTGTTGGGCAATATCGGCGTGCCCGGCGGCGGCATGAATGCGCTGCGCGGCCATTCCAACATCCAGGGCCTTACCGACCTGGGCCTCATGACCGACCTCCTGCCGGGCTACCTGACCCTGCCCAAGCAGGCCGAGCAGTCGTTCGACGCCTATATCGACGCGCGCACGCAAAAGCCGCTGCGGCCCAATCAGCTCAGCTACTGGAGCAACTACAAGAAATTCCACGTCAGCCTCATGAAGGCCTGGTGGGGCGATGCGGTGAACGCCGGGAACAACTGGGGCTTCGACTACCTGCCCAAGCTGGACAAGACGTACGACATGCTGCAGGTCTTCGAGTTGATGAACAAGGGCGAAATGACCGGCTATATATGCCAGGGCTTCAATCCCCTGGCGGCCGCGCCGTACAAAAAGAAACTGCTCGACGCCTTCTCCAAGCTCAAGTTCCTGGTCGTCATGGATCCCCTGGCCACCGAAACCGCCGAGTTCTGGCGCAATGTCGGCGAGCACAACGACGTGGACACCGCCAGCATCAAGACCGAGGTGTTCCGCCTGCCCACCACCTGTTTCGCCGAAGAGGAAGGCGCGCTAGTCAACTCGGGCCGCTGGCTGCAATGGCACTGGAAAGGGGCCGAGCCTCCGGGCGAGGCGAAAAGCGACATCGACATCATGGCCCAGTTGTTCGTGCGGCTGCGCAAGCTTTACCAGACCGAGGGCGGCAAGTATCCCGATCCCATCCTGAAGCTGTGGTGGCCGTACTCCAATCCCGAAAGCCCCACGGCCGAAGAGCTGGCCAAAGAGTACACGGGGCGGGCGCTGGTCGACCTGACCGATCCGGCAGGCAAGGTATTGCGCAAGGCGGGCGAGCAGCTTGCGGGCTTCGCCGAGCTGCGCGACGACGGCACCACCATCAGCGGCTGCTGGATCTACGCCGGGGCCTGGTCGGCGGCCGGCAACCTCATGGCCCGCCGCGACAACAGCGACCCCACCGGAATCGGCCAGACGCTGAACTGGGCGTGGTCCTGGCCGGCGAACCGGCGCGTGCTGTACAACCGCGCGTCTTGCGATCCTCAAGGCAAGCCGTGGAATCCGCGGCGCAGCCTCATTTCATGGAACGGCAAGACCTGGGGCGGCGCCGACGTTCCGGACTTCAAGCTGGACGAAAACCCGGCGGGCGGCATGGGGCCGTTCATCATGAACCCCGAGGGCGTGGCCCGCTTCTTCGCGCGCAAGGGCATGGCCGAAGGGCCTTTCCCCGAGCACTACGAGCCGTTCGAGACGCCGGTGGGCTACAACCCGCTAAGCCCCGACGAGCCTCGGGCCATCAGCAACCCCGCGGCGCGGGTGTTCAAGGACGATCTGGCGACCATGGGCAAGGCCGCGCAGTTCCCCCACGTGGGCACCACCTACCGCCTGACCGAGCATTTCCATTACTGGACCAAGAACCTGCGGATCAATTCCATTCTGCAGCCCGAGCAGTTCGTCGAAATCGGCGAAGCCCTGGCCAAGGAAATGGACATTCCCAACGGTTCGCGGGTGAAGGTTTCCTCCAACCGGGGTTATATCAAGGCGGTTGCCTTGGTCACCAAGCGGATCAAACCGCTGACCATCGAAGGCAAAACCGTGCATCAGGTCGGCATTCCCATCCATTGGGGATTCGTGGGCATCGCCAAGCCGGGCTTCCTGGCGAACACGCTGACCCCGCCCGTCGGCGACGGCAATTCACAGACGCCCGAGACCAAGTCGTTCCTGGTCAAGGTCGAGAAGGTCTAGGAGTGCAGCCATGGCATTGCAATCACTCGATATCAAGCGGCGCTCGGCCACCACCACCCCGTCTCCCAGCGTGCGCGCGCCGGCGGCCGGCAGTGTCGCCAAGCTCATCGACACCACCAAATGCATAGGCTGCAAGGCTTGCCAGGCGGCCTGCATGGAATGGAACGATTTGCGCGACGAAATCGGCATCAACGTGGGCGTTTACGACAACCCCGCCGACCTCACCGACAAGTCCTGGACCGTCATGCGGTTTGCCGAGTACGAAAATCCCCAGGGCGACCTCGAATGGCTGATCCGCAAGGACGGCTGCATGCACTGCGAGGATCCGGGGTGCCTCAAGGCCTGTCCGTCGCCGGGCGCCATCGTGCAGTACACCAACGGCATCGTGGACTTCCACGAAGAAAACTGCATTGGCTGCGGCTATTGCATCACCGGCTGTCCCTTCGATATTCCGCGCATTTCCAAAGAGGATCACAAGGCCTACAAATGCACCTTGTGCTCCGACCGGGTGGCGGTGGGCCAGGAGCCGGCCTGCGTCAAGACATGCCCCACCGGCGCCATTGTGTTCGGCACCAAGGAAGACATGAAGCAGCACGCCGCCGAGCGCATCGTCGACCTGAAATCGCGCGGCTTCGAAAATGCCGGCCTGTACGATCCGCAGGGAGTGGGCGGCACGCACGTCATGTACGTGCTGCATCATGCCGACAAGCCGGGGCTGTACAGCGACCTGCCCAAGGATCCTGCCATCAGTCCCATGGTCGAGGTGTGGAAGGGCGTTGCCAAGCCCCTGGGCGTGGCCGTCATGGCGGTCACGGCGCTGGCCGGATTCTTCCATTACATGACCAAGGGCCCCCTCGAGTCGGATGCCGACGACGAGCGCAGGGCCGAGGAGGAAATCCATCATGAATGAGGTCAAGAAGCCCTGGACCATTCTGCGCTATACGCCGGGCGAGCGCGCCAATCATTGGATCATCGCCATTACCTTCGTATTGCTGGCGCTGTCCGGGCTGGGCTTGTTCCATCCGGCGTTTTACTGGCTGACCAGCCTGTTCGGCGGCGGCACCTGGACGCGCATTCTGCATCCGTTCGTGGGCCTGCTCATGGTCGTCTGCTTCGCGGTGTTCGCCGTGCGCATGTGGAGGCACAACCTCATGACGCGGCAGGATGTCCAGTGGCTGCGGCAAATCGGCGACGTCGTCAACGGGCACGAAGACAAGCTGCCCGACGTGGGCCGCTACAACGCCGGCCAGAAAGTGCTGTTCTTCGCGCTGGTCCTATTCCTTCTGGTATTACTGGCCACCGGCGTGGTCATGTGGCGCGTGTATTTCGGGGCGGTTTTCCCCATTGGCGCAATTCGCCTGGCTTCATTGCTGCATGCCTTGTTTGCATTTTTGCTGATTTGCGCGATCATTGTGCATATCTATGCAGCCGTCTGGGTCAAGGGGTCGGTGCATGCCATGACGCAGGGCACGGTGTCGCCGGGTTGGGCCTGGAAACATCACCGGGCCTGGTTTCGCCAGATGTTCGGACTGCCGGCCCGGAAATAGCGTTTTTGCCTCGCCGTTTTGGTTCGGCGAGTGGCTGCCCCGCCCAGCGGAAGGCAGCCATGTTTTTAGGAGAGCGTATTGCAGCGAATTTTGCCGCGCGGCGAGATCGAAAGCCTGGATCGCACGTCCATCCCCCGCGTCCGGCTGCCTGACCGGGCATCGGTGCTTGCCGACCGGGCGGCGCGCTTGCGGCAATTGGCGCCGGATAACGCGGCGCGCGACTATTTGCTGCTGATGGCGCAGTTGGTCGATGCGCAAGCGCATGCCCTGGCCGGGTTCTCGGCCCCCGAAGTCTCCGAAGACCGCATCTCGCAAGCCCAGGCGCATGGCATGCCGCCGCTGCAGGCCATGGGGTGGCGGCGCGACCCTGTCTGGCGCAGTATGCTGGCCGCGCTGCTCGACCATATGCTGGCGGCCGGCATTCCGCAGCCGGCGGCCAAGGTTTGCGCCGAACTGCAAGCTCTGGCCGCTGGCGGCGCCGACGAGCTCGAAGCCATGGCCGACGCGGTGCTGGCCGAGCGCGACGACGCCATCGACAGCACCGTCGCGCCTTTCGTGATGGCGGCCTTGCAAGTCTACTTGATCGACCTGGCCAGCCGCTTCGACGAGCGGCAACTGCCGGTGGTCAGCCCATTCGGCGTGTGCCCGGTCTGTGCCAGCCTGCCGGTTGCCAGCGTGGTGCGCATCGGCGGTGCGCAAGACGGTTGTCGCTACTTGTGCTGTTCGCTGTGCGCGACGGAATGGCATCTAGTGCGCGTCACCTGTTCGCATTGCGAGCAGACCAAAGACATCGCCTACCATTCCATAGAAGGCGGCCGTGAGGGCGTCAGGGCCGAATCCTGCGAGCATTGCGGCACGTATCGCAAAATCTTCTACCAGGAAAAAGACTTCAACTTCGAGCCGGTGGCCGACGACCTGGCCAGCCTGGCGCTCGATGTCCTCATGGGCCAGGAAGGGTATTCGCGCGCCAGCGGCAATCCTTTGCTGTGGCAGTCTTCGCAAGGATGAGCATGGAATCCGCCCGTGAATCCAGCACCCCGCGCGCCACCGCGGCCGACATCCCCTCGGTGGATCGCCTGCTCAATACGCAAGCGGTCGTGCTGCTGCTGGCCGAGTACGGACGCACTCAGGTTACGGCTGCGCTGCGCAGGCTGCTGGACGATCTGCGCAGGCAGGTGCTGGAGGGCGCGGTGGCGCGCAAGGCGTTGCGGCCCGAGGCGCTGGCGCGCGACTTGCGCAATAGGCTCAAGCGCGATTCGGCGCCGCGCCTGAGGGCCGTGTACAACCTTACCGGCACGGTGCTGCACACCAATCTGGGGCGCGCCCTGCTGCCCGATGACGCCGTCCAGGCCGTGGTGCGGGCGCTTGCCGCGCCCGCCAATCTCGAATTCGATCTCGCCACGGGCCGGCGCGGCGACCGCGACGATCTCGTCGAGCACCTCGTTTGCGAATTGACGGGCGCCGAGGCGGCGACGGTGGTCAACAATAATGCCGCCGCCGTGCTGCTCATGCTGAACACGCTGGGCAACCGGCGCGAGGTGGTCGTGTCGCGCGGAGAGCTGGTCGAGATAGGCGGCGCTTTCCGCATTCCCGACATCATGCAGCGCGCCGGCGCCCGCCTGGTCGAGGTGGGAACGACCAACCGCACCCATGCGGTCGATTACGAAAACGCGGTGGGGCCGCGCACGGCCATGCTGATGAAAGTGCATTGCAGCAACTACGCGGTCACGGGCTTCACGAAAAGCGTGCCGGTTGCCGAGGTGGCGGCGATCGCCCGCCGCCATGGCCTGCCCACGGCCGTGGATCTGGGCAGCGGCACGTTGGTGGATCTTGGCCGGTGGGGGCTGCCCCGCGAGGCTACCGTCAGTGAAACCGTGCAGGCGGGCGCCGATGTCGTGACCTTCAGCGGCGACAAGCTGCTGGGCGGGCCGCAGGCCGGCTTGCTGGTGGGAAGTGCCGACATCATCCGCCGGATCAAGAAGAACCCGCTCAAGCGCGCCTTGCGGGTAGGCAAGCTGACACTGGCGGCGCTGGAACCGGTGCTGGCCTTGTACAAAGCGCCCGAGTTCCTGGCGGAGCGCCTGACGACGCTGCGCCTGTTGACTCGCCCGCGCGAACACATGGCGCTGCAAGCGTCGCGCCTGCAGCCCGTGCTGCAAAAGGCGCTGGGTCAGGCTTATGCCGTGCAGGACGCGCCGCTGTTCAGCCAGATCGGCAGCGGGGCCTTGCCGGTGGATCAATTGCCCAGCCACGGCCTGAAGATCAATTACGTGGGCACGGGCGGCAAAGGGCGCCATCTCGACAAGCTCGAAGCGCGTTTGCGGGGCTTGCCGCGCCCCGTTATCGGCCGTATCGCCGATGATGCGCTGTGGCTGGATTTGCGTTGCCTGGAAGAGCACGACGAAAAAGCGTTTGTCGAGCAACTGGGGGCGCTGCCTGCATGATAGTAGGGACGGCCGGCCACATCGACCATGGCAAGACCACGCTGGTTCGCGCGCTTACCGGCGTGGAGACCGACAGGCTCAAGGAAGAAAAGGCGCGGGGCATTTCCATCGAACTGGGCTATGCCTACACCCCGTTGGACAACGGCGACGTGCTGGGCTTCATCGATGTTCCCGGACACGAGCGCCTGGTGCATACGATGGCCGCGGGAGCCAGCGGCATCGACTTCGGCTTGCTGGTGGTGGCGGCCGATGACGGCGTCATGCCCCAGACACGCGAGCATCTGGCCATTCTTGAGCTGTTGGGCGTCAGCCGCGGCGCCGTGGCGATCACCAAGATCGACCGGGTGGATGCCGCGCGGCTTGCCGCCGAGAGGCGCGAAGTCGAAGAACTCGTGGCGGACTCTTTTTTGCGCGATGCGCCGGTCTTCGCCGTGGATGCGGCGGCCGCGGATGCGCCGGGCGTGGGGGCCTTGCGGACGTATCTGCACGACAGCGCCAAGGCCATGGCGGCGTGCAGCGCCGACGGCCTGTTCCGGCTGGCGGTGGATCGAGTTTTTACCTTGCAGGGGCATGGCACGGTGGTCACCGGCACGGTTCATGGCGGCCGGGTGCTGGCCGGGCAGGACGAGGCTTCCTTGCGCCTGATGCCGGCGGGTCGGCCTGTGCGGGTGCGCAGCATCCATGCGCAAAACCGGGCCAGCCCGTCCGGCAGCGCCGGCCAGCGCTGCGCGCTGAACCTGGCGGGCATCGAAAAGCAGGCGGTGGAGCGTGGGGCGTGGATTGCCGATATCCGGTGCTTTGCGCCGTCGCGTCACGTCGATGCCGTCTTGCGGTTGCTGCCGTCGGCGGACGGTCCCGTACATGCCTGGTCGCCGCTGCATATTCATCTGGGCGCGGCGCATTATGTGGCGCATGCGGTGCCGTTGGCGCCGGAGTCGCTGGCCCCGGGGCGGGAAGGCCTGGTGCAGTGGGTGTTCGACGAGCCCGTCTGCGCCATGCCGGGCGACCACTATATCGTGCGCAACCCCCAGGCCAATCGTACCGTGGGCGGAGGCCGGGTGCTGGATCCCAACGCGCCCGACCGCAAGCGCCGCACCCCGCAGCGGCTGGCCTGGCTGGGCGCGGTGTCCGCCATGCTCGATGGGGAGGGCATCGAAGCGTTGCTGGCACAGGCTCCACAAGGGCTGGATGAAGACCGGCTGACGCGCCTTGCCGGAAAAGACGCGAACGCCCTGCCTGCGCCGGACGGCGTGGTCTGGATCCAGGGGCAGGGCGCGCAGGCGCCCCGCACGCTGATCCTGCGCGCCAGTTGGGAACGTCTGGGCGACCGGGTGCTGCAGTCGCTGCAGGAATTTCATCAGGCCGCACCCGACGAACCGGGCGTGGGGACATCGCGGCTGCGGCGTATGGCTTTGCCGGCCCTGCCCGAAGCGCTGTGGCTGGCGCTGTGCGGCGAGCTGCTGGCAGAGGGCCGCGTGCAGCGCAACGGGCCCTGGTTGAGGCTGCCCGGCCACGCCGTGACCATGTCGGAGGCGGAACGCGTGCTGGCCGAGCGTGTGCTGCCGCTGATTCTTGCCGGAGGGTTCGACCCCCCGTGGGTGCGCGACCTGGCCCTCGATCTTGGCGAACAGGAAGACGCGTTGCGGCAATTGCTGCGCAAGCTTGTGCGCGACGGCCAGGTGCAGCAGGTTGTGCGCGACTTGTTCTACCACCGCGAGCAGGTGGCGGCCATGGCGGTATTGGTTGCCGAGCTGGGCGGGTCCGACGGCGTCGGCGCCGCCCGGTTCCGCGACGCCACGGGCCTGGGCCGCAAGCGCGCCGTCCAGGTGCTGGAGTTCTTCGACCGTGTCGGCTACACCCGCCGCGTGCGCGAGCGGCATGTGCCGCGTGGCTCAGGCGCGGCGTTTTTGTACGAGGAGTGAGGCTATCATACGGTTTCACTGGAAAGCATTCGCGCCCGGTGGCGCGGCTGGGCTTCAAACCCAGTTGGGGGCGTCAGACGCTCCCAGGTAGGTTCGACTCCTGCTGCTTTCCGCCACAATACGTGCATCGAGTCCAGGATGGAGGCGGTTCTCGCGGTACGGCGCCTTCCGAGCGGGTTGTGCGGCAAGGGTCTACCCCATTTCAGGGCCTGGCCGGCGGATGGCATTACTGCTGGTTTTTTTTAATGAAGTCCAAGAGTGCGCTGGATAAGCCTTGATCGTTGGTGTTTATGCCATAAACTTCCGATAGGTGGTTATGGCCGACCAGCTCGGCAAGTGCAATTCTCGAGTTGGTTTGGCATAGTCTTTCAGCCGCTTTCATGGTCTGCTCTTTGAACGTCGCCGGGTCGTGTTCCGCGCAGGCAAATAGTAGAGGCAGGTTGGTGTTGGCCAAGCCCGGCAACGCGCAGCGCGCGTCCATAATGGCTGGGTCGTCCCCAAAATAGCTTTCCACCATCGCGCTGTCTGAAAAGCTCGCCAAATCAAAAATACCCGAAATCAGCATGGCTCCAATGGCTCCTCCGCCAGGTACTGCATGAAATTCAGAGTGGCCAAGGTATTGAGCGACATGGGCGGCGCCGGCGGAGTGGCCCAAGAGGAAAACCCGGTGGGCATCGCCGCCATAGTCACCGATATGGCGTTTGATCCATTGGACAACCATACCTAAATCTTGTTGTGCGGATGGCCATTGATGGGCCGGGGCCAAGCGGTATGTGGCATTGACGCCGATCATTCCGTGGGTGGCAGCCCAAAGCATGACGTTATCGTAGAACGGGCTGGCCAGCGATTTTTTGCTTCCTCCCGTGAACCCTCCGCCGTGAATAAAAACCAGCACCGGTGCGGAACCGGAGCTTTCACCTGACGTGAACAGATCCAGCAGGTTCCGCTCGTGGGGGCCATAGTTTATGTCTCGCACCACGTTCATGCCGGAATAAGGTTCCGTCGCATGCAAAGATGAATACAACGCTGAGGTCTGCGCCGGCGCAATGACCGGCCCAATCTCTGCAAGCCGAAGCCCGATATGACGAGGGATGGCGGAAATGACTTTATTGGCGTCGATGGCTGTTTCTTTTGGTGGCATGGTTTGACGATGGGTATCGAGGTTATGCGAATAAAATTTTAGGCGCTCAGTCTGGAGTCGCCGCTGCGCTGAAATTGAATCCTTCATAGCCGTTTTCGGCAACCTGCGTGATTTTCCGATAATAATTGCCCACGCCGCCGACATAGGGCATGAATACCACGGGCTTTCCAGGGATATTGGCGCCGTGGAACCAGGAGTTCCGTGATTGCGCATACAAGGTTTTGCTGGCTGCATCCGTGACGTGATCCGTCCATTCGTCCTGGGCCTGTGCCGCGGGCTCGATCGCGGACAACCCATGTGACCGCATGTGCGAAATGCAATCGGCGATCCATTCGACGTGCTGTTCGATGGAGGTCACCATATTGCTGAACACCGAGGGGCTGCCTGGGCCGGTAATGACGAACATATTGGGAAAGCCCGCTACGCAAAGGCCGAGATATGTGCGCGGCCCCGCCGCCCATGCTTGCCGCAGAGGCAGGCCGTTGCGGCCCACGGGGTTTATTTTGTTCATCGCGCCGGTCATGGCGTCGAATCCTGTAGCGAAGATGAGTATGTCCAGTTCGTATTCCGTGCCGTCGGCCAGCCGCAATCCCTTGGCGGTAACGCAATCTATAGGCTTGTCCTGGACATTGACCAGCGACACGTTCTTCCTGTTGAAGGTTTCATAGTAATTCGTGCCCGAGCACAAGCGCTTCGTGCCTATATACAGGTTGCGCGGGGACAAGGCCTCGGCGGTTGCCTGGTCGTGAACCGTGCCGCGGATCTTGCCGCGGACGAATTCCGCCGCGGCTTCATTGACCTCTGGATCGACCAGAATGTCCTTGAATGCCCGCATCATGTACAAACCGCCAAGCTGCCAACGGTTCTCCAGTTCGGCCAGCCTTTCCTCGGGCGGCATTTCTTTGCCTGATAGATGATTGCTGACCTGGTTGTGCCCGAAGCCCGAGGCCCATGCGAACTTTCGTCGTTCGGGATAATTCGCCTTCCATTCTTTTTCCACTTCGAGCTTCATGGGATGATTCTGCGCCGGCATCGTGTAGTTCGGCGTTCTCTGGAATACATACAGGTGCCCGGAATTTTGGGCCACTAGTGGAATCAACTGCGTAGCGGACGACCCCGTGCCGATGACTCCAACCCGCTTGCCCTGAACCTGGACTTCTTGTCGCGGCCAATCTCCCGTATGAAACCACTCGCCCTTGAAGTCTTCCAGGCCTTTCATCGAAGGAACCTGGGCGACGGAAAGCACGCCGGTAGCCATGACGGCATACTTCGCGCTGAAGGTCTCGCCGGTGTTGGTGAGGAAGATCCAGCGTTCCTGTGTTTCATCGAATCTGGCCTGTGTGACGCGTGTGTTCAACTGGATGTCTTTGCGCAGGTCGAAGCGATCTGCAACATGATTGATATAACGCAGGATTTCGGGTTGGCCCGCGTAGCGCTCGGACCAATGCCATTCCTGTTGGAGTTCGTTCGAGAAAGAATACGAATAATCCAGCGACTCGATATCGCAACGGGCGCCGGGGTAGCGGTTGTGATACCAGGTTCCGCCCACGCCTGCGCCGGCCTCCAGCGCCCGCACCGACACTCCCATTTTTCTTAACTTATATACCGCACAGATTCCGGCCAGACCCGCGCCCACGACGATGGCGTCGAAACACTGAACCGCATTATCTCGAAATTCTTCTTGCATCTTGGTGCTCCTCCAACACGATGATTTGCGCTTGCATCGGGTGTTTTCGGTTCGAAGCCGGATCCGCTGAAAGCCAAGCTGCGCTTATCTTCCAGGCATACCACCAAGGATTCCAGAACTATCCGTATAAACCCTGAATGCAATTAGGTTGACTACACAACCTATAAAAGATAGTATGCAAAACATAATAGGTTGTCAACACAACATAAATTTTTTTACAGCTTCGACGCTGATGCCTGTCGCGGTTCGATTGCAATACAACGCAGTGGATTCCACTATGGGTATCGATGAACAAACCAAGGGAGAGCAATGGTGAGACATTTTCTGAAAGTAGCAACCATGTGTCTGGCTGGCAGCGTATTGGCCGCATCCAGTATGTTGTCGCATGCGCAAGGCACGATAAAGATAGGTTTGATAGCGCCGATGTCGGGCACATTCAGTCCATACGGTCAAGGCTTCTACCAGTCCATGCAGGCATATATGGCGAATTACGGCGATGCCGTAGCCGGAAAAAAAGTCCAGATCATCGTGCGCGACAACAGCACCAATTCGCCTGACACGGCCAAGCGGCTCGCCCAGGAATTGATTACGCGGGACAATGTGGATTTCCTGACGGGGTTCGCCCTGTCCTCGGATGGATTCGCCGTCGCTCCGCTTGCCACGCAGGCAAAAAAGCCCACGATTCTCATGTTGTCGGCCGCTTTGGGTCTGACCGAGAAGTCGCCTTATCTGATCAGGGTTTCATACAGCAACTACCAGACTGCCGCCACCATGGCGAAATGGGCCTATAAAAACGGCATACGCAAAGCCTATACCGTGGTTTCCGATTACGCGCCGGGCATAGATTCGGAGAAAGGCTTCAAGGACACGTTTGAAAAGCTCGGCGGACAGCTCATCGGAAAAGAGCGCATTCCCCTTAACAACAACAATTACGCGCCTTATGTGCAGCACTTGAAGGACAACAAGCCGGAGGGCGTGTTCGTATTCCTTCCTTCGGGGGAGCCCATGGTGGCGTTCATGAAAAGCTACAAAGAACGCGACCTTTCCCAGACCGGCATGCGTCTTATGACATCGACCGATCTTGCCGAAGAATACATCAAGCCGCTTGGGGATACGGCCGTGCTGTTGACAAACTCCATCCAGTACTACGACACATTGGACAACCCCGAGAACACAAAATACAAAGCTGCCTATACGAAGATCGCGGGCAAACTGCCCGGCGCGATCGCCGTGGGCGGCTACGATGGAATGGCGCTGATCTATGCGGCTGCGAAGAAGCTCAACGGCGACGTCGCCAACGGAGAGCAGGTCATGACGGCGATAAAAGGCATGACGCTCGATAGCCCCCGCGGAAAACTGACCATCGACCCTAAAACCCGCGACGCCGTTGCGAACATGTACATTGCCACTGTCGAGAAAAAGGGAGGGCGCATGGAACCCGTGGTTATCGATACATTTGAAAACGCGGTGGACGGTCAGTAGAATTTCAGGCTGTTGCTGATTGTTGAACAGCCAAGAAACAAGGACTTCGAAAAACAAATGCTAGATCTCGACCGATATGTACCGGCAGTACTCGTCTGGGTATCCAATCAGGTCGCCAATAGCGCCTCTCGCCTGTATAGAGAGGAATTCGGAATAGGCATAACCGATTGGCGCGTGCTGGTATATATCGAGATCTATCCTTGGCGCACAGGGGCCGAAGCCAGCACTTTCATCGGACTGGATAAAGGAGCAGTCAGCCGGAGCCTGTCGCACATGGTGGAAAGCGGATTGCTGAAATCGAAATCCGATGGGCTGCGCAAGGTGAAGTACTCGACAACGCCAGCCGGCAAGAAGCTTTATCAACGCATACTTAAAACGGCTTTGGCCAGGGAAGAGGCCTTGCTGACGGGGTTCTCCGAAAGCGAGCGCGAGATGCTGCTTATGTTTTTGCACCGGATGCTCGAGAATCTGCCTGCAATAGATGCCGTCAATGTTCATAAGCGTGGCGATAAAACCTAGCCTGGGCTTTAATCCGCCGGGAGACAAAATGTTATTGAAAGACAAAGTGGCCCTCGTCACCGGCGGGGCGTCGGGCATCGGGCGTTCCATCGCCTTGGTCATGGCTCGGGAAGGCGCCAACGTTCTGGTTGCCGACATGAACGACACGGCGGGTTCTGAAACCGTGGCGTTGATCCAGGCGGCCGGCGCGCAGGCGGAGTTTTTCCATCTTGATACTACGGATCCCGAACGTCATGTCGAGGCGGTCAGACAGGCTCAAACGCGTTTCGGCAAGCTCGATGTTGCTTGCAACAATGCAGGCATCAGCGTTGGCCGAAGCAAGTCTTATCCGCTGGTTGGCGAAAGCAGCGTGGCAGATTGGCTCGACATCATGAACGTCAACCTGAATGGCGTTTTCTATGGCTTAAGGGCCCAAATCCCCGCGCTTATGCGAAACGGGGGCGGTTCCATTGTCAATACCGCGTCCATCATGGGACAGGTTGCCGCGAAGCGGCTGGGAGCCTACGTAGCATCCAAGCACGGTGTAGTGGGGCTTACGAAATGCGCCGCGCTTGAATACGCCAACGAAGGGATAAGAGTCAATGCCGTAGCTCCCGGCTATGTCGATACTCCGATCCTGAAATTCAAAAGCGATGCGGAGCGTGCCGAGCTAGCTGCGAAGCACCCCGTCAATCGTCTAGGCCAGCCGGGTGAAATTGCCGAACTGGTTGCCTGGCTATCGTCCGATCGAGCCAGCTTTGTCACGGGCGCCTATTACGCGGCGGACGGCGGCTATCTGGCGCAATGAACTGAATGATGCAAAGCTGTGATAGAGGAAACACCATGCGCCGTTTCGAGCAGAAATCCATATTGGTCACCGGTGGCGCGGCTGGAATAGGTCTTGCCGCGGCACAATGCTTTATCCGGGAAGGTGGCTACGTAACCCTGGTCGACATTGACGAGGGCGCTCTGCGGCACGCTGTCGAAATAGCGACGAAGCCGGTTTCTGTACTGGAGCCGCTTATCCGGTAGATGGGGGAGCCAGCGCAGGGCCGGCTCGCCATATTCAAAAATCGTGAATTGCCGGTTCGCATTGGCATGCCTCATCCCGAGGCCGGCAGGGCCCTCCGCGCCTGTAGTACCATGAGAAATCAAAGCGGGTGCGAACCGAAATTCGCTTGCCAGGAGTTCCCTTCTTATGACGCGGAGCTCTTTTTTACGCACGACCGGCATTCTTGAGCCGTCCAGTGCGTGTTTTGCCAAGGAAATACCACCATGACGCCATCGATAGTTGTCGCCGACACACCGCGGCTGACCTCCCTTTCGCACGGGGGCGGCTGCGGCTGCAAGATTGCGCCGGGCGTGCTTTCTGAGTTGCTGGCCAAGATGCCGATGGGGCAGGTGTATCCGAACCTGCTGGTGGGCACCGAAACCTCGGACGACGCGGCGGTGTACAAGCTGAACGCCGAGCAGGCGTTGATTGCCACGACCGATTTTTTCATGCCCATCGTGGACGATCCCTACGATTTCGGGCGAATCGCGGCCACCAACGCGCTGTCCGACGTCTATGCCATGGGCGGGTCGCCCGTCATGGCCCTGGCCATCGTGGGCATGCCGATCAATGTGCTGCCCAGGGATGTCATCGCGCGCATCCTCGAGGGCGGCGCCTCGGTATGCGTCCAGGCCGGCATTCCGGTCGCGGGCGGCCACTCCATCGACTCGGTCGAGCCCATCTACGGGCTGGCGGTCATGGGCCTGGGGCATCCGGATCGCATCAAGCGCAACAGGGACGCCCGCGCCGGCGACGTGCTGATCCTCGGCAAGGCGCTGGGTGTGGGGGTGCTGTCGGCGGCGCTCAAGAAGGGCATTCTGGACGAGGCGGGCTATGCGGCGATGCTGGCCTGCACGACCCGCCTGAATACGCCCGGCATCGCCTTGTCGGAGCTGGCGGACGTGCATGCCGTGACCGATGTGACGGGTTTCGGCCTGCTCGGCCATGCGGTCGAAATGGCGCAGGGGGCGGGGCTGACCGCAACCATACGTCTGGACGACTTGCCGTGGCTGCCGGGCGTTTGCGAGCTGGCGGCCCAGGGAGTGGTGACCGGCGCGTCGGGCCGCAACTGGGCGGCGTACGGCGCCGCCGTCGATCTGCCCATCGGGCTGGACGACGCTTCTCGTGCCTTGTTGACGGATCCGCAGACTTCGGGGGGGCTGATGGTAGCCTGCGCCCCCGAGGCGGCGGCCCGAGTACTGGATATCTTCCAGTCCGAGGGCTTTGGCCAGGCGGCCGTGATCGGCCAGTTCGACGCCGGCGAGCCTCGGGTTCGAGTCGTATAGCTTTTTCGGGCTTTGGCCGCTGCCGCAAGTTTGCGGTATAGTCACCGCTATATAGTCAACAATATAGCGGTGTCGTGATGAAGAACGAGTCGCGCCTGAAAGGGCGGCTGGAAGTGGAAACGGAGCTGGGGGCCTTTCTTGGGGGCACCCGCATCCGCCTGCTCGAAGGGATTGCGCAGCATGGTTCCATTACCCAGGCCGCCAAGGCCGTGCCCTTGTCGTACAAGGCGGCCTGGGACGCCATCGATGCCATGAACAATCTGGCCGACCAGCCGCTGGTCGTTCGCACGGCGGGCGGCAAGCATGGCGGCGGTACCCAACTGACCGATTACGGCCGGCGGGTCGTGGCGCTGTACCGGGCCCTGGAGGCGGAATACCAGGGCGCCCTGGATCGCCTGGCCGCGGGCATGAACGAGGGCGAGGCGGGCAGCTTCGATCAGTTCCGCCATTTGCTCAGGCGCATGTCCATGCGCAGCAGCGCGCGCAATCAGTTCGCCGGCGTGGTTTCCGGACTGCGCATGGGCGAAGTGGACTGCCAGGTAAGCATCCGGCTGGATGATGTGAACGAAATCGTGGCGGTCATTACCCGCGAGTCCGCCGAAACCCTGGAGCTGGAAGTCGGCAAAGAGGCCTATGCGCTGGTCAAGTCTTCGTCGGTGCTGCTGATGACCGACGCGGATGTGCGCACGAGCGCGCGCAACCAGCTTTGGGGCGAGATCGAGCGCGTTCATGCCGGCCCCGTCAACACCGAAGTCGTCCTGAGCCTGGCGCAGGGCAAGTCGGTCTGCGCCGTGGTTACCCAGGACAGCGCCGAACGGCTCGAACTTGCGCCGGGCGGACGAGCTTGCGCCATCTTCAAGGCGTCATCCGTCATCGTGTGTCTTTGACTGTTAAAAGAGGAAGGAAAAATGTCTGTGATCCGCAATAAATTCATTGTCCTGGCTGCCGCGGTGGTCGTGTCGATGCCGGCTATGGCCGATGAGGTCCAGGTCGCCGTCGCGGCCAATTTCACGGCGCCCATGCAGGCGATTGCCGCTCAGTTCGAAAAGGACACGGGCCATACCGCCAAGCTGTCGTTTGGCTCGACCGGCAAGTTCTATGCGCAAATCCAGAACGGCGCGCCGTTCGAGGTGTTCCTGGCGGCGGACGCCAAAACGCCGGCCAAGCTGGACGCGGAGAAGGCCACGGTGCCGGGCAGTCGGTTTACCTACGCCAAGGGCACGGTGGTCTTGTGGAGCAAGGACGACAAGCTGGTCGATGCCAAGGGCGAGATCCTGAAAACCGGCAATGCGGCGCATCTGGCCATTGCCAATCCCAAGACCGCGCCGTATGGGGCCGCCGGGGTGCAGACCATGGAAAAACTGGGCGTGATGGACAAATGGAAGGACAAGCTGGTTCAGGGCGAAAACATCGCCCAGACCTATCAGTTCGTGGCGACCGGCAATGCGCCGCTGGGCTTTGTGGCCTTGTCGCAAGTGTTCAAGGACGGCAAGATCACCAGCGGTTCGGCCTGGATCGTGCCCGAGAAATTCCACGATCCCATCCTGCAGGACGCCGTGCTGCTTGAAAAGGGCAAGAACAATCCCGCCGCGACCGCGCTGCTCAAGTACCTGAAGGGCGACAAGGCTCACGCCATCATCAAGTCCTACGGCTACGGTCTGTAAGCACGGCGGCGTTTCATGAGCGCGGTCGATCTTTCGGCGCTTTGGCTTACGCTGGAGCTGGCCCTGGTGGTAACGGCGATTTTGCTGGTGGTGGGAACGCCGATAGCCTGGTGGCTGGCGCGCACGCCATCGCGCTGGAAGGGGCCGGTGGGCGCGCTGGTGGCATTGCCGCTGGTGCTGCCGCCCACGGTGCTGGGTTTTTATCTGCTGGTCGTCATGGGCCCGAACGGGCCGGTCGGCCACCTTACGCAGGCGCTGGGGCTGGGGCACTTGCCGTTCACGTTTCCGGGCCTGGTGGTTGCCTCGGTGATGTATTCCATGCCGTTCGTGGTCCAGCCCATCCAGAACGCCTTCGAGGCCATGGGAGAGCGTCCGCTGGAAGTGGCCGCCAGTTTGCGCGCTTCGCCGCTGGATGCGTTTTTCAGTGTTGCCCTGCCGTTGTCCCGCTCGGGTTTCCTGACGGCGGCGATACTCGGCTTCGCTCACACCGTTGGCGAGTTCGGGGTCGTGCTGATGATAGGCGGCAACATTCCCGACCGGACGCGGGTCGCGTCGGTGCAGATCTACGATCATGTCGAAGCCATGGAGTACGGCCAGGCCCACTGGCTTGCTGGCATCATGGTGGCGATCAGCTTTCTGGTGCTGCTGTTGCTGTATACCCGGCGCGGCAAGCAGGGATGGTCGGTATGATCGAAGCGCGTTTCAAGGTGGAACATCCGGGTTTTACGCTGGATGTGGATCTGCATTTGCCGGAAAAGGGCGTGACGGCCTTGTTCGGACCTTCGGGTTCGGGCAAGACGACTCTGCTGCGCTGTGTTGCGGGGCTGAACCGCGCGCCGCAGGGGCGTTTGGTGGTGGACGGGCAGGTCTGGCAGGATACGAGCGCAGGGGTCTTTCTGGCGCCGCACAGGCGGCCGATGGGGCTGGTGTTCCAGGAGGCCAGCCTGTTCGCCCACCTGTCCGTGCGCAAGAACCTCGAGTACGGCATGAAGCGGGCGGGCAACAAGGCGGGCGAGGGGTTTGCCGGCATTGTCGACCTGCTGGGCATCGGCGCCCTGCTGGAGCGTTCGCCCGGAAAGCTGTCGGGCGGCGAGCGCCAGCGTGTGGCGGTGGCGCGGGCCCTGCTGACGCGGCCGCGCCTGTTGCTGATGGACGAGCCGTTGGCGGCGCTGGACATCAAGCGCAAACACGAGATCCTGCCTTATCTGGAAAGATTGCACGACGAACTGGACATTCCGATTCTTTACGTCAGCCATGCGCCCGACGAGGTCGCCCGCCTGGCTGATCACCTGGTGTTGATGGAGGCGGGCCGCGTGGCGGCCAGCGGCGGTTTGCGCGACACCTTGGCGCGCACCGATCTGCCCTCCATATTCCTGGACGATGCCGGCGTGGTGCTGGAAACCCAGGTGGGCAGTCACGAAGGAGACGGCCTGACCCGGTTGGATTTCGCGGGCGGACGGCTGTATGTGTCGCAGCGCCCCGAGGCGGTCGGCAGCCGGCTGCGCTGCCGGATCAATGCGCGCGACGTGAGCGTGGCTCTGACCGCCAGCGCCGACAGCAGCATCTTGAACCTGCTGCCCGCGACGGTGGCCGAAGTGGCGCCGACGGACACGCCGGGGCATGTATTGCTGCGCCTGGAACTGGCGGGCGGAGACACGCTGCTGGCCAGGATTACCGCGCGTTCGCGCGATGCGCTGGATATCCGGCCCGGGACGGCCGTCGTGGCCCAGGTGAAGGCGGTGGCCTTGCTGGGCTAGGGCTGACAACACGTTGGGGTGACAGGCCCCAAGCCAAGCCTCATGACGTGGTCGAAGGCTAGGCTGCCCTGAGCATCTGGTTGATCTGGGGCAGGCACGACCCGCAACCCGTGCCGCACTTGAGGGTTTCCTTGATCTGCGCCAGGCTCAGGCCTTTGGCGATGGCTTGCGTGATGGCCTGGTCGCTCACATTCTCGCAGGTGCATACGATGCGGGCGCGGCTTGCGGCGGGGCCCCGGCCCATGAGGACCTGGGTGGCGCTTTCGGGGGCGATGCCGCTTTCGGCCCACATCAGCAAGGCTTCATGGGCGCGGGTATCGCCGGCCAGCAGGAAGGCGTCGATGCCGTGTTCCGCGCGCTGGATCCGGCGCACCAGCCCGTGCGACGGGTCGTCGAAGGCCAGGTCGGCCTGCTCCAGGTTCAGGTCGCTGATGAGTTCGGCCAGCAGCGAGGGGTCGGCGGCCGTCGCCGCCAGCCGCAGCCGAACGCCTTCGCCGCCCACGGCGGAGGGCAGGATCACGGCGTAGGGAAACACCTTGAGCCATTTGGCGAGCCTGCTTCGCCAGGGGCTTATCGAGCCTCGCACCCATGCGCAGGCCCGCCAGGGGTATTTCACGGCTTCGACCCCAACGGCGCTGTGCTTGAGCTCCGGCTGGTGCGAGATGGGGTCGCGCGCATTGCCGGCCAGGGCGTTGACGCCGTCTCCGGCCATGAAGCCGCTGCCCCAGTGCATGGGCATGTAGGCCTGGCCGGACTGGATATCCGGGGAGGCGCGGGCAGGCACGACGACATGGCCGCGGCGGGATTTGACCTTGACCAGGGCGTCGTCGTCGAGGCGATAGCGCCGCATGTCGGCCGGGTTCAGGGCGATGAAGGGTTCTTCCGCGTGCCTCGTCAGCGAAGGAACGAGGCCGGTGCGGCTCATGGTGTGCCATTGGTCGCGCAGCCTGCCGGTGGTCAGGTGCAGCGGAAACTGCGCCGATACCTTCTCCGCGACGGGGGTGTAGCCGACGTCGAGGAAATTGGCCCGTCCGGTTTCGGTGGGGAAGCGGCCGTCTTCATACAGGCGCGCGGCGCCTTGCCGGCTGGCGGAGTAGGGCCATTGTTGCGGGCCTTCGGCGTCCAGCACTGCGTGGCTCAGCGCGCTGTAGTCGAGATCGCGCCCTTTGGTTGTGCGTGCGTGCTCGTCGAAGATCCGCGCTTCGTCTGGGTAATCGAACAAAGCGGCCTTGGCCGGCGCGATGCGCCCGGCCAGCCGCCGGGCGACGGCGCAAGCCAGCTTCCAATCGGCCATTGCCTCGCCGGGCGGCGCGATGGCCGCTCGCACACGGCTGATGCGCCGTTCCGAGTTGGTGACCGTGCCTTCCTTTTCGGGCCAGGTCGCCGCCGGCAGAACCAGGTCGGCATAGGCCAGGGTCTCCGTGTTGGCGAAGGCCTCCTGCACGATGACCATCTCGGCCCTTTGCAGTGCGGCCCGCACCCTGGCTTGATCCGGCAAGGATTGGGCCGGATTGGTGGCGGCGATCCAGAGCACTTTGATCCTGCCGTCGAGCAGGGCATCGAACATGTCGATGGCGGTGCGGCCCGGGGCGCCGGGCAGTTCGTCCACGCCCCAAAGATCGGCGACTTCCTGGCGATGCCGGGCATTGGCCGGGTCGCGGTGGCCGGGCAGCAGCGTTGCCATGCCGCCGGCTTCCCGCCCGCCCATGGCGTTGGGTTGCCCGGTCAGCGAAAAAGGTCCGGCGCCTTTCATGCCGATCTGCCCGGTGGCCAGGTGCAGATGGATGAGCGCCGCGTTCTTGGCGGTGCCGCTGCTGGATTGGTTGAGCCCCATGGTATAGAGCGACAGGGCCGATCCGGCGCAGCCGAACCATTGCGCGGCACGGACGATATCACCGGCCGGCACGCCGCAGATGTCCTGCACGGCGCGCGGCGTGAATTCGTGGATGCGTTGCTTGAGTTCCTTGAATCCTTGGGTGTGATGTTCGATATAGCGTTTGTCGATCAAGTCTTCCCAGACCAGCACGTTCAACATGGCATGGAACAAGGCCACATCCGTGCCCGGCGCAACGGCCAGGTGCAGATCGGCGATGTCGCAGGTGTCGGTGCGGCGCGGGTCGATCACGATGATTTTCATCTCCGGACGCGCCGCCTTGGCCGCGCTCAGGCGGCGGAACAGCACCGGATGGGCGTAAGCCATGTTGGAGCCGGCGATCATGACGGTGTCGGCGTGATCCAGATCGTCGTAGCAGGCGGGCGGAGCGTCGGCGCCCAGCGTGGCCTTGTAGCCCGACACCGCGCTGGACATGCACAGCCGCGAATTGGTGTCGATGTTGTTGGTGCCGACCAGGCCGCGCGCCAGCTTGTTGAAGACCGCGTAGTCCTCGGTAAGGAGCTGGCCCGAAAGATAGAAGCCCACGGCATCGGAGCCGTGCTCCCGGATGACCTGCGCCAGTTTCGCGGCGGCGGCGTCGAAGGCGGCGTCCAGCGCCATGGGCTGGAGGGCCTCGCCCTTGCCGGGGCGCCATTGGGCGGTCAGTATGCGGCTGCCGTCGCTGCGCACGGTTTCGGGCAGCGCCATGCCTTTGCTGCAGAGTTTGCCCCGGTTTGAAGGGTGGTCGGGATCGCCGGCGATGTGCACCACTTGCTGGCCGGCGGCGTGTATTTGCACGCCGCAGCCGGTGCCGCAATAGCAGCAAACCGATGCGACGCTGCGTATTGCGGCGCCGGGCCTCGGCCCGGACATGCTTGTGGCCGGTGCGTTCACGGCTTTAGCCTTGCGTGGAAAGGTTCAGGTAGATGCGTTCGCCCTCGACCCGCAGCGCGATCTTGCGAACCCGGCCTTCGTCGGGCGCCTGGGCCTGGCCGTCTTCCAGGTCGATGGTCCAGCTGTGCAGCGGGCAGGTGACGGCGTGCCCGTGAACCAGGCCGCAGGAAAGCGGACCGCCCTTGTGGGGGCAGCAGTCGACGATGGCGAAGATCCGGTCGTCCGAGCTGCGGAACACCGCGATGTCGTCATGCCCCGCGCGTTTGACGATGCGGGCTCCCAGGGCGGGTATGTCGCCGATGTTGCACACGGGCGTCCATTCGGAAAGTAAGGTTGCGTTCATGGTCGTCCTAGATGTGAAGAGCTTCGAATTCGCGGCGGGTCGCGGGGCTTTCAATGCGTTCGGCCCAGGGGTCGGTTTCGAACGACAGCGCGAACTTCAGGCGGGCATAGAGTTCGGCGCGGCCGGCGGGGTCGTCGACCACGCGCGCCTTGGCGTGATCCAGGCCGACGCGGCTCAGGTAGTGGCAGGTGCGTTCGAGGTAGAACGCTTCCTCGCGATAAAGCTGCAGGAAGGCGCCACTGTATTCCAGCACTTCGTCATGCGTTTGAACCTTGGCGAAGAATTGCGCCACTTCGGTCTTGATGCCGCCGTTGCCGCCCACATACAGCTCCCATCCGGAATCCACGGCGATGATGCCGACGTCCTTGATCCCGGATTCGGCGCAATTGCGCGGGCAGCCCGAGACGGCCAGCTTGACCTTGTGGGGGCTGCTCATGCCGACCAGTTCTTTTTCCAGCGCGATGCCCATGCCGGTGGAGTCCTGCGTGCCGAAGCGGCAGAATTCCTTGCCCACGCAGGTCTTGACGGTGCGCAGCGTCTTGCCGTAGGCGTGGCCCGACGGCATGTCCAGGTCTTTCCAGACGCTGGGCAGGTCTTCCTTCTTGATGCCCAGCAAGTCGATGCGCTGGCCGCCCGTCACCTTGACCATGGGAACCTGGTATTTATCGGCCACGTCGGCGATGCGGCGCAGTTCGGCGGCGCTGGTCACGCCGCCCCACATGCGGGGCACGACCGAATAGGTGCCGTCTTTCTGGATATTGGCATGCACCCGTTCGTTGACCAGGTGGGATTGCGCGTCGTCCCTGGCCTCGCCGGGCCAGGTGGACGTCAGGTAATAGTTCAGCGCGGGCCGGCAGCTTGCGCAGCCGTCCACCGTGCCCCACTCCAGGAAACGCAGGGTCTGGGCAATGGAAGTCAGGTGTTGTTCCTTGATGGCCTTGCGAACCTGGCCGTGGGTGAATTCGGTGCAGCCGCACATGGGTTTTTCCGACTTCGGCTTGATGTCGGCGGCGCCGCCTATGCAACTGATAAGAAGCTGTTCCACCAGGCCGGTGCACGAGCCGCAGGAGCTGGCCGCCTTGGTGTGCTTCTTGATTTCGTCGACGGTGAACAAGCC
Organism: uncultured Burkholderiaceae bacterium; assembly: GCA_937871985.1. Next base: position 40,583 of record CALMPB010000342.1, read on the forward strand.
TTGTTCGCGGATCGCCTTGACGATGGTGCCTTTGCATACGCCGTTGCAGCCGCATATCTCGGCGCCGTCCGGCATGCCGGCCACGCTGCTTTCGCCCGCATGGCCCGTGTCGCCCAGCGCGCCCTCGCCGAACATCAAGTGCTCGCGCAGTTCGGCGATGGATTTGGCTTCGCGGATGAGGCGGAAATACCAGGCGCCGTCCACGGTGTCGCCGTACAGGCAGGCGCCGACCAGCTTGTCGCCGCGGATGACCAGTTTCTTGTAGACGCCGCCCACGGGGTCGGCCAGGGTAATGGCTTCGGTGCCGTCGCTGTCGTTGAAGTCGCCCGCGGAGAACACGTCGATGCCGGTAACCTTGAGCTTGGTGGAGGTGGCGCTGCCCGCGTAGCGTCCGATGCCGTGGAAGGCCAGGTGGTTGGCGGCGACCTTGGCCTGTTCGAACAGCGGGGCGACCAGGCCGTAGGCGACGCCCCGGTGGCTGACGCACTCGCCCACGGCGTAGACGCTGGGGTCGTAGGTTTGCAGGGTGTCGTTGACGACGATGCCGCGATCCGTGTAGATGCCGGCCTGCTCGGCCAGTTCGGTGTTGGGCCGGATGCCCACCGCCATGACGACCAGGTCCGTCGCCAGTTCGGAGCCGTCCTTGAAGCGCAGGCCCGAGACGCGGCCTCGCGCGTCGCCCAGCACGGCCTCGGTGTGGCGATTCATCAGGAAGTCCAGGCCGCGTTTTTCAAGGCTGGTCTGCAGCATGCGGGCGGCGGCCGCGTCGAGCTGGCGATCCAGCAGGGCGTCGCCCAGATGCACGACCGATACCTTCATGCCGCGCGAAGCCAGGCCGTTGGCGGCTTCCAGGCCGAGCAGGCCGCCGCCGATGACCGTGGCGTGCTTGAGGCGCGCCGCGGCGTCGATCATGAGGTCGACGTCGCGAATGTCGCGGAAAGAGAGCACGCCTTCCAGGTCGTTGCCCGGCACGGGCAGGATGAATGGATTGGAGCCGGTGGCGATGAGCAGGCGGTCGTATTTGACGATGCTGCCGTCGTCGGCAATCACTTCCTTGCGGGCGCGGTTGATTTTCGTGACCCGGCAGTTCATTTTCAGGGTAATGCCGTTGTCCGCGTACCAGCTGACGTCGTTGAGGATGATGTCCTTGATGGTCTGTTCGCCGGTCAGTACGGGCGACAGCAGGATGCGGTTGTAGTTGGGGTAGGGCTCGGCGCCGAACACCGTAATGTCGTACAAGTCGGGATCGAGCTTGAGCAGTTCTTCCAGGGTGCGGATGCCGGCCATGCCGTTGCCGACGACCACGAGTTTCATGGTTTTGTTCATGATGCTTCCACCGTAGCTGGGTTTTCGTTTCTTTCCATTCTTTCCATATGGCCTGCGCCTGTCGTTGCGGTTTGCGGGGCAGCGGGCGCTGCAGCAGGTTTCACACCCGCCCGCGGATCGAGGCGGCGCTGGTGCAAAAAGCGCATGACGGCGGCGCGGCACGATGCGTAGCCGGGGTCGCCGACAAGAGCCAGTCGGCTGCGGGGGCGAGGAAGGGGCACGTCGAGTATTTCGCCTATGGTGGCGGCCGGGCCATTGCTCAACATGACGATGCGGTCCGACAGAAGCACGGCTTCGTCGACGTCGTGGGTCACCATGATGGTCGTCGTGCCGGTGCCGGCCACGATGCGCAGCAGTTCGTCCTGAAGATGCGCCCGCGTCAACGAATCCAGCGCGCCGAACGGTTCGTCCAGGAGCAGCACTTTGGGCTCGATGGCCAAGGCCCGCGCAATGCCCACGCGCTGCTTCATGCCGCCGGAGATTTCGTGGGGCAGTTTATGTTCGGCGTGCCGCAGTCCGACCATGTTCAATGCGGCCGAGGCCCTGGCCCGAAGCTGGCGCTTGTTTTCCGTTTTCGCGAACACGCGCTCCACGGCCAGGTAGACGTTCTGGTGGCAGTTGAGCCAGGGCAGCAAAGAATGGTTCTGAAACACCATGGCGCGATCCGGACCCGGCCCCTTGATTTCCCGGCCGGCGCACAGCAGCACGCCTTCGGTGGGCTGGGTCAGGCCGGCGATGAGATTCAGCAGTGTGGATTTGCCGCAGCCCGAGTGGCCGATCAATGACACGAACTCGCCCTGGCGCACGGCAAGATTGATGTCCTTCAGGGCCACGAAGGGTCCGTTGCGGGTGTCGAACGACTGGCCCGCGTATTCGATGCTGACGTACTTGTCGTTCATGGGTTCACCCCTCTTTGTGGCTGTAGCGCCGGCCCAGCGCGAGCAGGGCGGCGTCCAGCAGCATGCCGACCACGCCGATGACGAATACCGCGATCAGGATGTGCTCGACGTTCATGTTGTTCCATTCGTCCCAAAGCCAGAAGCCGATGCCGGTGCCGCCGGTCAGCATCTCGGCGGCCACGATGACGAGCCAGGCGGTGCCGATGGACAGGCGTGTGCCGGTGATCAGGTAGGGCAGGACGGACGGCAGAAGTATGCTTTTGAATACCTTCCACTCGGAGAGATCCAGCACGCGGGCCACGTTCAGATAGTCCTGCGGAATGCGCCGCACGCCGTCGGCCGTGTTGATGATGATGGGCCAGATGGAGCAGATGAAAATGGCCCAGATCGCGGCGGGGTTGGCGGCGCGGAACAGCAGCAGGCCCAGAGGCAGCCAGGCCAGCGGGGAGACGGGCCGCAGCAGGCTGATGACGGGCGAGCAGATGGCGTTCAGCGTCTTGAACCGGCCGATCAGGAATCCGGCGGGAATGCCGACGGCCGCCGCCAGCAAAAAGCCCATCGCGACGCGGCCCAGCGAAGCCAGGATGTTCCAGCCCATGCCGACATCGTTCGGGCCGGTGCGATGGAAGGGATGCTCGAATACCTGGATGGCGGAGGCCAGCGTGGGCCATGGCCCGGGAATTTCGGGAATGCGCAGGCTGATCAGCTGCCACGCGATGACAAGCAAGACGCCGCCGGCGGCGGGGCCGGCGCAGGCGGCGAGCACGCCTGCGGCACGGTTGCGCCAGGAGGGGGTGCTCAGTCGGGTGGCGGGCGGGGCGGCAAGGGTATCCATGGTTTTCCTAGGTTGAAGCGTGAATCTTGAAGCTGTCGGCATAGGCGGCGGGATTGCTGCCGTCCCATACGACGCCGTCCATGAGGCGGCTGGATCGGCTTTCCGATGTGGGCAGCGCCGCTCCGGCGGCGGTGGCGGCTTGCTTGTACAGGTCGATGCGATTGACCTGCCTGGCGACGGCCAGGTAGTCGGGGTGCTTGTCGAGCAGGCCCCAGCGCTTGTGCTGGGTCAGGAACCACATGCCGTCGCTCAGGTAGGGAAACGTCGCCGCGCCCTCGCCGTAGAAGCGCATGGGGTGCTTGTCCGTCCACGCCTTGCCAAGGCCATTGGTATAGCGGCCGAGCATGCGGTCGACGATGATGTCGGGGCTGACGTTGACGTACGATTTGGCGGCGATGGTCTGCGCGGCCTTGCGCGTGTTTTCGGGCGAATCGTCTATCCATTTGCCGGCCTCCAGAATGGCGGCCGTGACGGCGCGGGCGGTGTTGGGATGCTGCCGGACGAAATCCGCGCGCGCGCCCAGCACTTTTTCGGGGTGATCGGCCCAGATGTCCTGCGAGGTGGCCGCGCTGAAGCCGACCTTGTCGGCAATGCTGCGGGCATTCCAGGGTTCTCCCACGCAGAAGCCGTCCATATTGCCGATGCGCATGTTGGCGACCATTTGCGGGGGCGGCACGGTGACGGCGCGGATATCCTTGACGGGGTCGATGCCGTAGGCGGCCAGCCAGTAGTACAGCCACATGGCGTGCGTGCCGGTGGGGAAGGTATGGGCGAACGTGTAGGTTCTGGGGTTGGCCGAAATGGCTTTTTTCAGGCTTTCGCCATCGACGGCGCCGGCATCGCGCAATTGGTTCGACAGGGTAATGCCCTGGCCGTTCTGGTTCAGGCCCATCAGGACCGACATGTCGTGCTGCTGGCCCGCGATGCCCAGGTGCATGCCGTAGATCAAGCCGTAGAGGACGTGGGCGAAATCCAGGCCGCCGCTGGCGAGTTTTTCGCGCAGTCCCGCCCACGAGGTTTCTTTGCTGGGGATGATGGTAACGCCGTGCTTTTTGTCCAGCCCCAGCACCGACGCCATGACGATGGGAGCGCAGTCCGTCAGCGGAATGAAGCCGATCCTGACCTCGGGCTTTTCCGGGGCGTCCGAGCCCGCGGCCCAGGCCGCCGGTTTGAGAACGGCGTCGGCCATTGCGATGGCGCCCAGGCTTGCGGTGGCCTTTGCGGCGTCTCCAAGCCAGCGACGGCGCGACGGGTTGATGGCTGGACCGGCGCCGCCGGCGGTTCTGGAGGGTTTGACGGTGTTCATGGCTGTTCCTGTTTCCTTTTGCGGCGAAGGCAACGCCCTGGTCTTGCGCTTGCGCCGGCCGGTTGCGCAATTGGGCGCCGCAAGTACAGCCAAGCAAATACCGTGCCAGGTTTGAGTCGAATAGTCGGGAGGCTTGGCGCTGGCGGGAGCGAAGAGGCTCTTGCCGGCATTGCGCGGCAATGGCCGAGGGAGTCGGCGGAGCGGATCGTCGTTTTGAGTCTGGGCGGCCGCGCACCTCGATCGGGCGCGGTGCGACAAAATGGGGCGCAGTGGACGCTGCGCGGACGGCGGGCGCCCGCTTTGAGTATGATGACGCCTGGGCGCACAGACGTGGGCGCGGGGTCGAGAAAGGGGGAGCCGGATGCGCGACAGGCATGGCAGGTCTTTATTGCTTGCCCGGTATCTGAAGCAGTTCCGTTCGGTGCTGGCTGTCAGCAAGACCGGCAGCACGGCGCAGGCTACGCAGCTATTGCCGCTGTCCCAGTCCGCCATTGCACGGGCGATCCGGGAGCTGGAAAGCAGCCTGGGGGTGGCGCTGTTCGAACGCGCGGCGCGCGGCATGTTGACGACCGCCGAAGGGCGTTTGCTGGTGCATCGCGCCGAGCGGGCCATGGCGCAGCTTGCCCTGGCCGAAAGCGAGGCAGCCGCCGCCGTCGAACCGGGCATGCCGCCGGCCAGGCCTTCGGCGGGCCGTTTCGCGGGGGCTTGCGCCTACCGCCACCTGGAAACCTATATTGCGTTTTGCGAAACGGGTGGCGAAAGCTCGGCGGCCGGCCGGCTGGGCGTGAGCCAGCCGGCGGTCAATCAGGCGCTGCGCCAGATGGAGCACATGCTGGGCGTCAAGCTGTTCCAGCGATCCGTGCGCGGCATGCGCCTGACGGAAAGCGGCGAGGCGGTCTTGCGGCGCAGCAAATTGGCCCTGGCGGAATTTCGGCATGCCGAAGAAGACTTGATGGCGCTGCACGGCAGGATGACGGGCCGCATCGTCATCGGTTCGCTGCCGCTGTCGTCGGGGGTGTTGGTGCCGCGCGCGGTGGATCGGGTGCTGGCCCTGCACAAGGACTTGAACGTCACCATCGTCGATGGCACTTACGATGCGTTGATGCATCAATTGCGCCATGCCGACGTCGACATCATCGTCGGCGCCTTGCGCGCCAGGCAGCCCAATGCCGACGTGGTGCAGGAGCCTTTGTTCGAGGACACGCTTTCGGTGGTCGTGCGGCAAAGCCATCCTCTCGTCGGGAAACGGCTTTCCGGCCTGCACGAGCTGGTGGGCGAATCCTGGATAGCGCCGCTGAGCGGCACGCCGGCCAGGGCGGCCTTCGAGCGCGCGTTCGCCGCCGACGGCGTCGTGCCCCCGCATGCGCCGCTGGAAGTCAACAGCGCCGTGGTGCTGCAGGCGCTGCTCATGGACAGCAATCGCCTGGCTTTGTTGTCCCGCCGCCAGATCGTCCGCGGGATTTCGGCCGGGCTGTTGCAGGTCCTGCCCGTCGACGTCAAGGAAACCAGCCGCCATATCGGGTTGACGATGCGCGCCGACAGCGACCTGGGCGCCAGCATGAAATCGTTCATTGCCGAATTGCGCGCCTTGTGCCGGAACGACGGCTAAACGGCGGCCACGGGCCGTATCCTTCAGTCTTATAAGCAAAACGCATACCTTTTGTGCCGATTGGCATTGGTCGCGCGAGGGCGGCAATGCGATCATAATTGACAATTCGGCGCAAACTCGTGCGTTGAAAATATCAACAACATTTTGGAGACAGGCATGCATTTACTGCGTAGCAAGTATCTGGGGATGGGAGCGGCGCTGTTCGCGGCGGCGAGTGTGGTGCTTGCGGCTCCCGCCAGGGCCGACGACATCAAGGTAGGGCTGCTGAGCCAGTATTCGGGCACCTATTCGTGGTGGGGCCAGGAATACGATCGCGGCACCGAGCTTTTCCTTGCGGATCACGGCGGCAAGATCGACGGCCACACCATTACCATCGTCAAGCGCGACGAAGGCGGCGCCAGCCCGCAGCGCGCTCGCCAACTGGCCCAGGAGCTGGTGGTGCGCGACAAAGTGCAATACCTGGTGGGCGGCACCTTCACGCCGACCGTCATGGGCACGGCCGACATCGTCAACGAAACCAAGACGCCTTATGTGTTCGTGAATGGCGCCACGGCCAACATGACCGACAAATCGCCGTATTTCGTGCGCGTGGGCTATACCTCGTGGACGTACTGTGTGCCGCTTATCACCTGGGCGTACGAACACGGCGCGCACAAGGCGGTTACCGTCACGGCCGACTACGCGCCGGGCGCCGATATCGTCGACGCCTTCAACGACACGTTCAAGAAGCTGGGCGGCACCATGGTCGAGAACATCAAGGTTCCCCTGGGCACGACCGACTTCTCCACCTACCTGCAGCGCATCCACGATTCGGGCGTCAAGCACGTATTCATGTTCATGCCGGTAGGCCCCATGTCGGCGGGCTTCATCAAGGCCTATGCGCAGCGCGGGCTGTCCAAGGAAGGCATCGCGCTGTACGCGGGCGCTGAAACCCAGGAATCCGACCTGCCGGCCATCGGCGACTCGGCACTGGGCATCGTTACCGCACTGCATTATTCACCCTACCTCGACACCAAGGTCAACAAGGACTTCGTGGCCAAGTACAAGGCCAAGTTCGGCAAAGACGCGCTGCCCAGCCTGGCCTCCATGGCGGCCTACGACGCCATGAGCGTCGTGGCTCACATGATAGAAGCCACCGGCGGCAAGAAAGACGGCGACAAGGCGGTTGCATCGGTCAAGGGTTTTGCATGGGAAAGCCCGCGCGGCCCCGTTTCCATCGATTCCTCGCGTGAAATCGTCCAGAACGTCTACATGCGCAAAGTCGAGAAAGTCGAAGGCGGCGCCTTGGGCAATGTGCCCTTCTATACCTACAAGGCCGTTTCCGAGCCTTGGCACGCGGCTCACAAAAGCAAGTAAGCCGGCAATGGGCGGCTGGCGCTCAGCGCGCCGGCCGCCCGACACATAAAACCAGAACATTTCAGGAGATTGCATAATGCACTCAAGACTCATGGGCAGTCTTAAGCTCGGCGCCGCCGTGTTTGTTGCCGCGAACATGCTGGGCCTGGCTCCGGCGCATGCCGACGAAATCAAGATCGGGCTGCTGAGCCAGTATTCGGGCACCTATTCGTGGTGGGGCCAGGAATACGATCGCGGCGTCGGCCTTTACCTTGACGAACACGGCGGCAAGATCGACGGCCATACCATTACCGTCGTCAAGCGCGACGAAGGCGGCTCCAGCCCCCAACGCGCTCGCCAACTGGCCCAGGAGCTGGTGGTGCGCGACAAAGTGCAGTACCTGATCGGCGGCGCGTTCACCCCGACCATCATGGGTACGGCCGACATCGTCAACGAAACCAAAACTCCGTACATCATGGGCAACAGCGGCACGTCCAGCGTGACCGACAAGTCGCCGTATTTCGTGCGCGCGGGCTTTACCCAATGGCAGCTGAACATTCCCCTGACGCAATGGGCCTATGAGCAGGGCGCGCGCAAGGCGGTCATCGTGGCGGCCGATTTCGCGCCGGGCCACGACGCCATCGACGCCTATACGGCGGGCTTCACGAAAATGGGCGGCAATATCGTCGAGGCCATCAAGGTTCCCCTGGGCACGACCGACTTCTCCACCTACCTGCAGCGCGTCAGCGATTCGGGCGTCAAGCATGTATTCATGTTCATGCCGGTGGGCCCCATGTCGGCGGGCTTCATCAAGGCTTTCTATGCGCGTGGCCTGGCCAAACAGGGTGTTGCCCTGATGGCCACCAACGAGACTCAGGAATCCGATCTGCCCGCCATCGGCGATAGCGCCATCGGCATGGTCACCGCCCAGCATTATTCGCCTTATCTCGATAATCCCGCCAACAAGGACTTCGTGGCCAAGTACAAGGCCAAGTACGGCGCCCTGCCCAGCCTGGCGTCGCTGGCGGTGTACGACGGCATGCACCTGATCGAAAAAATGATCAAGGCGACCGGCGGCAAGAAGGACGGCGACAAGGCCATGGCCGCGGTAAAGGGCTATTCGTGGGAAAGCCCGCGCGGGCCGGTAACCATCGATCCCAAGACGCGCGAAATCACGCAGAACGTCTATATGCGCCGCATTGAAAAAGTCGATGGCGTATTGGGCAATGTGCCGTTCAAGACCTATACGGCGGTGGTCGAACCCTGGCATGTCCAGCATGCCGCTTCGGCCAAGTAGGCTGTCCGGCATCCGGCCCGGGCCGGATGCCGTTTTCGTTCCCGAAATTTCGTATCTGGCCGCGTTCGTTTTCTAGCGGCTTTTTTGCCGGCGCGGCCACCATTTGCGAATCGAGTTTTCTCAATGCCACATGTATTTTCCACGTTCCTGACGCTGCTGATCGACGGTGTGTCGTACGGAATGATGCTGTTCCTAATCTCCGTCGGGCTGACCATCACCATGGGGGTGATGCGAGTCGTCAACCTCATGCACTCGGCCTTTGCCATGGTCGGAGGCTTCATTACGCTGTGGCTGGCCAGCCATGTCGGCCTGAACTATTTCGCGGCGCTGGTTCTGGGTGTGGCGGCAACCATGCTGATCAGCCTGGTCCTGGAGCGCACCTTGTACCAGTGGGTGTACAAAAGCAATGCGCTGGGGCAATTGCTGATGACCCTGGGCATGACCTTCGTGGTTACGGCCATCGTCAAGAACATCGCCGGCCCGCAGATCCAGAGCATCGTATTGCCGTCCATACTGACGGGGCAGATCACGATGGGCGCCATGAATATCTCGGTCTATCGCCTGTTCGTGCTGGTGCTTAGCGTGGTGGTGGCCGGCGCGTTGTGGCTGTGCCTGGAGTACACCACTTTCGGCGCCCGCCTGCGCGCGGCGGTCGACAATCCCCGCATGGCGCGCTGCGTGGGCATCAATGTGCCGGTCGTGTTCGCCGTCACGTTCGCCATCGGCTGCGGCCTGGCCGCCCTGGGCGGCGCCGTGGGCACCCAGATGCTGCCCCTGGAGCCCTATTACGGACTCAAATACCTGGTGCTGGTGCTTATCGTCGTAGCGGTGGGAGGCGTGGGCAGCCTGAAGGGCTCGCTGTATTCGGCCCTGCTGCTGGGCGTCATCGACACCATGGGCCGGTATTACATCCCGGCGCTGGGCGGCTTCATCATTTATCTTGCTGTGCTGGCCATTTTGCTGTTGCGGCCGCGGGGCCTTGTGTCCCGCGTCGGGTAGCCGCGGCAACAATTTCCGATTCGTGGAGAAATCATGAATAAACTTTCCGACGCCGGCCTCGTCATCGCCTCGTTCAGGCGCCAAAGCTATACCTGGGTCGACGCGCTGCTGGCGCTTGCCGCCGTGCTGACCTTCTTTTTCGCCGAGGGCTATCTGGCGCTTGCCGCCGTAGTGGCCGTCATGGCCGTCTTCGCCTTGTCGCTGGATCTGGCTCAGGGTTACGGCGGGGTCGAGTCCCTGGGCCATGCGGCCTTTTTCGGGATGGGGGCCTACGCTGCATCCTTGTATGCGCTGCATGTATCCGCCGAGCCCATCAGCGGGCTGCTTGTGGCGGCGGTGGTGGCCGGCGTGGTGGGCCTGGTTTCGGGCTTTGCCGTTTTGCGCACCACCGGGCTGACCCAGCTCATGCTGACCCTGGCCGTGGCGACCCTGCTGCTGGAGCTGGCCAACGTGGCCAAGTCGGTCACCAACGGCGACGATGGCCTGGCGGGCTACGATATTTCGCCGATATTCGGGCTGTTCAAGTTCGACATCTACGGCCACACCGCCTTTGTCTACGCCTGTGTGGTTCTGGCGCTTATCTACGCCTTGCTCAAGAAGCTGGTCAATTCCTCCATCGGCCTGACCGCCCAGGGCATACGCGAGAATCCGGTGCGCATGCGCATGCTGGGGGTCACGGTGGAGCGGCGCCTGTGGGTGCTGTACACGATATCGGCGGCAATCGCGGGCGTGGCCGGCGGCCTGTCGGCCCAGATCAATCGCATCGTGGGCCTGGACTCGCTGTCGTTCACCTTGTCGGCCAATGTGGTGGTCATGCTGGCCCTGGGCGGCACGGGCCGTCTGTACGGCGCGTTCTTCGGCGCCATTATCTTCGTGGTGCTGTCCGATCGGGCCGCGGCGCTCGACCCCACCAACTGGCTGGCCGTGCTGGGCGTGGTCTTGATATTGATTGTGCGCTATGCGCCCGACGGCGTGGCCGGATGGGTGGCCAGGCTAAGCAGGAAGGAGGGCGCAAAATGACCATCGCACTGGAACTGCGCGGTTTAAGCAAGCAATTCGGCGAGCTGAAGGTGACGCGCGACGTCAACCTGCAGCTCGAGCCCGGAGCCAGGCACGCTCTCATCGGGCCCAACGGCGCGGGGAAAAGCACGTTGGTGCACTTGATCACCGGCTTGCTCAAGCCCTCCAAGGGGCAGGTTCTTCTGTCGGGACGCGATGTCACCGGCATGCCCTCCGAGCGGCGCGTCAAGCTGGGCCTGGCGCGCACCTTTCAGATCAATTCCTTGTTCAACCAACTGACGGTGGGCGAGAACATCGGCCTGGCCCTGTCGGCCCGTGAAGGCATCGACAGCCGCCTGTTCACGGGGGTTACACAGTCCTCGGCGCTCATGGACGAGGCCGCCGAATTGCTGCGTTCGCTGGGCCTGCTGGAGCTGGCCGGCCGCAGCGTCGTTTCGCTGGCCTACGGGCAGCGCCGCCTGATCGAAATTGCGCTGGCATTGGCGCTGAAGCCCAGCGTCCTGCTGCTGGACGAGCCGGTGGCGGGCGTGCCTTCCACCGAGGGCCATCGTTTGTTCGACCTGCTGGAGCGTCTGCCCGAAGATGTCGCCACGCTGGTGATCGAGCACGACATGGATCTGGTGTTCCGCTTCGCGCGGCGCATCACCGTGCTGGTCGAGGGCGCCGTGCTGGTCGAAGGAAACGTGGACGAAGTGCGCAGCGACCCACGGGTGCGCGCGGTTTATCTAGGGGAGCGCACACATGCCTGATTTGCTGGACATTGAAAACATCGTCGCCGGGTATGGCGAAACCGTGGTGCTGGAGGGCCTGTCGATGTCGCTGGACGTGGGCGAAACCCTCAGCGTCCTGGGCCGCAACGGCGTGGGTAAGTCCACGTTGCTGAACACCATGCTGGGCCTGACCACCCAGCATTCGGGAGCCATTCGCTACAAGGGCCGGGACATCGGCCGTGTGTCCAGCCACGAGCGCACCCGCGCCGGCCTTGGCCTGGTAACCCAGGAGCGCGACATCTTCCCCTCGCTCACCGTGGAAGAAAACCTGCGCGTGGCCGCGCGCGCCGGCGATTGGGACATGACGGGCATTTACGGCTTGTTTCCGCGCCTGGCCGAACGCCGGCGGAATATGGGCAATCAGTTGTCGGGCGGCGAGCAGCAGATGCTGGCCATCGGGCGCGCCCTTATCGGCAATCCCCAGGTCCTGCTGTTGGACGAGCCTTTCGAGGGTCTGGCCCCGGTCATCGTGGACAGCCTGGTCGATGCGTTCCGCAAGCTGAGCCAGGCGGGGCGCATGGGCATCGTGCTGGTCGAGCAGCATGCCGAGCTGGCGCTGGAACTTACCGAAAGAGCCATCGTCCTGGATCGCGGGCAAATCAGCTGGCAGGGCCAGAGCGGCGTATTGCTGGGCGATCCCGAGCAATTGGCCCGCCTCATCGGATTGGCCGCGGAGCCTTGAGGCTCCGGGGAGTGCGAGGCTTGCTATAAGCGAATCGCACGACATGAAAGGCAAAGTCACTGGCAGGCCCCCGGCCCTCTTTGGCATACTGGGTTCTGCCACCTCATTGTTCAAGCTTATACGGATACAACATGACTGAAACCATAAAAACACCCAAAGCGGGTCTTGTGATCAGCGCCCATTCGGCCGACTTCGTATGGCGGTCGGGCGGAGCCATTGCCACCCACGTTCGCCAGGGCTACCGCATGAAGGTCGTCTGCCTGTCTTTCGGCGAACGCGGCGAGTCGGCCAAGCTCTGGCGCAAGGGCAACATGACGGAAGCCAAGGTCAAAGAGGCGCGCCGCGAAGAGGCGCAAAAGGCCGCCGACATCCTGGGCGCCGAAATCGAATTCTTCGATTTGGGCGACTACCCCATGCGCGTCAACGACGAGGCGTTGATGCGTCTGGTCGACGTGTATCGCGATGTGCTGCCGGCATTCGTATTGAGTCACTCGGTCAAGGACCCCTACAACTTCGATCATCCCCTGGCCATGCACGTGGCGCAGGAAGCGCGCGTCATCGCCCAGGCCGAAGGCCACAATCCGGGCCAGAAGGTGGTGGGCGCTCCGCCGGTGTATGCGTTCGAGCCGCATCAAACGGAACAATGCGAATGGATTCCCAATACTTTCCTGGACATTACCGATGTCTGGGATCTGAAGCGCCAGGCCATCGAATGCATGGCTGGGCAAGAGCATTTGTGGGAGTACTACACGCGCGTTGCGCTGCAGCGCGGCGTGCAGGCCAAGCGCAATATCGGCATCACCGCCGCCCGCAACATTGAATATGCCGAAGGCTATATGCGCCTTACGCCTTCCGTCGTAGGAGAGCTGTCATGATCCGTGGAGTCGTCGTACGCAATGTGCCGCGCGCTAGCGCGGCCGACATCGAAATCCTGCAAAAGGCCGGCTCGGCCACCGTGCACGAAGCGCAAAGCCGCCTGGGCCTGCTGGCCCCGTATATGCGTCCCATCTGGAATGGCGCCGCGATTGCGGGCTCGGCCATCACCGTGCTGACCGCGCCTTCCGACAACTGGATGCTGCATGTGGCGGTCGAGCAATGCCGCGAGGGCGACGTCCTGGTGGTCGCGCCCACCTCCGAATGCCTGGACGGCTATTTCGGTGAACTGCTGGCAACGTCCCTGGCGGCGCGCGGCGTGCGCGGGCTGATCATCGACGCAGGCTGCCGCGACATCAAGGCCCTGAAGGAAATGGGCTTCCCCGTGTGGTCCAAGGCGGTTTCGGCCCAGGGCACGGTCAAGGAGACACTGGGCTCGGTGAACGTGCCGGTGGTGTGCGCCCAGCAGATCGTCCATGCGGGCGACGTTATCGTCGCCGACGACGACGGGGTGGTGGTGGTTCCGGTTGCCAATGTGGCCAAGGTGGCGGTTGCGTCGCAGGCCCGGCTCGACAAGGAAGCCGTGACCCGCAAGGTTCTGGCCGGCGGCACCCTTGGGCTCGACTACTACAAGATGCGCGAAAAGCTCGAGGCCAAGGGCTTGCGCTACGTCGATTCCCTGGAAGATATCTAACGCACAAGAGGCTGTCATGCAAATCCGGATTCCATGTGTGCAGATGCGCGGCGGCACATCCAAAGGCGCGTATTTCCTGGCTTCGGATCTGCCCGCCGATCCAGAGGTGCGCGACCGCGTGCTGCTGGCCGTGATGGGTTCGCCCGACGTCCGCCAGATCGACGGCATAGGCGGCGCCGATCCCCTGACCAGCAAAGTGGCCATTGTTTCCGCTTCGAGCCGGCCCGACGCCGACGTCGATTACCTGTTCGCCCAGGTGGTGGTGAACGAAGCGCGCGTCGACTACGGCCAGAATTGCGGCAATATGCTGGCCGGAGTCGGGTCTTATGCCATCGAGACCGGCATGATCGCCGCCACGGGCGACACGACGCGGGTGGCCATCCATATGGTCAACACCGGACAGATCGCCGTGGCCTCGGTGTCCACGCCCGGCGGCCATGTAGAGTATGACGGCAACCAGCGCATCGACGGCGTGCCCGGTACGGCCGCGGCTATTCCCCTGGAATTCCGCGATACGGCGGGTTCGAGCTGCGGCGCCTTGCTGCCCACCGGCAATGCCCAGGATGTTATCGATGGCGTTGCGGTAACCTGCATCGACAACGGCATGCCGCTGGTGCTGATGCGGGCCCAGGATCTGGGACGCAGCGGCTACGAAACCCGCGCCGAGCTGGACGCCGACGACGAACTCAAGCAGCGGATCGAGGCGATTCGGCTCAAGGTTGGGCCCATGATGAACCTGGGCGACGTCGCCTCGCGCACTGTGCCCAAGATGTGCCTGATTTCGCCGCCTACACAGGGCGGCGCCATCAACACGCGCAGCTTCATTCCCCATCGCTGCCATGCTTCCATCGGCGTGCTCGGCGCGGTCAGCGTGGCGACGGCCGTGGCCGTGCCCGGTTCGGTGTGCGAAGGCGTGGCGGCCATGCCCGAAGGCGATGCGCCTACCCTCGGCATCGAGCATCCCACCGGCGAACTCAGCGTGCAGCTCAATCTGGATCGCAGCGGCGGTTCGGTGCAGGTGGGCAGCGCCGCATTGATACGCACGGCGCGGTGGCTGTTCGACGGCCATGTGCACGTGCCGCAGCGCGTCTGGCCGGGTAAATAACATAGCAAAGTAGATATGGCGAAAGAAAAACTGGTTTTGCTTCCGGGCCTGTTGTGCGATGAAGCGGTGTGGGTCGATCAGCGCGAAGCGCTGGCCTCGCGCGCCGACACCTTCGTTCCCGATTACAACGACCTCGATTCCATCGCCGGCATGGCGAAGAAGGTGCTCGAAACGGCGCCTTACCCCGAGTTCTCGCTGGCCGGCCACTCCATGGGCGGCCGGGTCGCGCTGGAGGTCGTCCGCCAGGCTCCGCAGCGCGTGCAGCGCCTGGCCTTGCTGGATACCGGCTACGAAGCGATTGCCAAAGGGCAGGCCGCCGAGGTCGAGCGCGACAAGCGCATGAAGCTTCTGGCCGTGGCGAAAGAGCAGGGCATGCGCGCCATGGGCGGGTTGTGGGCGCCGGGCATGGTGCATCCCGATCAGCTCGGCACGCCCTTGTATGAAGCCATCCTGGACATGATCGAGCGCCGCACGCCCATGCAGTTCGAAGCGCAGATCAGCGCGCTGCTGGTTCGCCCCGATGCCACGCCGGTGTTGCGGTCGCTGGCCTGCGCCACCGTGTTCATTTGCGGGCGCCAAGATTCGTGGAGCCCTTTGCCGCGTCACGAGGCCATGCTGAAGCTGGTGCCGCCGGGGCTTGGCTCCCTGCATGCCATCGAAGACTGCGGCCACATGTCGACCATGGAAAAGCCGCAGGCCGTGTCGGACGTTCTGGCGCGGTGGCTGGGCGCGTAGCGCATGTATGGGCGTGGCCGCACCGTGAACGGTTCGGGTGCGCAGCGCCCGGGCATGGAATATAAAGAACAAGGATGAACTCATGAGCAATATCGAATCTTCGGAAGGACTCGCCGCGGTTCAGACGGCATGCCGGGAACTGGTGGCGCGATCGGCCTATTGCGTCGATCAGCAGGACTACCAGGCCTTTGCCGACCTGTTTGCCGAGGATGGCCGCCTGGCGCGTCCGGGCGGCGCCTGGCTGGACGGGCGCGCCGCAATCCTGGCTTCCTACCAGGGCCGGCCCGCCGATCGCATTACCCGGCACGTGGTCGGCAATACCGTGTTCATCGAGACCCAGGCCGGCTCGGCCAAGGCGGTGAGCTACCTGGTGCTGTGGAGCACCAGCGCCGGCGAAGCCGTCGAAGCCTTCGGCCGCAAGGCCAATGCGCGCCAGGTGCTGGGCGAGTTCCACGACAGTTTCGTCAAGACGGAACAAGGCTGGCGGATCGCCCAGCGCGAAGCCGAATTCATCATGTACAAGGATTAATGAAATGAGCGCGACGCTTCCAACATTGAACAGCATTGCCCTGGTGGGCTTCGGCGAAGCCGGCACCCTGCTGGCCGAGGGCTGCGTCAAGGCCGGCGCCAAGGTATCCACGTTCGACATCAAGGTTGGCGATGCGGCCCTGCGTCCGGCCCTGGCCGAACGCGCCAAGGCCCTGGGCGTGGTGCTGCACGACAGTCTCGAAAGCGCGGTGCGTGGCGCGGATCTCGTCATTTCCGCGGTAACGGCCAGTTCCGCCCGCGCGGCGGCCGAGGCCGCCGCCGAGTTCCTGAAACCGGGCCAGTATTTCATGGACATCAATTCGGTGTCGCCGGCCACCAAGGACATCGACCGCGACGCCATCGAGCGTTCCGGAGCCTTCTACGTGGAGTCCGCCGTCATGGCGCCGGTGCCTCCTTATGGGCTGAAGGTGCCCATGCTGCTGGGCGGCGAGCAGGCTGCCGCGCTGTCGGAAAGCCTGAACAAGCTGGGCTTGCGCACACGAGCGGTTGCCACCAGGGTGGGCGTGGCCTCGGCCATCAAGATGTGCCGCAGCGTCATGATCAAGGGCATCGAGGCCCTGACGGTGGAGTGCATGACCGCGGCTCGCAGCTACGGCGCCGAGAAGGAAGTGCTGGCTTCGCTGGCCGAAACCTTTCCCGGCATGGGCTGGACGGACGATCTGCCCGATTACCTCATCAGCCGAGTCGCCGAACATGGCCGCCGCCGCGCCGCCGAGATGCGCGAAGTGGTCGAGACCTTGCAGGACGTCGATATTGCTCCGCTGATGTCCAGCGCCACGGCCCAGTTGCAGGACGGGTTCGTCGACCGCATGCAGGAGCTGGGCATTGCTTACCCCGTCGGCGAGAAATTCGTCTGGCCCCGGTTTGTCGATGCCATGCAAGGGAAGAAAAAGACCGATTGACGTGGCGGGCCGCGCTCAATATGATTGACCGGATGAGTATTTGACTCAGAGTCAGGCGGATCAGAAGCGCGATCCGCCGGCGGCAATTTCTTCCCTCGGTCTCGAGCACCGGGGTTTCTCGGGATATCTGATGAGCGAACCAAATTTTTCAACCGCCGGCCCTGGCATCCACTTGTTTCATGGCCTTGCCTCCACCTGTTCGAAAAAAGTGCGCCTGTGCTTGTATGAAAAGGGCATTCCCTTCGAAAGCCACATGCTGGATCTGCAGAAGTTCGAACAGCATCGGCCTGAATACCTTGCCATCAATCCGAACGGCGTGGTGCCCGCGCTATGGCACGAGGGGCGGCCCGTTGTCGAATCCTCCATCATCATCGAATACCTCGACGACTATTTTCCGCAAAACCCGCTGAAGCCGCAGGATCCCTACGAACGCTACCAGATGCGCCTGTGGATCAAGTATTCGGACGAGGTCGCCTACAAGGCGGTTTACGCCCCGACCTGGCAAAAGCTCCGAGGCCGCGCATCGGAAGGCCTCGATTCGGAGAAACTGCGGGAAACGCTCTCGCGGATACCCACAAAAGAGCGGCGCGAGCGCTGGGAGAAGATGGCCCACGGCGGCTTCACCGAGGATGAGTTGCGCGACGCGGTCGACAAGATGCAAAGCTGTTTGAATCAGGTCGAGTCGAACCTGGCCGAGCGCACGTGGCTCGGTGGAAGCACATATTCCCTGGCGGACATCGCGATCGTGCCGTTCATCGACCGCATCATGAATTTGCGGCCGGACTTCATGCCGGACGGTACGTATCCGCGCTTGAAAGAGTGGTACGGGCGTATGCGTGAGCGGCCCGCTTTCCAGAAGGCGTTTCAGTTCAAGGACGATCCCAGGGCGGCCGAACTGCCCAACCTTTGACCTCACGCCAAAGTCTTGTCGATGGAAAGAGCGGCCTGGGGCCTGTTGACATGTGTCAACAGGCCCTGGCAACATCAATATGCGTTAAGCTTGTTTGCATCCTAAGTGGAAAATAAACCGTTCATACGCGGTTATCGCATCGCGCGCTGTTTTCATTACCAGGAGACCACTATGGCCGACGCACCCACCACCGAATTCTGGAAAGACATCCCCGCCATTTCCGATGTGTTCAAGCCGGACGCCCTGCCCGAAGCTTATATCGCCAACGCCCCCACCGACGACGAACGCTATTACGTGCCTTTTTCCGACACGGTATCGTCCCGCCCTTTGTGGATTTCGCCCACCCAGAACAAATGGGCCGACATCCTCATGGCCAAGTCCGCCGGACTGGTCAATCGTCACTACCACCCGCACGAAGTTTTCGCCTACACCATCTCGGGCAAATGGGGCTACTTGGAGCATGAGTGGACCGCCACCGCCGGCGATTTCGTTTATGAAACGCCGGGCGAAGGCCATACGCTGGTCGCCTACGAGCACAAAGACCCCATGAAGACCTTCTTCATCGTCAAGGGCCCGCTGATCTGGCTGGACGACAAGGGCGAGGCCGCCGGTTATTTCGATGTACACGACTACATCAAGATGTGCCGCGACCATTACGAAAAAGTCGGCATCGGCGCCGATTACATCGATACGCTGTTCCGATAGAGCCGCCGCGAAAGCCTGGATTCATTGCCGTGAAATGAACAAACCCTCGGTGTTACGCGAGGGTTTGTCAATGGCCTGAGCAAGCAAGGCTTGCGGGCCTTGCTTTTTAACGGCATGCCGCATGGCGGCACAGTGCAGGGTCTTATTTACCCCTTACGCCGCCTTGCGCAGATGCCCCAACTGGTTGTGCGGGTCGATGACGAATTTCTTGGGCGCGCCAAGGTCGAACTCGTGGTAGCCGCGCGGGGCATCGTCCAGCGTGATGACCTGCACGCCGACGACTTCGGCGATGTTGATGCGATCCCACAGAATGGCCTGCATGAGCGCGCGGTTGTACTTCATGACGGGCGTCTGGCCGGTGAAGAAGCTGTGCGATTTTGCCCAGCCCAGGCCGAAGCGCACGCTGAGCGAGCCGGTTTGCGCGGCCTTGTCGTGGGCGCCCGGATCTTCGGTGACATACAGGCCCGGAATGCCGATCTTGCCGGCGGCGCGGGTGATGTTCATGAGCGAGTTCAGCACGGTGGCGGGCGCTTCGGTTTGCGAGCCGCTATGGCCGTGGCCGCGCGCTTCGAAACCGACGGCATCGATGGCGCAGTCGACTTCTGGGGTGCCCAGGATGGCGGCGATCTGATCGCCCAGCGGGGTGTCGAGCGAGACGTCGACGACTTCGAAACCGACCTTTTTGGCATGCGCCAGGCGGTCGGCGTTGAGGTCGCCCACGATGACCACGGCCGCGCCGAGCAGGCGGGCGGAAGCCGCGGCCGCCAGGCCCACGGGGCCCGCGCCGGCCACGTAAACCGTGCTGCCTGGGCCTACGCCGGCCGTGACGGCGCCGTGAAAGCCCGTGGGCAGGATGTCGGACAGGCAGGTGAGGTCGCGGATTTTCGAGATGGCCTGGTCTTTGTCGGGGAACTTGAGCAGGTTGAAATCGGCGTAGGGCACCATGACGTATTCGGCCTGGCCGCCGATCCAGCCGCCCATGTCGACGTAGCCGTAGGCGCCGCCGGCGCGCGAAGGATTGACGCTGAGGCAGACGCCGGTGTCTTGTTCTTTGCAGGTGCGGCAGCGTCCGCAGGCCACGTTGAAGGGCACCGAGACCAGGTCGCCTTTTTTCATGTTTTCGACATCGCGGCCGACTTCAAGGACTTCGCCGGTGATTTCGTGGCCCAGGATGAGGCCGGCGGGAGCGGTTGTGCGTCCGCGCACCATGTGCTGATCCGAGCCGCAGATGTTGGTGGATAGAACCTTGAGGATCACACCATGGCCGGCGGTTTTGCCGGCGGGGGTGACCAGTTCGGGGAAGGGAATGGATTGAACCTCGACCTTGCCGGGTCCAACGTAAGCCACGCCTCGGTTTGACGCCATTTGCATGCTCCTTTGGGTTTCGTAACTACAGGCTTCGATGCCGTTGGGACTGTCTTGTACAGTCCACTGAATGTTACTGGTTGGCGGGAAAAAATCAATAGTTGTTTACGCGGTATGGTTACTCTTTGTACGGCAGCGGCAGCCTATGGCGCAAGGATATCGGTTTGCGTCAGGTCGGGATCGCCGCGCCAGGGCGGTTCGATGGTTATGCTGCCTTGCGCCATGCGCGACACGCAGGTGCATATTTTGCCGCCTTGGACATGTTGTTCGTGAGTGAAGAAGACATCGCGGTGATCCGCCGTGCCGTCGGTTTCCAGCACATCGACGGCGCACAGCCCGCATTCGCCGCGGCGGCAGTTGGACACCATGGCAACGCCTGCTTCGGTCAGCGCATCGAGCATGGATTGCTCCGCCGGCACCTGGATCTCCAGGCCAAGCCGCGGCAAACGAACGGTGAAGTCCGCCGCGGGGTAGCGGCCGCTGGAGCCGAAGGTTTCGTAGCGCAGCCGGGAGCCCGCGCGTCCGGTTGCGAACCAGTGCGCGCGCACGGCTTCCATGAGGCCCATGGGGCCGCAAAGGTAGAGCTGGGCGGTGTCGGCCAGCGCGGCGATTTCGCCTGGAATGTCGATATGCTGGTTCCGGGCGGAAACAAAAACGCGCAGCCGCTCGCCCAGCAATTCCTGCAGTTCGGCCAGATAGGCAAGTTCGGCTTCGGTGCGCGCGGCGTAGGCCATGTGCACGCCGGCGCCGCTGCCGACCAGCGCGCGGGCCACGCTCAGCAGGGGCGTAATGCCTATGCCGCCCGCAATCAGCAGATAGTGGCTGGAGCCGTAGACGGGCGCCAGGTCGGACGCCGGCGCGGTGGCCTTGAGGCGCGCGCCTTGCGCCAGCGACCACATATAGCGCGAACCGCCGCGGCTGTCCGGCACGTGCTTGACGGCGATGGTCGCGTTGGAGCCTTCGCAGCGCACGACGGAATACGAGCGCGAGTCGGGCTGGCCGTTGACCATGACCTGGACGTCGATGTGCGCGCCGGGTTCGGCGTGCACGGCTTGCGCATAGTGCAATTGGAATTCCCGCACCGTGGGCGTGAGGTCGCGAACGGCCAGCACGGTGGTGTCGAACCAGGTGTCGTGGGTGCTCATGCGCCGACAGCCTCCTGCCGGGGAACGACGGTCGCGCGCGGCGCGCCGGACAGCTCTTTGTCCACCATGCCGTCGATCAGGCGCCTGGCCCACAGCGACCCCGCGTCGATGTTCAGGTTGTAGAACTCGCGGCCCGGGTTGGCGTCCATGGCGCGCTGCTGGGCCTCGATGATGGTTTCGTCCTCGAGCAGAATGCCGCGGGCCGCCTGCAGGACTTCGCGCGTGACGCGCTGTTCGCGCACCCGGTAGTTGCGCAGGTGGCACCAGAAGTAATAGCTGGTTTTTTCGGTGGACGGTGTGGGGATGTGGATGACCCACATGCCCACGCCCTGGCTGCGGTCGCCCTGGGGCGCGCCGCTGCCCGCCGGGGCGACGCCGACATCCAGCAGTATGGTTGCCGGGGCCTTGAAATGGATGATCTGCCAGCGGTCGACCGGGCCGGGCTTGCCGAGCTGGGCGCCCCAGAAGGCGGGGGCTTCCTCGCCCAGCACCCAGCGGCGCACCGTGGCCGTGGTTTCGCCGTGCACGGCGTCGAAGGGGGCTTCGGCCAGCGCCTCGTTGCCGATGCTGGAGCCATGCACATAGGTCTCATGGGTAAGATCCATGAGGTTGTCGAGAATGAGCCGGTAGTCGGCCTTGACTTCGACCATGCTGCCGTCGCCGGCCCAGGCAGCGTCGTCCATCCAGGGCAGGTCGGGCACCTTGGCGGGGTCGGCCAGGGCCGGGTCGCCTGGCCAGACCCACACGAAGCGGTGGCGCTCCACGATGGGGAAGGCGCGCACACAGGCCGACGGGTTGATGGTTTCCTGGCTGGGCATGTGGGTGCAGCGGCCGTCGGGGTTGAAGTGCATGCCGTGGTAGCCGCAGCGCACGTCGTCGCCCACCAGGGTGCCGAGCGACAGCGGCACCAGGCGATGCCAGCAGGCGTCGGCCAGCGCTACGGCCTTGCCGTCCTGCTTGCGGTAAAGCACCATTTGCTGGCCGCAGATGCTGCGGGCCAGCAGCGTGCGGCCGACTTCGGCATCCCAGGCGGCCACATACCAGGCGTTCAAGGGAAAGGTGGGACGCGGCGTCGACGTCATGCTTGTCTCCAGCGGGATTGTTGTTGGGTTTCGGCGGCCGGGCGCTGCCTGGCCGCCGGAGTTGATGCGCCATTCGGGCCCATGCCCGGGCATTAGCGCGATTCGGGCACGCGGCGCGTCTGCATGAATGCTTCGAAGCTTTCGCCGCGCATCATGGCGTAGACCTCGAGATTGGTCTTGCGCGCCACGCGGGCGAATTTTTCCAGCACGAAGAAGTTGGCGCCGTATTGCACCAGGCCCAGCCAGTCCTGCTGGCGCAGGAGTTCTTTTTCGGTGTCGTTCAGCCCGGCCTCCTGCATGACGGCCTCGGGGTCGGCCAGATAGCGTTCGCGCCATTCCTTGCCGATCATTTTCCAGAGAAAGCGGTTGAGCTTGAGCGTTTTGTTGCTGATGCGGATGTCGAAGGCATAGGTGCCGCCCAGTTGTTCGATGCCTTTCAGTTGCGGATTCATGGCTTGCTTCCTTATGCGGGCACGCTGGCCGTGCTGGACTGGGCTGCCTGCTGCGCAGGCTCTTCGCCTTCTTCGAAGAGAACGACGGTCATGGCCGTGGTGGTGGCCAGGTAGTAGTTCTGGTGCAGCTTGCGGATTTTCTCGGGCATGGCGCCGCGCATGGCCAGCCACATGATCTGCTCGACGCTTTCGGCGCCGCCCAGGCGCACGAAGTCGGCGTGGGTCAGCTTGGTGAGCTTTTCGGGCTCGAACTGCAGCTGGCGCAGGAATTCGAGATCCCATTCCTCGTTGTTGAAGCCGGTGCGCTCGCCGTGGATCTGGTGCGACAGGCCGCCCGTGCCGACGATGACGACCTTGAGGTCTTCGGGGTAGGACTCGACCGCGCGGCGGATGGCCTGGCCCAGCTTGTAGCAGCGGCGGGCCGTGGGCAGCGGGTACTGCAGCACGTTGACGGCGATGGGCACGATGGCGCCGGGCCAATCCGGCTCGTGCGGCCAGAGCAGCGGCAGGGGCGAGGCGCAGCCGTGATCGATGGGCTTTTCCTGGAAGATGGTGAGGTCGAACTCGTCGTTGACCAGCGATTCGGCGATATGGCATTGCAGGTCGACATTGCCCTTGATGGCGGGCAGGTTGCGCAGCCCCGCGCCCTCGTCGGCTACGGGAAAGCGCTCGCCGACGCCGAGCGCGAACGTGGGGTACATGTCGAAGAAAAAGGTGGTGGCGTGGTCGTTGTAGATGAAGACCAGCGCATCGGGTTTTTTCTCGGCCAGCCAGGCGGCCACGGGTTTGTAGCCTTCGAACAGCGGCGCCCAGGCCGGGTCGTTCTGGCGGCCCTTGTCGTAGGCGACGCCGATGGTTGGAACGTGCGAGGTTCCGATGCAGCCAATGATTTTAGCCATGATGGATTCCGTAATGAATTGATGCGCCCTGGGCGCTCAGGCGTATTGGTAATTGGCCTCGGCCGACGCCAGTTGATGCAGCACCTTGCGCATCATCAGGCCGGGCTTGTCCGGGGCGAAGTTCAGGTCGAACTGGGGCTCGACATCGGTTTGCACCACATTGAGGATGGCTTCGAGCGCGTCGACGTCTTCAAGGTAAGCCTTGTTCGAGGCTTCGTAAAGGAATTTGTCGGTTTCGGCGTTGTCCAGGTCGAAATTGCGCGAGTTGAACCACCAGTAGTGGATGCGCCCGTTGGATTCGGGCGTGATCAGGTGCGTGATGTTGAAGCGGTAGATCGACGGCCTGCCCGCGGCCGGCTCGTGGTCGATGATCTGCGCGAACGCGGTGTGGACGGCCGGCGAGGCGAAGCGGGCTTCCGACAGGCGGTCGACGTTCTTGTGCATGAGGTTGGTGGGAATGCCGTAGATGCCCGGGGGCGGCGAATTCTTCAGCGACCGGTCGATGATGACGACGTCGCCTTCCTGGCGCACCTTGAGCTTGGAGCGCGCGTATTCAAGCGTGCCCACGGTGCCCGGATGCAGGAAGGGGAAGTGGGTCTGATCGAGCAGGTTCTCGTGCATGGCCACGTAGTCGGAATTGAGCGGGAACGTGCCGCAGACGCTTTTCCAGGTGGGGTCGGCCAGCCAACTGGTGTCGGGGATCTTGCTTTCGTCGGCCAGGTCGGGGTTGCCCATCCAGATCCAGACGATGGGGCCGCGTTCGGCAATGGGGAACGAGCGCACGTTGGCATTGGCCGGCACGATGGGCATGGAGGGCATGTTGACGCAGCGGCCCGAGGGGTCGAACTGCATGCCGTGGTAGCCACAGATCAGCACGTCGCCTTCCAGGCGGCCTTTGGCCAAGGGGAACGAGCGGTGCGGGCAGCGGTTGCGCACGGCCACCGGCTCGCCGGCCATGGTGCGGTACAGCGCCACTTCGGTGCCCAGGAAGCGGCGGCTGATGACGTCGCGCGAGATTTCCGAGCTGAAGCCGGCTACATACCAGCAGTTCTTGACGAGCGGCGTGGCGTTGTCGGCGTACCCGCCGGGTTCGAAGGTGAAGTCAACATCGGTATAGCTCATGGTCTGTCTCCAGGTTATGGGGTGTCAGGCGTCCAGAACCAGCCGTGACCCGGTGGTTCGCGAAACGCAGATGCAAAGGGTTTTGCCGGAAGCGCGCTCTTCTTCGTCGAGATAGCGGTCGCGGTGGACGAGTTGGCCGTCGTTATCCAGGACATCCAGGGGACAGAGCCCGCATTCGCCGCGGCGGCAGTCCGACAGCACGTGCACGCCGGCGGCGGTCAGGGCGTCGAGGATGCTGGTGTCGCGCCCGACGTGGATGCGCCGGCCCGATGCCTTGAGTTCGACATCGAAGGCGACGTCGTCGGCGCCAGGCCCCGATGAAAAGAGCTCGTTGCGGATGCGGGACGGATCCCAGCCCAGTTCCTGGGCGGCTTGTTCCACGGCCTTGACCATGGGCGCGGGCCCACAGACATAGACATTGGCGCCTTCGGGCTGGCTGGCCAGCAGGGCGCGCAGGTCGAGCAGGTTCTTGCTGTCGGCGCCGCTGACGTGGATGCGCGCATTGCCAGCGCCCAGGCGCAGGACGTCCTGGCGGTAGGCCATGTCGGCGGCGACGCGCCCCGAGTAGACCATTTCGAAATTCCGGCCGCGCCGGACCAGGCTGCGCAGCATGGACAGAATGGGGGTGATGCCGATGCCGCCGGCGATGAGCAGGCTTTTGGAATCGCGCCTGTCCAGCGGGAAATGATTTTTGGGGTGGGAAACCTGCAGCGTGGTGCCGATGGCGAAGGTGTCGTGGATGTGCGCCGAGCCGCGCTGGCGGTCTTCGCGCTGCACGGCGATGCGGTAGATGTCGGGCGTGTCGTCCCAGTTGCCGGCGCCGCCTATCAATGAATAGTGGCGCACGATGGGGCCGCTGACCGGCGATTCGGTGTGCAGTTCGACGTGGGCGCCGGGTTCGAAGGGGGGCAGCGCGCCGCCATCCTGCGAGCGCAGGAGGTATTCGCGGATTCGCGGGGTAAGCTGCCGGATGCCGGCGACCACCACGTTCAGATTGTTCTTGGCCAAGATAGGAGCTCCGGTAATGCTTTGGGGCCGTCTTCATGGAAAAGGCCCGGTTCACCCTTTGATTTTATTTTTTGGGATCCCAAATAAAAGGTTTTATCGGGTTTGTTTGCCAGAATATACTATATTTGGATCCATTTTGGGATTCTTTTTTTGTTATGATCGTCAAAACAGCGTCGTTTTCCTGATTCCCCGACCAACGCGAAGCCCTGCCCTTGCGCAATCAGGCCGAGCAAGGCCTATTTTTGGGGCCCGAGCCCCCGATTCCATGACACAACCTTCATCCGTCATCGTGCGTCTGCGTGAAATGATCCTGCGGGGCGAACTGGTGCCCGGCGAGCGCATGCCCGAAGCGGAGCTGGCCGCGCGTCTCGGGGTTTCGCGCACTCCCGTGCGGCAGGCTTTGCCGGCCCTGGCCCAGGAAGGCCTGCTGGTGCCCGCCGGCAAGCGCGGCTATTCGGTGCGGGCCTTTACCACCCAGCACAGCCTGGACGCCTTGCGCATCCGTTCCGTGCTGGAGGGGTTTGCCGCGCGTACCGTGGCCGACCGCGGGGCATCGCCCGCATTGCTTGCGGCCCTGAAGGCCTGCCTGTACGAAGGCGACGCCATTTTCGCCGGCCGCGTGCTGCAAGAGGACGACGAACTGCGCTATGCCGAAATGAACGCCCGTTTCCATTTGCTGATTATGGAAGCCGCCCAGATGCCGCTGCTTGAAAGCCTGACCGAGCGCTGCAACCTGGTGCCTTTCACCGCACCCAAGAGCATTGCGTTTTCCAGCACCAGCAAGGACAGGATGTTCGATTTCCTGTTCTATGCCCATGGCCAGCACCACAACATCGTCGAGGCCATCGAGGCGGGCCAGGGCGATCGGGCCGAATTCCTGTTCCGCGAGCACGCCTATACCCAGGAAAAAAGCCAGACGGCGAATCCCGCCATGGGGCCCATTATGGCCTTGCGCAACGAGGCGGCCTGAAACCGCCCGCGCCCCCGCGGCCGGACCCTGGATTCTGTTGCCCAGGATGGAACAAAAGCTTGACCGCCATGGTCGGGCGCGCCGCGGATTTCCCGATCCCGCGGAAATCCCGAGAGCGGCAAGGTATTCTTCAATGCATTGAAAATAAATAGTATTTTCAATTTTTTCGGCGAATGATCGCGGCGTTTCCGGCGGCCCGCCACCCCCATTTCCAAACTTGCCAGAGGCCCTTCCGGGCCGCTCTTTTGGCTCCGCTTCACTCCTATACTCGTCTCCATATTCACACCGCGCCCGGCTGCCCCTGAGGGGGGCTTTTTGCCGTGAGGCCGCGCGCTGGCACGGGATGCCGGGTTGGATCTTTTCAGGAGATGAACATGTTTTTAAAAAATTGCTGGTACATGGCAGGCTGGGACTATGAACTGATCGACAACAAGTTCCTGTCCCGCAAGCTGCTGAACGAGCCCATTTTGTTCTTTCGCGGGGCAAGCGGAAAAGCCATCGCGCTGGAAGACCGCTGCTGTCATCGGGGCGCGCCGCTTTCCCTGGGCCGGCGCGAAGGCGACAGCGTGCGCTGCATGTACCACGGGCTGAAGTTCGATGCCTCGGGCAAGTGCACGGAGATTCCCGGCCAGGAAATGATACCTCCCAAGCTGGGGGTGCGCGCCTATCCCATCGTCGAGCGCGATCACCTCATCTGGATATGGATGGGCGACCCGGCGCTGGCCGACGAATCGCAGATCATCGACTTCCCCTATTTGAGCGATCCGGCCTGGCGCGGGCAGCCCGATTACATTCATTACGATTCGAACTACCTGCTCATCGTGGACAACCTGAGCGACTTCGCCCACCTGGCCTGGGTGCATACCAACACGCTGGGCGGCTCGGAAGAATACGCCTACAAGACCAAGCCCGCGTCCGTCGAGAGGCTGGAGCGCGGCTTCCGGGTGACGCGCTGGCACATGAACAGCGCGCCGCCTCCCTTCCATCGCAAGGTCATCGACAACGACGACAATGTGGATCGCTGGAACGTAGGCCACATGCACATCCCCGGGATCTTCTTCCTGGAAAGCGGGTTCGCGCCGGCCGGTTCGGGCGCGGAAACAGGCAACAAGGAAGGCGCGAAGGAATACCGCAACTGCCAGTTCATCACTCCAGAAACCGAAAGCACGACGCACTTCTTCTTCAGCTATCTGCACAACTTCGAGGTCGACAACTACAACGTCACGCTTTCCCTGCACGACAGCCTGATCGAAGGCTTCATGGAAGACAAGCACATCATCGAACGCCAGCAGCGGGTGCTGGACGAAGACCCGCAGTTCAAGCTGCTGGCGATTGCCGCCGATGGCCCGCTGTCGCATTTCCGCTGGACGCTGGACAAGCTGATCGCGCAGGAGCAGCAGCAACAGCCGGCGCTGCAGGCCCAGCAGGTCCAGCGCAGGCCTTCGGCGGCGGTGGCTTAGGGTTGGCATGGAGGAACGGGTGATGAGTCTGGCGCCAACGGAAAAGCTGACGGTGAAGGTTGCCGGCTATGTGGCGGAGGCCAAGGACGTCGTGCTGCTGGAGCTGCGGGACGTCAAGGATGGCGCCTTGCCGCGCTTCGAGCCTGGAGCGCATATAGAAATGCATCTGCCCAACGGCTTGATCCGGCATTATTCGCTGTTGAACGACAGCCGGGAAACCGACCGCTACGTCGTGGCGGTGGGCAGGGCCGCCAATGGGCGCGGGGGATCCGACTATGTGCATCAGCGGCTGGCGCAGGGGGCGCTGTTCCAGATCGGCGCGCCGCGCAACAATTTTCCGCTGGATCCGCAGGCCGAGTCCTATTTGTTCATCGCCGGCGGCATAGGCATCACCCCCATCATGTCCATGATCCGGTGGTGCTGCGCCAACGGGCGCGCGTGGCGCCTGGTGTATGCCGCGCGCAACCGGCAGCGCGCGGCGCTGTACGAGGACATCCGGCTACTGGGCGACGCCCATGTGCATTGGCATTTCGATGATGAGCGCGGCGGCCATCTGCAGGCCGGGGATTTTGTGCGCGACCTGGGCCGGGGCGAACAGATCTACTGTTGCGGCCCGCAGCCTCTGATGCAGGCGGTGCAGGCGGCTTGCGTCGGCCATCCCGAGGGCACCGCGCATTTCGAGTGGTTTTCCGCGCCCGACACCGAAGCGCGGCCGGCCGAATCCGGCGCTTTCGAAATCCAGTTGCAGCGCAGCGGCGTCTCGTTCACGGTGCCGCCCGACAAAAGCATTCTGGAAGTCCTGGAGGAAAACGGTTTCAGCATCCCGTTTTCGTGCCGCGAGGGCACTTGCCGTACGTGCGAAACCGGTGTTTGTTCGGGAACCCCCGAACATTTCGACTACGTTTTGTCCGCCGACGAACGGGCGGCCGGCAAGTCGATGATGGTGTGTGTTTCCAGAACCAGCGACCCGGTCTTGTGCCTGGATCTATAAGGTCTTGCCTGGTGATGGATGTTGTTGTGAAGGCGATGGCGATGGCAATGGCGCCGAGGCGTCCCTGAATATTGCATCGTATTTTTATAAATCAAAAGGAGACTGATTTGAGAACCTTACTACGCTTGAGCGCCGTCGTTGCCGGTGTGTTCGTGTCGACCGCGTTGTACGCCCAAGTGCGCGTAGGCCTGACGCTTTCCACCACGGGGCCGGCCGCGTCGCTGGGGATACCCGAACAAAATACCGCGACCCTGCTTCCCCGGGAGATCGGCGGGCAGAAGATCGACTACATCATCCTCAACGATGCGTCGGACACGACAGTGGCGGTGAAGAACACGCACAAGCTGATCAATGAAGACAAGGTCGACGTGATCATCGGCTCGACCATCACCACCAATTCGCTGGCCATGATCGACACCGTGGGCCCGGCCGGCGTGCCCATGATCAGCGTGGCGGCTTCCAAGCATATTGTTTCGCCCATGGATGCGAACCGCCATTGGGTTTACAAGACGGTGCAGAACGATTCGCTGTTGACCGAGTCGGCCGTCAGGCATATGGCGGCCCATGGGGTGAAGACCGTGGCGTACATCGGCTTTTCCGACGGCTATGGCGACAGTTGGCTTCAGGAACTGACCCAGATGGCCGAGAAACACCACATCAAGGTGGTGGCGAACGAGCGCTACGGCCGCACGGACTCCTCGGTCACCGGGATTGTGCTCAAGGCCATGGCCACCAAGCCCGATGCCGTTTTCATCGGCGCTTCGGGAACGCCGGGGGCGCTGCCGCAGATGGCGCTGGTGGAGCGCGGCTACAAGGGCAAGATCTACCAGACGCAAGGGGTTGCCAATCAGGACTTCCTGCGGGTTTGCGGCAAGAGCTGCGAAGGCACGTTCATTGCCGTGGGGCCGGCCATGGTTGCCGCCCAGTTGCCCGACAGCCACCCGGCCAAGGCGGTCGCCCTGGACTACATCAAGCACTACGAAGCCAAATACGGCGCGGGAACGGTTTCGCCGTTCGGCGCGCACGTCTGGGACGCCGGACGCCTGCTTCAGCGCGCCATTCCCCTGGCGCTGAAGCAGGGTAAGCCCGGCACCAAGGAGTTTCGTTCGGCCCTGCGCGACGCCCTGGAGCAGACCAAGGATCTGGCCGTTGCGAACGGCGTGCTCAACATGACCGCGCAGGATCACGCGGGCTTCGACGCCCGGGCGGTCGCCATGATCCGCATCGAAGGCGGCAAATGGAAGTTGGTGCCGACCGACTAGCTGCGCGGGCGGGGTAATCCGCGATGTTTTCGGGGGCCGCTCATGCAGGCATCGAGCGGCCCCCGATCGCTGATTACCCTGATTTCCGGCGCTGGGCAATCATGGTATATATCGAGAGCATCGGGAGCTGCGGTACGGCTCCCGATATTGGCTTTTCAAGTGGCGTTTGCCGCGGATCGGGCAGCGGCCCGGACTCTCGATCGAGGATGACATGCCGTCACTATATTCAACCTCCCGTCTACGCAACAAAGACCCGTCGTCCTACTGGCAGGATACGATTTCCCGCACCTTCGTGCCCTGTGTCACCACCTTGCCCTCCAACTTTCGGGGGGCCGTGTCGGTCAGCGAAGTCGGCGCCATATCCTGCCATCATGTCGCCGCCACCCGGCACCAGGCCAGCCGCACGGACGCCGACATCGGTTCCCACCACAAAGATGTCGTCCTGCTTACGCTGGTGACATCCGGCGTCGAACGCGTGCTGCAGGACGGCCGCGAAGCCGTCCTGCGCAAGGGAGACTTCGCCATCCACGATTCCACGCGCCCCTATTCGCTGTTCTTCGACACCGAATTCTCGCAAGTCATCTACCAGATTCCCCGCAACCTTCTGCGGCAGCGCCTGGGCTCGTTCGAACGATACACCGCCGTCAAGCTGTCGTCGGACGAGCAGGTGGGCAAGCTGACTTCCGGCTTCCTGTTGGGCCTTTCCAGGCTGGACAAGCGGGTCGATCCGCTTATCGGCGAAAGGCTGGTCGACCAGACGGTGGATCTGCTGGCCATGGCCTTCAGTTCGCAACTGGGGTCCGTGGACGCCAGCAGGTCTTCGCATCGCGCAGCGCTGCTGTATCGGGCCAAGTCGTTCATCGAGTCGCGTTTGCGCGGAACGGTCGCGGCGGCCGACGTCGCCGAGCTGCTGGGCTGTTCCGCGCGTTACGTCAACGATTTGTTCGCGGACGAGGGCATGTCGGTGGGCAATTACGTGCTGCAGCGGCGGCTGGAAAAATGCCGCGACGACCTCGTCGACAAAACCATGCACCGGCGGGTCAGCCAGATCGCCTACGGCTGGGGGTTCAACAGCATCGCGCATTTCAGCCGCGCGTTCCGGGCGCGCTACGGCATGAGCCCCTCCGACTATCGCGAACGGCACGGCCTAGCCGCGGGCGAATTCTAGTGCGCCGTTCGACGGGTTCGGAGACGCCGCTTCCGCGCTCCTAGAAAGCCCGTTCAGGCGGCTGCGCCCCCGCCCCAGGTATGCGGCAAGGCGCCACTGGCGATACACTGATGGCCGAGGCGCCGCCGGTGGCGCCGGCCGTCTTTACACCATGAGTCCAACCAATACTCCCCCTCGTGCCGAACGCCGCATTGCGCATCTGGATATGGACGCGTTCTATGCGTCGGTGGAGCTGTTGCGCTATCCGGAGCTGCGCGGGCGGCCGGTGGTGATAGGAGGGCGTTCGGCGCTTCAGCCCAGTGCTGGGGAAGACGGCACGCGAACGTACGCGCGCCTGCGCGATTACGTGGGGCGCGGCGTCGTAACCACCTCCACCTACGAAGCCCGAGCCCTGGGCGTGTTCTCGGCCATGGGCATGATGAAGGCGGCGCAACTGGCTCCTGATGCCATCCTGCTGCCTGCGGACTTTACGGCCTATCGGCATTATTCGCGCCTGTTCAAGGCGGCCGTGGCCGAGCTGGCGCCGCAGATCGAGGATCGCGGCATCGACGAAATCTATATCGACCTGACGGATCATCCCGAGCCCAGCCTGGACATCGCGCAGCGCCTCAAGGCGGCGGTGAAGCAGGCGACAGGCGGCTTGATCTGCTCCATTGCCATTTCGCCCAATAAGCTGTTGTCCAAGATCGGTTCGGAGCTGGACAAGCCGGACGGGCTGACACTGCTGAGCATGGACGACCTGCCCTCCCGCATCTGGCCGCTGCCGGTGCGCAGGATCAATGGCATAGGCCCCAAGGCGGGCGTCAAGCTGCAGGCGTTGGGCATCGAGACCATAGCCCAGCTTGCCCGGGCCGAGCCCGACTTGCTGCAGGAGCATTTTGGCCTGACCTATGCGCGCTGGCTGCTGCAGGTGGCCCATGGCCAGGACGACCGGCCTGTGGCGACGCATTCCGAACCCAAGTCATTGAGCCGCGAAACCACGTTCGAGCGCGACCTGCACGTGGTGCACGACAAGGCCGTGCTGTCGGAGGTGTTCCTGCGTTTGTGCACTCAGGTGGCCGGCGACCTTGACCGCAAGGGCTATGTGGGCCGCACCATCGGAATCAAGCTGCGCTTCGACGATTTCCGCACGGTGACGCGCGACCTGACCCTGCCCGAGCAAACGGCCGACAGCAAGGCGATTCATCGCGCGGCGGGCCAATGCCTGAAACGCGTCGTGCTGGATCACCGGATACGATTGCTGGGGGTGAGGGTGGGCAGTCTTTCCAGGGCCGATGCGGGGTCGGGCGATGGCGGCCAAAATTTTTTACAGGGTGAATTGTTTGTGGAATGACACGGCGTCGATGGATGGATCAGCGGGCAGCCATTCAAGTCTCAAGGTTGCCGCTGCATAAAGATAAAATGCTCTGTATACTGAATATTTCAAACGATTGGAACCTGCGAGGGCGACGGTAAAATGACAGAGGCACACAAGCAGTTGATGCAAACAACGCAGGCCGACGTAATGCAGGCCGGGAACGAGGCGCCAAAATCCGCCGCCAAGCATGGCTCATCCAAAAACCACGATTTTGCCAAAAACGATACGGCGCTCGAGCCATTCAGTCAAGGCCTGTGGGCACGTCCGGGCTTTCTGGTGCGCCGCCTGAATCAAATCCACTACGCCATGTTCTTCGAAGAGTGCAAGGAAGAGAACGTGACGCCCGTGCAGTACGGCATTCTGACCGTGCTGTCCGCCAATCCGTGGCTGGATCAGACCGCCATCGGCTACGAGGTGGGCCTGGATCGCACCACGTCCGCCGACGTCATCAAGCGACTCGAAGAAAAGGGCCTGCTGGAACGGCGGATCAATCCGCTGGATCGCCGTTCGCGTCAGGCGGCGATAACGCCGGAAGGGCAGCGGGTCATGGAGCTGCTCAAGCAAGGCATGGCCCGCGCCCAGCAGCGCCTGCTCGATCCCCTGTCGCTGCGGGATCGCAAAATCTTCATGTCGCTGCTGGTCGAGCTGGTCGATGCCAATAATCAATACGGCCGGGCCGTTCTCAAGTCCATTTAGTGTGTGTTTGGCTGATTCGCATCCTTGATTTCGGCGCCTGAACTTGCCATGCGGCGTTGCAGGTCGCGCAGGCCCGTGGAGCCTGCGCCGCGCCAGGCGCAAATATCCGAATGCCCGTACCTCCAGCCGGTGTGCCACAATATTGCTCTTTCATGAAACGGCGTGCAGCCTGCTTCCGGCCGCTGCCGGGGTTTCCTATGAATATGTCTTCTCGTGATGGGGCTTCGGCTGTCGATATGACGATGCCCGCCTATCTTGTCGTATTGGCCGGCGTAACGACCGCCCTGCACATCTGGAAACTGCCTCCGGCCCTGCCCAAGTTGCAAGCCGAGCTGGGCCTGTCGCTGGTTCAGTCGGGTTTCCTGCTTTCGCTGGTCCAGATGGCCGGCATGATGCTGGGCCTGCTGATGGGCTTGTTTGCCGAAAAGATCGGCCTGCGCCGCTGCCTCTTGCTGGGTCTGCTGCTGCTCAGCCTGGCGTCGGCCGCGGGGGCGGTATTCGTCGACAAGACGTTGATGCTGGTGTTTCGCGCCATCGAGGGCTGCGGCTTTCTCATGGTGGCCATGCCCGGACCGGCTCTCCTGCGACGGCTGGTCACACCCAATCAGTTGGCGCGTCTTCTGGGCGTCTGGGGCAGCTACATGCCTATAGGCGCGGTCGTCGTTCTATTGGCGGGGTCGTGGCTGCTCAGCATGGCCGACTGGCGTGTGCTGTGGTGGCTGCTGGCCATCGTGACTTTGGTGGTTTTGGCGTTGGCGTGGCGCATGCTGCCCGCCGACCCACCCCGTCTCGCGCGCGACAAGCGTTCCTCTGCATGGCGCATCGTCCGCTCGACTTTGGGCTCCGAGAATATCTGGCTGGTGGCGCTGTGCTTTGGCTTCTATGCCGCGCAATGGATATCCGTGATCGGCTTCCTGCCCACCATCTATGCATTGGCGGGTGTGTCCGGGCCGGTCGCTGGCGTGTTGACGGCGGTGGTGGCGGGAAGTAACGCGCTGGGCTGTTATGGCGCGGGCCGCCTCCTGCATCGCGGCATTTCGGCGCGCACCTTGATGATTGCGGGCTATGTGACGATGGCGGTCACCACTTTCGTCGCCTTTGGCCTGAGCGTGCCGGTCCTGGTCCAGTTTCTGATGGTGCTTGTGTTTTCCAGCATTGGAGGGCTGATTCCGACAACGTTGATCGTCCTGGTCATCAAACTGGCGCCCTCTCCCGAAACCACCTCGACGTCCATTGGCTGGATGCAGCAGATTTCGGCCGCCGGCCAGTTTGCCGGGCCGCCTGTGGTCGCCTGGGTGGCGACACTGGCGGGAGGCTGGGCATCGACCTGGATCTTCACCGGCCTTTGCGCCCTGATCGGTATTGGCATGACCCTTCGGCTAGGTGCTCGGTTGCGGACGTCGGGCCAGGGGCATTGAACTGCCGCCCGATTTGAAGCTTCGCAACTAGTATCCTGTTTTCGATTTCCTTTTAAGGGTTTGTCCGATGTGGCAAGCCATGGAAATTCGCATAAATTGTCAGTATACTGACTTAATTCGCAGCCATATCCATCAATGCCGCGGCATGGGCAGTCCTGAGTCTGTGTGCTGGAATTCATGTATACCGCGGCCAAGGCAGATTTTTCTCATTTTTCCAGTACGGGAGAAGTCCCGCCCTTATTGTTAGTGTACTGATAAAAATGATGCTATTCAGCAAGGGCTGCAAAGTAGTGCGACCGTCTGTGATACGAGGAGATTTGTAGTGAGTCGAATACGAAAGATTGCGTTTGAGGAACATTTTTCGGCAGTGGGGTTCGAGGCGTATTCCAAGGCCTTCGTCGGCCAGATCGACCCGGCGGCCGCCGCGCAGCTGAACGCGCGCCTGGCCGACTTCGACGCAATGCGCCTGCAGGATATGGATCAGGCGGGCATCGACTATGTCATTCTTTCCCAGACCGGGCCGGGTGTGCAGGTCGAGCCGGATACGGCCGCGGCCATTGCCCGTGCCCGCGAAAACAACGATTTCCTGGCGGCCAAGGTGGCGGGCAATCCAAGCCGGTTCGGCGGTTTCGCCAGCTTGCCCATGCAGGACCCACATGCGGCGGCCGACGAGCTGGAGCGCACCGTCAAGGAACTGGGCTTCAAAGGGGCGCTGGTCAACGGCCATACCAACGGCGTCTACTACGACGGGGCGGCCTACGATCCGTTCTGGGAGCGCATGCAGACCCTGGACGTGCCGCTTTACCTGCATCCTTTCGACGCCTATGGCGTCACCTATTCGTATTCCGGGCACCCCGAAATAGCCGGCGCCACCTGGGGCTGGGGGGTGGAAACCGCGACCCACGCGCTGCGCCTGCTGTTCGGCGGCGTGTTCGATCGTTATCCACGGCTGAAAATCATACTCGGGCACATGGGCGAAGGGCTGCCCTTCCAGCGCTGGCGCTTCGACAGCCGCTTTGCCGTCTATCCCAATGGCGTTACGCTGGAACGCGCTCCGTCAGAGTACATCGGGACGAACATCGTCATTACCACGTCGGGCGTGTGCTCCCCCGGGGCCTTGATGGGCGCGATTGCCGAAATGGGGCCCGAGGCGGTGATGTTCTCGGTGGACTACCCCTATGAGTCCAGTTCGATAGCGGCCGACTTCATCGAGCAGGCGCCCATGGACGAAGTCACGCGGCACCTGGTCTGCCATGGCAATGCGGAACGTCTGTTCAAGCTTTAATCGGGGAAACGAGCATGAGTACATATCCATACGGCGCGAACGTTCACGCCAACGGCATCCGGCAGCATTACCTGCGTTACGGCGGAACGGGCGGCGCGCGCGCCGATCGCGATGCCGTCATCATCGTGCCGGGCATCACCAGCCCGGCGATAACGTGGGGCTTTGTCGGAGAGCGTTTCGGCCGGCAGTTCGACACCTATGTGCTGGACATCCGCGGACGCGGCCTGTCCGAGGCCTCGGACAAGCTGGACTACAGCCTGGACGCGCAGGCGGCCGACGTCATCGGCTTCGCCAAGGCGCTGGGCTTGTCCCGATACAGCATCGTCGGCCATTCCATGGGCGCCCGCATCGCCATCCGGGCGGCCCGTTCGGAACCGGCCGGGCTGACTCGGCTGGGGCTGGTCGATCCGCCGGTATCGGGGCCGGGGCGGCGCGCCTATCCCTCCAAATTGCCGTGGTACGTGGATTCCATGGCGCTGGCGCGCAAGGGCTGCGATCTCGAGGCGATGCGGGCGTTCTGCCCAAGCTGGACGGACGAGCAACTGGCCTTGCGGGCCGAGTGGCTGCACACCTGCGATGAGCGCGCCATTTTGGCCAGCTTCGAAGGCTTCCACACCGACGACATTCATGCCGACCTGCCGCACATCAAAGTGCCTGCGCTGCTCATGGCGGCCGAGCGCGGCGATGTCATCCTGGAGGACGACGTCGCCGAAATACGCCGCCTGCTTCCGGGCGTGGAAACCATTCGCGTGCCGGCCGCGGGGCACATGATTCCGTGGGACAACGAAGAGGGCTTCTACCAGGCTTTCGGCAATTTCCTGGGCGCCGCGCTCTGATTCTGATTCCGGCGGCCGCGGGCCGCCCGCAACTAGGAGGAGAACACCATGCCAGTCAGCGATTACCAACTTGTCGAGGCCTGGAAGCAGGTCCTGACGCTTTCCAATCTGGAAGCCGGCCAAAGCGTCACGATTCTGACCAGTTCGGCGACGCATCCGCAAACCTTGTCGGCGGCCATGATCGCCACCCAGTCCCTGGGGGCGGTGGTCAACCGCCTGGACCTGCCGCCGGTCAACGCCGAAAAGGCGTTGAGCCGTGATCCGCTGGCCTACCTGGGGACGACGCCTCTTACCGGCAATCGCCCCGCCATCGCGGCGCTGAAGGAAAGCGACCTGGTGCTGGATCTCATGACGCTGTTGTTCTCGCCGGAGCAGCACGAGATACTGAAGTCCGGCACCAAGATACTGCTGGCGGTCGAACCCCCCGAGATTCTCGTGCGCACCGTGCCGACCGAGGCGGATCGCGCCCGCGTGAAAGCGGCGGCGGCGCGCATCGGCGCCGCCAAGGAAATGAGCGTCGTTTCCGAAGCAGGCACCGATCTGCGCTGTCCCCTGGGGCAGTTCCCGGTGATCAGCGAATACGGTTTCGTCGACGAGCCCGGCCGCTGGGATCACTGGCCCAGCGGTTTCGCCCTGACGTTTCCCGACGAGGGCGGGGCGAATGGGCGCATCGTGATCGACGTGGGCGATATTCTGCTGCCGCAAAAAACCTATACCACCAGCCGCATCGAGCTGACGGTGGAAAACGGCTATGCCACCCGGATCGAGGGCGGCGTGGATGCCGCGCTGCTGCGCGACTACATGGCGTCGTTCAACGATCCCGAAGGCTATGCGATCTCCCACATAGGCTGGGGCCTGCAGCCGCGCTGCCATTGGTCCACGCTGTCGCTGTACGACCGCGAGCAGACCATAGGCATGGACGCGCGGGCCTTCGAGGGAAATTTCCTGTTTTCCCTGGGCCCCAACAATGAGGCTGGCGGCGACAGAACCACCGCCTGCCATATCGACATTCCGCTGCGCAACTGCACGGTGCGGCTCGACGGCGAAGACATGGTGCGCAACGGCAAGGTGCTCGACGGCGGTGCGAAATGACCCAGTCCGGCGATATGCAAACGTATGCGCGCCAGGGCTTCGGCGCCCAGCTTGAACTGAAAAAGCCCGTAGGCCTGCTCATCATCGATTTCGTGAACGGGTTTGCCGACCCGGCGGTGTTCGGCGGCGGCAATATTGCGCAAGCCATCGCCAATACCGTGCCGCTGCTGGCCCAGGCCCGCCAGCGGGGCTGGGCGGTGGCGCATACGCGCATCGTCTTTGCCGACGATGGCGCCGACAACAATATCTTCAGCCTCAAGGTGCCCGGCATGCTTACCTTGAAAGAGCACGAGCACAACAGCGCCATCGTGCCCGAGCTGACGCCCGCTCCGGGAGAGCTGGTGGTGCGCAAGACGGTGCCTTCGGCTTTCTTCGGCACCTCGCTGGCCGCCTGGCTGGCCCAGCGCGGCGTGCAGACCTTGGTCGTGGCGGGCGCGGTTACCAGCGGCTGCGTGCGGGCCAGCGTGGTCGACGCCATGCAGTTCGGCTTCCGTCCGCTGGTGCTGGCCGATTGCGTGGGCGACCGCGCGCTCGACCCGCACAAGGCCAATCTGTTCGACATGGAGCAAAAATATGCCGCGGTGATGAACCGCGACGAGGCGTTGAGCGCGCTGGCGGGCCTGTAGGCCGCTATGCCGGCGGTGTTCCGGACTGTTCCGGGCGCGCCCTGGGCGGCGGCTTCAGCCGCCCTCCCAGGCTCCTAGACGGGATAGACCAGGTCGTTGGCCAGGATGGCCGTGTCGTGGATGACCTGGCGCTCCTTGAGCAGCAGGCGGTGGTTTTGCGCACGCACGAAGCGGTCGTAATAGCGCCCCGCCAAATGAACGGTGGACGGCCCTTCGATCAAGGTCTGCACCAGCAGGAAGTTGGCTTGCGCCTCGATTTCGCCGCTGTCGGTTTCGTCGATGATGCGCACGTTGGTGACCAGGTGCAGCGTGTGGCGCGGCGCGAACATTTGCGTGCGGGCGATGGCGACGGCGCGGTCGTGCATCATGTTCCGCCCTTCGGCGTAGACCAATCCCACAGGCATGTTGAGGTCGGCGTTCTCGCGCGAGGTGATGCGGTACAGCGCGTCGTCGGTGAAGAACTCCGGCCAGAGCTCGACGTCGCCCGTGTCGAGCACGGCGCAGTATTCGGCGTGGAACTCGTTGATCTGCGCGCGCAGCAGTTGGGACTGCGAGGGATCAATGCGCGACGGGGTGTAGGAATAGTCGGTTTTCATAGTGTTGAGCATGTCAGAAATCCATTACGCCTCGGTAGTATTGGTACATGGCCCGGATGGCCGCTTCCGAGATCAGCGATTCGGAGGTGCCGACCTTGCCGGAATCCAGCTTGAGGATGTTGATGTCGCTGCTGGAGCGGCGCACGCCTTCCTGCACGAACTTCATGGCCTCGTTGTCTTCCAGCCCTAGAAAGCCCGAAGGCCCCATCAGATTGCCTTGGCGCAGACGATGGCGGGTCATTTCCTCGGTATCGTCTTCGTAGCCGAACATGATCCAGTTCATGATCAGGCTGTTCGGGCCGTTGGGGACGATCTGGCGCACGCCCAGGGTGTTCATTTCACGCTGCACGACAAGGTTGGGCCAGATGGTCTGCATGGTGACCGACCAGGGCGAGTCGAACTCCTTGACGAAGTTCAGGAAGCGTTCGTCGCGCAAGCGCATGCCGTCCTTGAACGAACGCATTTCCTTCTTGGTTTCGGGATTGACGTCGGCGTACAGATCGTCGGTTTTGGCCGAACCCATGATGCCGTGGCGTCCGTGCTTGGAGTCGGCCAGCATCATGGATTTGTTGCCGGCCACCAGCAGGCCGAACACCACCAGAAAGGAATGCAGCAGTGTCGCGTGGTAGGGATCCTTGAGGTTCTCGTGGTACATCTTCCAGTTGCAGGGCACCTCGTTCCGGTAATAGCCCAGGATCTTCAGGGGCTTGCCCGGAAAGGCGACGTTGAAGTCTTCAAGGATTTCGGGAGTCAGGTATTGTTCGATGGGTTCGACCTTGTCAGAATACGAGGCGAACACCACGCCATGGTGGGAAGTGACGTGCAGCTTGCGCAGGCCGTGGTCTTCGTTGCGGAAGTCGCGCGGCATGCCGCCCGCCTTGTTGACGCCGCGCTTGAACGGAATGCCCTGCAGATTGCCCTTCAGGTCGTAAGACCACTGGTGGTAGGGGCAGACGAATTCGTTGGCGTTGCCCTGGCTGCTGCGGCAGAATTCGGCGCCGCGATGGGCGCAGCGGTTTTCGAATACATGGATGGAGCCGTCCTCGGCGCGCGTCACCACGACCGGGGTGGCGCCCACGTACGAACGCTTGTAGTCGCCCGACTTGGGAATCTCGGCCTCCAGGGCCACGAAATTCCAGGTGTCGCCGTGAAAGATGCGTTCCATTTCGCGATCGTAGACTTCCTGGCTGGTATACGCCCAGTCGGGAATGGCGTTGAGTCCGTCGGCCGGCCAGACGCAGTCGGCAAGCGCCGCATCCTTGGCTCCGACGGTTTGTCCGATGACGGATTGAGATTGATACATGAGGGCCTCCTGTGGAATCGGGGTGATCCGCTAGTTCGGGGCGGTGGCCGAAGCCTGCGCCGCCTTGGCGAAGGCACGTACGGTGACGGCCTCGTCGCAAAACCGGATTGGATCGATGGGCAGCTCGCTTTCGAGCAAAGGGCGCAGCGCCCGCAGGTCGCCGCCGGCGTTGACGGCAAGCGCGTGGCGAGGCCTGCCCTGAAGCAGTCCCAGCATGATGAAGCGGGGGGCGGCCTGGGCGGGATCCAGGCTGCCGCGAACAATGTATTCCAGGCCTTCCTGGGGCAGGCCCAGCATTTGCACATTGCAGTCGAACTGATCCGTCCAGAACCAGGGATAGGCCGCTGCCCCGGTTTCGCGCCCCGCCATGGCGCAGGCGGCGATGCGCGCCTGTTCGTTGGCGTTTTGCCATGACTCCAGGCGCAACGGCGCGGGCCATCCCGCGCGGATCTGGCTGGTGCAGTCTCCCGCCGCATAGATATGAGGGTCGCTGCTGCGGCAGTGCTCGTCGACCAGGATGCCGCCGGTGGCGGCGTCGATCTGCAGGCCGGCGTTGCGCGCCAATTGCGTGTTGGGCGATAGCCCGACGGCCACGACGACCAGTCGGGCTTCCAGTTGCGTGCCGTTCGACAGCGCGATGGTGCTGGCCGCCTGCGCGGAATCGGACAACTGAACCCTGGCGATGGCTTGTCCGGCATACAGCTTGCCGCCCGACAGTTCCACGCGCGCTTGCAGCCAGTTCGAGAAGGCTTCGGGAACGACGCGGGCCAGCACGCGCGGCGCGGTCTCGACGATGGAAACCTCGACCCCTAGTGAGCGCGCCGTCGAGGCGATTTCCAGCCCCAGGAATCCGCCGCCGATGACGATGAGGTGTGTGCCCGGCTGCAAGCGGCTTCGCAGGGCGCGCGCGTCGTCCAGCGTGCGCAAATAGCATACGGCCGGCGAGGCCGGGGGAAAGGCTGGCAGTGTGCGGGCCGCTCCACCGGTGGCCAGCAGGCAATAGTCGTAGCCCAGCGTGGCGCCGTCGGACAGTGTGGCCCGCTGGGCTGTGGGATCGATGGCGGTAATTTGCATGCCCAGGCGCAGATCGACCTGCTGAGCAGTGAAGAAATCGGAATCCTTGACTGAAATAACGGGTTCGGGCGCGCCGACGGCCGCCAGCACGGATTTGGACAGGGGAGGCCTTTCGTAAGGGGCGTGAGCTTCGTAGCCGACGACGGTAATGCGCCCGCTATAGCCCTGGTCGCGCAGGGCGGCTACGGCTACGGCGGCTGCCTGGCCCGCGCCGGCGACAAGAATGGATGAAACAGTGGTCATGCTGGTGTCCGGATTGGGGCCTGGGCTTATTGCAGGCCGACAAAGATGTCCTGGCCTTCCGTTTTCACGGGGTAGACCTGCACGTCCACCGTAGCGGGCGCGCACATGGCCTGGCCGGTGCGCAGGTCGAATTTGGCCTGATGCAGGGGGCACTCGATACAGCCGTCTTCCAGGAAGCCGTCGGACAGCAAGGCGTATTGATGCGTACAGATATTGTCTGAAACGAACAATTCGCCGTCGGTTTTATGCAGCGCCAGTTGTTTGCCTTCGACCTCGACGGCCAGGGATTCATCGTCTTCCAGCTGGTCGACGCTTGCGATTTTTATCCAGTTCATGATGGGGCTTATTTTCAAGTGTGCTGACTAATATAATCAGTATGCTGTATATTTATCGACCCAAATATTGGGGTTTTCACTAAATGGCGGAGATGCGCACGCTTCAACGTCCGAGAGGTGGGCAAGCGGGCGTCATATTGCCGGGAATACAACGTCCGTACTAGCTTGTAGCCCGATTCGCATGGATAACTCTTGTTGCATTGCGAGGGCCGGCAGTGTGCGAAAACTCCGTATTTACCCTCGTTGACACTCATTTTATTGATCAGCATACTAACAAATAACTCAGCGTGCTGACAATTTTAGCGGGGATAGCTCCGCAGTGTTCCAAGGCTCGCGCTGGGTGTTTCAAAGACGGACGTGACCGTCGACGGCGAGGAGGCTTTCGACCGTTGCGCAATGGTTGCCTGCACACGCGCAGTCATCAATTCAATCTATAAAAAGGATATGCATATGCAACGACGCCGCTTTCTAACACAAGTCGCCGCCGCAACCGGCGCCGGACTCGCCACGGTCGGCATGCCGGCCCTTGCGCAAAATGCCCCCGCCGTGCGCTGGCGCATGTCGACAGGGTGGCCCAAAAGCCTGGATGCCATTTACGGGTCGGCCGCCGAGCTTTGCAAGCGAGTCGGCCAGCTTACCGACGGCAAATTCGAAATACGCGCTTTCCCGGGGGGCGAGATCGTCCCCTACGCCCAGAACATGGAAGCCGTCAGCAACGGCACGGTGGAGTGCAACCACGTCCTGGCGACGGCGCACATCGGCACGAACACCGCCGTTGCGTTCGACACCGGGTTGTCGTTCGGCATGAACGCGCGCCAGCATAACTCCTGGATCCAATACGGCGGCGGCCTGGAGCAGTTGCGCGCCATGTACAAGCAATACAACATCGTCAACTTCGTGTCGGGCAATGTCGGGGTGCAGATGGGC
Source organism: uncultured Burkholderiaceae bacterium (assembly GCA_937871985.1). Next base: position 83,846 of record CALMPB010000342.1, read on the forward strand.
GGGTGGTTCCGCAAGGAAATCAAATCCCTGGCCGATCTGCATGGGCTGAAGATGCGCATCGGCGGTATCGGCGGCATGGTGCTGACCAAGCTGGGCGCCATTCCGCAGCAGATTCCCCCCGGCGACATCTATCCCTCGCTGGAAAAAGGCACCATCGACGCGGCCGAATGGATAGGCCCGTACGACGATGAAAAACTGGGTCTGAACAAGGTGGCTCCTTATTATTATTCGCCCGGCTGGTGGGAAGGCAGCGCCTCCATCACCACCATGGTCAACGACAAGGCCTGGGAGGCTTTGCCGCCCATGTACAAAGCGGCATTCGAATGCGCGTGCAACGAGCAGGCGCTGCGCATGCTCGCCAACTACGACGCACACAATCCGGCGGCGTTGCGCAAGCTGGTGGCTGGCGGCGCCAAGCTGGCTTACTTTCCCAAGGACGTCATGCAGGCGGCTTACAAAGAGTCGCAAGTGCTGTGGGGCGAGCTTTCCGCCAAGAACCCCGACTTCGCCAAAATCTATCCGGGCTGGAAGAAATACCAGCAGGAAGAGGCGAGCTGGTTCCGTGTGGCCGAAAGCGCATTGGACAACTTCACGTTCAATGCACTGGCGCAGCGTTAGTCATCGTCATCAAGGAAATTCCTCAAGGAAATCGTGGTGACAATCAACAGGCAGGTCAGGTTATGAAACTCACCGATTTACCGGCTGCATCCACCAAGACGCAAGGCGTGGGCGCCCGGCTATTGCGCAAGGAGGATGCCCGCCATTTGCAGGGCAAGGGCAACTTCATCGGCAATATGAGCATGCCGGGCATCAACGAAGTGGCTTTCCTGCGCAGCCCGCTTGCGCATGCGCGCATCAGCGGCGTGCGCATCGCCCAGCAGGCCGGGCCCAATGTGTTCCTGCGCGAATCGATGGCCGACGCGCAGGACATCATTGCCGACTCCACCTTGCCGTCGTACCAGGTGTCGGCGCAGCCGCCCCTGGCGCATGGCAAGGTGCGTTACGTGGGCGAGCCGGTGGCCATGGCGTTTGCGCCCACTCGGGCCGAAGCCGAGGACTTGACCGAACTCATCGAGGTCGACTACGACGACCTGCCTGTCTATGTGGACGTGGGCAGCGCCCTGGCCGCCACGTCCGATCTTGTCCATGAAGAATGGAAGGACAATGTTTTCGTCACGCTTTCGGCCAACAAGGAGTTCGACGAACTGGCGGCGCAGGCCGAAGTGGTGGTCACCCGCAAAATCAATCTGTCGCGCCAGTGCATGCTGCCGATGGAAGGCATGGCCGTCATGGCGTATTGGGACCACCAGGCCGATCAACTGGTGGTGTACACCTCGACCCAGGTGCCCCATCTCATCCGCACCGGCCTGGCGCAATTTCTCGGCATGGATCAGGAGCAGGTTCGGGTCATTTCGCCCGACGTCGGAGGCGGGTTCGGCTACAAATGCATTCTGCAGCGCGAAGAGCTGTGCGTGGCATGGCTGGCCAAGACCTATCGCAAGCCCTTCCGCTACCTGGAAGACCGGCGCGAACACCTGATCGCCGGCGCCAATACCCGCGAGCACCATTACGAAATGACCGCCTACGCCGACAAGAACGGGCGGCTGCTGGCGCTGGACGCCAAGGTGGACATCAATGGCGGCGCGTATTCGGTATGGCCGTTCACAACCGGCCTGGAAGCTGGACAGGCCCTGGGCAATTTGCCGGGGCCCTATGCGTTCAAGGGCTATCGCTGCACCACCCGTTGCGTGGCCACCAACAAGCCGGGTTTTTTGCCCTATCGAGGCGTGGCCCGCACCGGCGTGTGCTTCGCCATGGAGCTCACCATGGACGCGCTGGCGCGCGAAGTGGGCCGCGAAACCTGGGAAGTGCGCCTGGAAAACCTGGTGCAGCCCGAGCAGATGCCGTACGTCAACGTCACCAACAAGCACTTCGACAGCGGCGATTATCCGGCCAGCCTGCGCCGGGCCCTGGAAATGGTCGATGTCGACGCGGTGCGCAAACGCCAGGCGCGTGGCGAGCCCGACGGCCGGATCATCGGCCTGGGCGTGGCGACGTATACCGAGCAGTCGGCGCATGGCACTTCCGTATTCGCCGCCTGGGGCACGCCGGTCATACCGGGCTTCGATCAGGCCGTGGTGCGGATGACGCCCGATGCGGGCGTGGAGCTGCGCGTGGGCGTGCATTCGCACGGCCAGGGCATGGAAACCACCTTCGCCCAGATCGTCAATGAAATCCTGGGTGTGGATGTGGATCGGGTTCGCATGGTGCATGGCGACACCGGCCGCACGCCGTATTCCACCGGCACGTATGCGTCGCGCTCCATGGTCATGTCCGGCGGGGCCGTATCCGCGGCGTGCAAGCAACTGCTGCCCCGGCTGCAAAAAATAGCCGGCCATCTCATGACAACCGAACCCGGCCTGATCCGCTTCGAAAACGGGCTGGCCATTGCGGGGGATAAAAGCATTCCGCTGGCCCAGGTGGCCGGCGCCTGGTATTTGAATCCGCACCTGCTGCCGGCCAACGTCGATCCGGCCGGCCTGGAGGTCAGCGTGGGCTACAAGCCCAAGGTCGATACCGGCAGCTTCTCGTATGCCAGCCAGGCCGCGGTGGTGGCCGTCGATCCGGGCACGGGATCGATCGAAATACTGGATTACGTTGTCGTGGAGGATTGCGGCGTCATGATCAATCCCATGGTCGTCGAGGGCCAGGCCATCGGCGGCATCGCGCAAGGCATAGGCACCGCGCTGTACGAGGAAATGCCCTACGACGAGTACGGCCAGCCTTTGGCCTCCACGTTGGCCGACTACGTCATGCCCGGCGCCACCGAGGTGCCCAACATCCGCTTCGACCATTTTGAAAGCCCGTCACCGCATACCGAATTCGGCGCCAAAGGGGTGGGAGAAGGAGGCGCCATTGCCCCGCCCGCCGTCATTTTCGGCGCGGTCAACGACGCCCTGCGTCAGTTCGGTGTCGAAGTTTCGCAAACGCCGCTCACGCCGCATCGCCTCATGGCGGCGCTCGAAGGCCGTCATGCGCGGGACGGGGCTGCTCCTCAAGCGGGGGGCGTCCAATGAAAGCCGCAAAATTCGAGTACCTGCGCGCCGCCACGGTCGAGCAGGCCCTGGAGGCGCTGGGCAGGCCGGGGGCGGCCTGCAAGGTCATGGCGGGCAGCCAGTCGCTGGGCCCCATGCTGAATCTGCGGCTGGCCCGGCCGGCGTCCATTGTGGACGTTTCCGGAATCGAGGCATTGCGCACCGTCGTCGAGTCGGACAAGTCCTTGCGGGTGGGCGCCGCGATCACTCACGCTGAAATCGAGGACGGAGTGTTCGCGCCGTTGCGCGGCCACATGCTGCAGGATGTGGCCGGACGGATCGCGTATCGCGCTGTGCGCAACCGCGGCACGCTGGGCGGCAGCCTGGCCCATGCCGATCCGGCCGCCGACTGGGTGCTGGCCGCCACGGCGCTGGGCGCCGACATTGAAATCGTTTCGCCCTCGGGAACGCGGCGTGTGGCGATGCCGGCGTTCATGCAAGGCGCCTACACCACCGGCCTGGGTTCCGACGAACTGATCGCCGCCGTTCATGTTCCCAAACTGCATGCCGGCGTGCGCTGGGGGTATTACAAGTTCTGCCGCAAAACGGGGGAGTTCGCCGAGGCCAGTTGCTCCGCCTATTTCGATGCCGAGGCGCGGGTTGCCCGCATCGCGGTGGGGGCGCTGGACGGCGCTCCCTGCTATCTGACGGAGCTGGCCGGGCGCGTCGCCGAGCAAGGCTTGCAGGCGGCCGACCGCGCATCGATCATGGCGGCGGTCGACGCCGTCGCGCCAGGCAAGGATGCCGCCGACCGCGCCTTGCGCGCCACGGTCATCGAGCGCTGCCTGCACCAGGCGCTGGGCGAATAAAGGAATCCACATGACTGAAGTATCCATGGAAATCAATGGGCGCCAGGTATCCGGCAGTGTCGCGCCGCGCACGCATCTGGGCGACTTCCTGCGTGAAGAGGTTCGGCTTACCGGCACCAACCTGAGCTGCGAGCACGGCGTATGCGGAGCCTGCACCGTACTGGTCGATGGCCAGCCGGTGCGCTCCTGCATCACGTTCGCCGTGGCGTGCGAAGGCAGGCGCGTCACCACCATCGAGGGTTACGACGACGATCCCATCATGGCTCGGCTGCGTGAGGCGTTTCACCAGAAGCACGCCTTGCAGTGCGGCTACTGCACGCCGGGCATGCTGGCCACGGCCCGCGACATCGTGCTGCGCCTGCCCCAGGCCGACGAGGCCAGGGTGCGCATCGAGCTGTCCGGAAACATTTGCCGCTGCACCGGCTATCAGGGCATTACCGCCGCGGTCATGTCGGTGCTGAGCAGCCTGAACGAGCAGCCCGATGCTGCGGTGGAGGCGTTGCGCAGCGCGGCGGCCGAAGGCAGGTTCACGGCGCCTGAGACGGCTGTGCAGGACTCACCGGCGTTTACCCGCTTTGCCGCCGTGCAGCCATCCGCTCCGACGGCCCAGGCGGCGCCCGCAGCAGCCGAGCCGGCGGGTGCCGCGGTGGGCGGCAAGGGGTCCAGCATCCAGGGCGGGTTCGACGTGCCGTTCTCCGCCGCCCAGGTATGGGCTTTCATGGCGGATCTTCCCGCCGTGGCCAGTTGCCTTCCGGGGGCGGTCATCGAAGAGCAGGACGGGGATCGGGTCAAAGGCAAGATCGCCATCAAGTTCGGTCCCATGGCGGCGGCGTTCAACGGCGCGGCGCAACTCGAGCGCGACGACGAGCGGATGTCGGCGGTATTGCGCGGCGCGGGCCAGGACTCGCTGAGCCAGTCGCGCGCCAAGGGCGACGTCAGCTACCGGGTTATTGCGGCTGGCGAAAACGCCGCCAGGGTGGACGTGGATCTGCTGTATTCGCTGCAAGGGCCTTTGGCGCAGTTCTCGCGATCCGGGCTGGTGCAGGATTTCGTGCGCCGCATGATCGCCGATTTCGGCCGCAACGTGGTGTTGCGGCTTCAACATCCGGCGGGCGAAGGCCAGCCTTTTCAACAGGCGCAGTTCAATCCTTTCAAGATGTTCCTGGGTGTGCTCTGGGAGCGGATCAAGCGTTTTTTCAGCGGCAAAGCCGGCGGTTGATGTCGGCATACAGCAGTAAATCTTTATAACAGGCGAGGTGGTTGATCATGAAAAATAGAGTATCCGCGGCATGGGTGCGCATTGCGACGGCGGCGGCCGGATGTCTGATGGCCGTAATGGCCTCGGCGCAGAACCTGGAGCCATTGAGCGTGCGCTTGGACTGGACGCCCTGGGGGGTGCATGCGGCATTCCACCTGGCCCAGCAAAAGGGCTGGTACAAGAAGGCCGGCCTGGACGTGCGGTTCGAGGACGGCAACGGGTCGGTGACGACGGTGCAGATCGTGGGTTCGGGCGACAGCTTCGATGTCGGCCATGCCTCGCTGGCATCGATGATGATTGCACGCGACAAAGGCCTGCCGGTCAAGGCCGTGGCGGTTTTCGCCCGCCGCAGCGATATCGGCCTGCTGGTGCCCGATGATTCGAACATCAAGGGCCCCGCCGACCTGAAAGGCAAGAAGGTGGTCTATACCGCGGGTTCGCTGGAGGCGCCGTTCATCGATTCCTTCCTGGCGGCGGGAAACATCAAGCGCAGCGACCTGGAGTTGCTGAACGTGGACGCCGCCAGCAAGGCCACGACTTATGCTGTGGGCCGCGCCGATGCGGCGGTGTCGACGATTCCGTTCTTTTTGCCGGTGGTGTCCCAGTCGCGCCCCTCGCATGCGATCAGTTTCGCCGACTACGGTCTGAACATGCCCAGCTTCGGTATTTTCGCCAGCGAAGACAAGCTCAAGTCGCGCGGCAAAGCCATCTCGACGTTCGCCAGCGTCACGGCCCGCGCGTGGCAATACATTTACGACGGGCATGAGGACGAGGCGGTCGACGCCATCATCGCCCAGCGGCCTCAGGCGCGCCTGGACCGCAAGGTGCTGCGCGGCCAGATCGATGCGCTCAAGGCTTATTTCGGAACGCCGCCCGTGGGCACGCCCATGGGCGCTCCGGTTCCCGAGAACTGGGTCAAGGCGGTCAAGACGCTGTCATCGGTGGGTCTCATCGGCACCAAGCGCAAGGCCGACGACTACTATGTCACGGGCATGGTTCATCCAGGACAATACGACGCCATGGTGTCCGGGAAATGAGTATTGCCGCTGTTTCCGCAAGCAGTCTACGCAAGGTCTATCCAGGGTCTCGCGGCGTGCAGGCGCTGGCCGGGGTCAGCACCGAGATCGAGGCCGGGCGCTTCGTCAGCATTCTCGGGCCCAGCGGCTGCGGCAAGAGCACCTTCTTGCGTTGCGTGGCCGGACTGGAGGATGTCACCGAGGGCGACCTGCTCGTCAATGGCCGTCCGGTGCAAGGGCCTCCCGACGACATCGGCATGGTGTTCCAAAGGGACGCCCTGCTCGAGTGGCGCACCATACGCAAGAACATTCTCCTGCCCATCGAGTTTGCCAAGAAGCAGGTGTCGTCCTACAACGACAAGGTCGAGCATCTGCTCAACCTGACCGGCCTGCGCGATTTCAGCAACAGCTATCCCCGCGAGCTGTCGGGCGGGATGCGGCAGCGGGCGGCGATTTGCCGCGCCCTCGTCGACGACCCCAAGCTTCTGCTCATGGACGAGCCCTTCGGCGCGCTCGATGCCTTCACGCGCGACCAGATGAATGTCGAGCTGCAGCGCATCTGGCTCGAGACTCGCAATACCGTGCTGTTCGTCACGCACGGCATTGGCGAGGCGGTATTCCTGGGCGACGTCGTCATGGTCTTTTCGCCTCGGCCCGGCCGCCTCGTCGAGACGATAGCCATCGATCTGCCGCGTCCGCGCCCGTTGTCGGTGCGCGAGACGCCGGAGTTCGGCCGTTACGTCGCCCACATCCGCGGCCTTTTCGAGGAAATGGGCTTGCTCAACGAGAAGGGGGCGGCATGAAGAACCAGATGAACCGTCTTGGAACGGGCGCCGCAGGCCTGTTCGCGCTGATCGTCGTGCTCGTGGTCTGGGAAGTGGTTTGCCGGCTATTGCACGTGCGCCCGATCATGTTGCCGCTGCCGTCGCAGATATTCGCCGAGCTGGCCGCCGAGTTTCCGTGGTACATGCAGCATAGCCTGTATACCTTGATGACGACGCTGGCCGGTTTTGCCTTGTCGGTGATCGGCGGGGTGCTGATTGCCATCGCGCTGGTCGGGTCGCGCATGTTCGAACGCTTTTTCTATCCCCTGATCGTCGGCTTCAACAGCGTGCCCAAGGTTGCCCTGGCTCCCTTGTTCGTGGTCTGGCTGGGCACAGGGGCCGAACCCAAGATCGCCATCGCCTGCCTGATTGCCGTCTTTGCCATCATTGTCGATACCGTGCATGGCCTGCGGTCGGTATCGCAGGACGTGACGGACCTTGGCAAGGTGCTCAAGGGCTCGGCCTGGGATTTCTTCTTCAAGGTCAAGCTGCCATGCGCGCTGCCTTCCATGGTGGCCGGCATGAAGGTCGCCATGTCGCTGGCCCTGGTGGGCGCCATCGTGGGCGAGTTCGTGTCGTCGCAGCGCGGCCTGGGCTACGTGATCATGAGCGCCCAGGGCACTTTCGATACCGTGCGCGTGTTTGCCGCGCTCTTCCTCCTGGCGGTGATGGGGTTGGTGCTGTACGGCATTCTGGCCTGGATAGAGCGCCGCGCTACGCCCTGGAGACGAATCCACAACGAATAAGAACGTAGCGCACTAAAAAAAAGAGGATGCGGAACCCGCGTAGATCGGGTTCTGCAGGGACGAGGCATTTTCAAAAAGGGGGAGCCATGCGTGGTTTGCTTGCATTATCGCGTTGTATCGATGCTCTGAACAACTGGGTCGGGAAAACCGTTGCCTGGGTCATATTGGTGGTGGTCGTCGTCAGTTCCACGAATGCGGTGTTCCGCAAGGCCTTCGACCTCAGTTCGAACGCCTGGCTGGAATTGCAATGGTATTTGTTCGGCGCCATCTTCCTGCTGGGCGCCGGCTATACCTTGCTCAACAACGAGCACGTGCGGGTCGATATTCTGTCGTCGCGCCTGCCGGAACGGGCGCATATCTGGGTCGAGATCTTCGGCGTCGTGGTGTTCATGCTGCCGGTGTGTTCACTGGTGCTGTGGCTGTCCTTGCCCATGGTCGCCGACTCGTACCTGAGCCACGAAATGTCTTCCAATGCGGGCGGGCTGATACGCTGGCCGGTCAAGCTGCTGATTCCCTGCGGCTTCGTGTTGCTGATACTGGCAGGCATTTCGCACCTGATCAAATGCATGGGGTTTCTGGCGGGAGCCTGCCCCAATCCGACGCGCAAGCATGACGCGAAATCGGCCGAGGAGCTGCTGGCCGAGGAAATCGTCAGCGCCGCCGAATTGACCCATCAAGAACAAGAGAAAGGGCGCTGATCATGGATTTCCTTATGCTGAATATGGCGCCCATCATGTTCGCCACATTGGTGATATTCCTGCTGCTGGGTTTTCCAGTGGCGTTTACGCTGGCCGCCCATGGCCTGTTGTTCGGGCTTTTGGGCATAAAACTGGGGTTTTTCACATCCGACCTGTTCCAGGCCCTGCCGCAGCGCATCTTCGGCATCATTGCCAACGACTCCTTGCTGGCGATTCCGTTTTTTACTTTCATGGGACTCATCCTCGAAAGGTCGGGGATGGCGGAAGACCTGCTCGAAACCATCGGGCAACTGTTCGGGCCGCTGCGCGGGGGCCTGGCCATTGCCGTCGTGCTGGTGGGCGCCATGCTCGGCGCCACGACGGGGGTGGTGTCGGCGTCGGTGATTTCCATGGGCCTCATTTCGCTGCCCATCATGCTGCGCTACGGCTATGACCGGCGCCTGGCCAGCGGGGTGATCGCGGCGTCGGGGACCTTGTCGCAAATCATCCCGCCGTCGCTGGTGCTCATCGTCCTGGCCGACCAGCTTGGCCGCTCGATTGGCGACATGTACCGTGGCGCCATCATTCCCGGCGGCATCATGGTGGGGCTGTACATTCTCTACGTGGTGATCTTGTCGCTGCTGCAGCCCAAGGTGGCTCCCGCCATCCCCGCCGAGGCCCGCACGTTCATCGAGCCCAGCGGCAGCCACGGCATACGATCCTTGCTGGTGCTGATGGCCATCAGCGTTGCAGTCTCTTCCTGGGTGGGCGAGCTTTGGCTGTCTCCCGGCACGGCCATCGACGAGCGCATCGTCATCAGCGTGCTGGTGTGGGGGCTGACCGCCTTCGTGCTGGCGGTGTTGAACAAGGTATTGCGTCTGAAGCTGCTGTCGCGCATCGCCGAGCGGGTCACGTTCGTCATGATTCCGCCGCTGTTCCTGATTTTCCTGGTACTGGGCACGATTTTCCTGGGCATCGCCACCCCCACCGAAGGCGGCGCCATGGGCGCGGTGGGCGCGATCGTCATGGCTGTGCTGCGCAACCGCCTGCCGATGGCGCTGCTCAAGCAGGCCATGGTAACGACCACCAAGCTGACGTCGTTCGTGGTTTTCATTCTGATCGGCTCGACCATTTTCACGCTGACATTCCGCGGTGTCGATGGCGACCTATGGGTGGAGCATTTGCTGGTAAGCCTGCCTGGCGGCCAGGTCGGGTTCCTGCTCATCGTCAGCCTTTTTACCTTCGTCCTGGCTTTCTTCCTGGATTTCTTCGAGCTGGCGTTCATCATCGTGCCATTGCTCGGGCCGGTCGCTGACAAGATGGGCATAGACTTGATCTGGTTCGGCGTGCTGCTGGCCGTGAACATGCAGACATCGTTCATGCATCCGCCTTTCGGCTTCGCGCTGTTCTACCTGCGTTCCGTGGCCCCGAAAGACGACTATAAAGACAAGCTGACCGGCCGGATCATCAAAAAAGTCACCACGGGACAGATCTACTGGGGTTCGGTGCCCTTCATCTGCATCCAGCTGCTGATGGTATTGATCGTGTTGATGTTCCCCGCCACTGTCACGCACTACAAGAGCGGGGAGTCCACGGTGGATCCCAGCACGGTCAAGATCGACATGCACAGCGACTACGGATCCGGAGGAATGTACGGCGGCGACGGCGGGATGCCGGCATTCAAATGATTTGTAGCGGATACTCAATTATTGGATAATCGATCCCTTGCTCATATCGTTCCGGGGCTTGCCTCGGAACGATGAACTGGAAGGACGATCATGCCTTTGAAGGACAGCCTTGCCGCACTGATAGTCATCGTGGCCTGGGGCGTAAACTTTGTGGTCATCAAGGTCGGGCTGCAGGAAATCCCGCCTTTTCTTCTGGGGTGTCTGCGTTTTGCGTTGGTGGCCTTGGCGGCATTCTTCGTGCCGCGCCCGGCGGTGCCGTGGCGCATGCTCATTTTGTTCGGCATGACGCTCAGCGTCGGGCAGTTCGCCTTCTTGTTCACGGCCATGACCGTGGGCATGTCGGCCGGCCTGGCTTCGCTGGTGCTGCAGTCGCAGGCTTTCTTTACGGTGCTGATCGCCGCCATCCTGCTGGGCGAGCGGGTGCGCTTGCAGAACGTGCTGGGCATGGCGGTCGCGGCGGCGGGCCTGGTGCTGATCGAAAGCGGGGCGCATTCGGGCAACGTCACGGTCTTGGGGTTCGTTCTGACGCTGGCCGCGGCGTTTTGCTGGGCCTGCGGCAATATCGTGGTGAAATTCGTTCACAAGGTCGACGTGCTCGGCCTGGTCGTATGGGGGGCGGTGGTGCCGCCGATCCCGTTCCTTCTGCTTTCCTGGGCCTTCGAGGGCAAGGCTGCCATTTACCACAGCCTTGCCAATCTCAGCGTGGTCGGTGTTTCGGCGCTGATCTATCTGGCGCTCATCGCCACGACCCTGGGCTACGTGCTGTGGGCCAAGCTGCTGACCCGCTACCCGGTCAGCAAAGTCGCGCCCCTGAGCCTGCTGGTTCCTGTGGTGGGCCTGGTCTCGGCCATGCTGCTGGTGGACGAGCGGCTGGGGACGCTGCAGTGGCTGGGTGGAGCGGCCGTGATGCTGGGCCTGGCCATCAATGTATTCGGCCTGCGGCTCCTGCGCCGAGGGGCGGCGTTGCGTTAAAATCCGCCCATGGCACGATAGGCTGCCGCTCCGTCTTTTTTACAGGAAGCAAACATGGAATTCGATCAGTCGGGCGTTAATGCATTAATGGAAATCACCTCGCGCCCGGATCTGGTGTTCGTTCGAGGCCAGGGGTCGTGGCTGGAAGACCATAACGGCAAGCGCTATCTGGATTTCATGCAGGGCTGGGCCGTGAACAGCCTGGGGCATTGCCCGCCGCAAATAGTCGAGGCGATCAACCGCCAGGCCTCCCGATTGATCAATCCTTCGCCGGCATTCTATAACCAGCCGTCCATGGACCTGGCCAAACGCATTACGGGCGCTTCGTGCTTCGACCGGGTGTTCTTTGCCAACAGCGGCGCCGAGGCCAACGAAGGCGCCATCAAGCTGGCGCGCAAATGGGGCCGTTTGCACCGCAACGGCGCCTACAAGATCATTACCTTCGACCATAGCTTCCACGGACGCACGCTGGCCACGATGTCGGCGTCGGGCAAGCCGGGCTGGGACACCATTTACGCGCCCCAGGTCGACGGCTTTCCCAAGGCCGACCTGAACGACCTGGACTCCGTGCGCGCGCTGGTCGACGACAAGACCGTAGCCGTCATGCTCGAGCCCGTCCAGGGCGAGGGCGGGGTCATTCCGGCCAGCCCCGAGTTCATGCAGGCCTTGCGCAAGCTGACCAGCGATCTCGGCCTGCTGCTGATCGTCGACGAAGTTCAGACCGGCATGGGCCGCACGGGCAAGCTGTTCGCCTACGAACACTCCGGCATCGTGCCCGACATCATGACCCTGGCCAAGGGCATAGGCGGCGGCGTGCCGCTGGCGGCGTTGTGCGCGCGCGAGGAAGTCAGCTGCTTCGAGCATGGCGACCAGGGTGGCACGTACAACGGCAACCCCCTGACCACGGCGGTGGGCATTGCCGTGTTCGATGCCGTGACGGCGCCCGGCTTTCTGGACGCCGTCAATGCGCGGGGCGATCAATTGTCCCGGGGCTTGCTGGCCCTGTCGCAGAAATGGGGCATGAAGGGCGAGCGCGGCGTGGGACTGCTGCGCGCCCTCAAGATGGATCGCACCGATGGCGCGCGTATCGTCGAGACGGCGCGCGACTGGAACCCCGAAGGCATGCTGCTGAACTCGCCGCGTCCCGACTTGCTGCGCTTCATGCCGGCCCTGAATGTGACGGCGGATGAAATCGACCTGATGCTGGCGCGGCTGGACGAGGTCATTGCCAAGCTGCGCGGCTGATCAGGCTGGTCGCCGCACTGGTTGGTGTCCTGTTTGCAGGAATGTGAACCCGGGCCTTTGGGTGTGACAGGCCCTGGCCAAACGGGACGTCAGCGTTTGCCGGCCTGCCAGTTCTGGTGGGCATCGTCCATAACGTTTCTGGCTTCGCCCCCCTCCAGAAAACCATAGGCCAGTTTGTTGAGCAGGTGGTTCAGGGTGCTGCGCTCGTCGGAGGAAAGCAGCGTGGCCAGCATGGCGTCTTCCATGGTGTGCCCCAGGTCGTCGCTGGCGGCGCGCAGGCTTTTGCCGCGCGCCGTTGCCCACAACTGGTGGTTGCGGGCGTCGACGGGATGGATGGAGCGCCGGATCAGCTTGAGCCCGATAAGCTGAGCCAGCTCTTTGGACAGAATGGTTTTTTCGACCAGGGTGAGATCCCGCAGGCCGGTGGCGGTGACGCCGGGATTGTCGCAAATGGCGCGCAGCACCCGCAATGAACGAACGTCCAGCCCGAACTCGCGCCGATAAACCAGATTGGCCTCGCGCAGCATCTCGCACTTGACCAGATCGAGCTTGAAGCTCAGGTAGTCGGTGAAGTCGGTGCTGTTGGGTGCGACCTGCACGGGTTTTTTTGCCACGCCTATCAAGCCTTTTTTGGTATGCAAGCCTGCATTTTAGCCTAGGGCCTGCCGGTGCTGAAAGGGCATGTTCATCAACGCGTCCTAGGGAAATCGAGCATAATGAAATTAGTTGAAAATTTCAACTTTTACGATATTCTTCTTTCTATGCCGGCCGGAACCCGGTGCGTGTCGGATTGATCCGCATGCCTGATCTTGGCGTCAGGATCCGTCGCGCGGCGCTGCACATATTGAATACCCGAGGAGTTGGAACAATGGGCTTGAATCCTGAAATACAAGCGCTGGGCGCCGAGATGCGTAGCTGGCGGCGCGACATACACCGATACCCGGAGCTGGGATTCAAGGAGCACAGAACCGCCGAGAAGGTGGCCGCGCTGCTGCAGGCCTGGGGCATCGAGGTGGTCACGGCCTTTGGCGGCACGACGGGCGTCATCGGCACCTTGCGCGGCCGCCGCGGGCCGGGCATGACCATAGGTTTGCGCGCCGACATGGACGCCCTGCCGATGCAGGAAACCGGCGATGTCGCGCACAAGTCGGTGCACGACAATGTGTTCCATGGCTGCGGGCACGACGGCCATACGTCCATATTGCTGGGCGTTGCCAAGTACCTGTCCGCCCATGACGACTTCAAGGGCACCGTGCATTTCATCTTCCAGCCGGCCGAAGAAACCTTGCGCGGCGGTTCCGAGCTGGTGCGCAACGGCCTGTTCGCGCAATTTCCCTGCGACGAGATCTATGCCCTGCACAATAACAACAGCATCCCGGCCGGTAAGATCGGAGTGCGGGCCGGGGCCATATTGTCGGCCTGCGACTTGTTCCGCATCCATATCAAGGGCGTGGGCAGTCATGCGGCGTTTCCGCATAAATCAATAGACCCCATCGTGGTCGGCGCGTCGATTGTGCAATCGCTGCAGGGCATCGTCAGCCGCAACGTCGATCCGTTCCATTCGGCCGTGCTCAGCGTGTGCCAGTTCCACGCCGGGACGGCCATCAACGTCATCCCCGAGACCGCGCAGTTGGAAGGCACGGTGCGCACGCTTTCCAAGGAGGCGCAGGCGCTGATTCTGGAGCGCATGCGGGCGGTTTGCGACGGCGCGGCGCAGGCCCACGGCTGCGCAATAAGGTTCGAGCACCTGCAGTCCTCGCCGCCCACCATCAATGCCAAGGAACAGACCGAGGTCGTGCGGCGGGCGGCCGAAAGCGTGGTGGGCGGGGAAAACGTGGTCGAGGATGCCGATCCGCTCATGGCTTCCGAGGACTTTGCATTCATGCTGGAAGAGCGGCCCGGCTCGTATTTCTACCTGGGCCACAATGGGTTGACCTGCCACCATCCCCAGTTCGACTTCGACGATGCCACGTCGCCGATCGGCGCCGGCGTATTCATTGAAATCATTCGCCAGCGGCTTGGTTGACGGGGTACAGATCAATCGGAAGAATCATCCGTTGCCGGTACGGACGATGTTCGGTGTCTTGTCGATGTCCTGCATCGTGGCTTGCGGCGGGGGGCAGGCAAAACGCCGCCATGAAGGCGGCGTTTTGCATGTGACGGCCTGGAGCCGGCCCCGGCGGATTCCGGGCCGGCCTGTGAACGATGCCGGTCTTACCCGCGCGCCTTGGCGACCTGGCGCCAGTGGTGCAGCAGGGGCTCGGTGTAGCCGTTGGGCTGCTCCAGGCCCTTGAAGACCAGGTCGCATGCCGCCTTGAAGGCAATGGAATCGTCGAAGTTGGGCGCCATGGGCCGGTAGGCCGGATCGCCCTGGTTCTGCTTGTCGACCACCGCCGCCATGCGTTTCATGGTTTCGAGGATTTGCTCTTTGGTGGTGATGCCATGGCGTAGCCAGTTCGCCATGTGCTGGCTGGAAATGCGCAGCGTGGCGCGGTCTTCCATAAGGCCGATATCGTGGATGTCGGGCACTTTGGAGCAGCCTATTCCCTGGTCGATCCAGCGCACCACATAGCCCAGGATGCCTTGCGAGTTGTTGTCCAGTTCCTGCTGGATTTCCTGGGCCGACCAGTTGGGTTCGGCCGCCACGGGAATAGTGAGGATTTTTTCGAGCAAGGGCTCGTTCTGGCCTTCCATGCCGCGCTGTACTTCCTGGACGTCGATTTGGTGGTAGTGCAGGGCGTGCAGGGTGGCGGCGGTGGGCGATGGCACCCAGGCTGTATTGCCGCCGGCCTTGAGGTGGCCGATTTTTTGCACCAGCATGTCGGCCATGAGGTCGGGCATGGCCCACATGCCCTTGCCGATCTGGGCGCGGCCGCGCAAGCCGCATTGCAGGCCCACTTGCACATTGTTGCGTTCGTAGGCGTCGATCCAGACGCTGCGCTTCATGTCGCCCTTGCGCACCATGGGGCCGGCTTCCATGGAGGTGTGGATTTCGTCGCCGGTGCGGTCGAGGAAGCCGGTGTTGATGAAGGCGACGCGGGCGGTGGCCTGGGCGATGCAGGCCTTGAGGTTGACGCTGGTGCGCCGTTCTTCGTCCATGATGCCCATTTTGATGGTGTTGGGCGCGATGCCGAGCAAGGATTCGACGCGGGCGAAGAGCTCGCTGGTGAAGGCGACTTCGGCCGGGCCGTGCATTTTGGGTTTCACGATGTAGATGGAGCCGGCGCGCGAGTTGCCGCGCAGCTTCAGGTCGCTCATGGCGATGAGCGATGAAACGACGGCGTCCATGATGCCCTCGGGCACTTCCTGGCCGTTGGCGTCGAGAATGGCCGGGTTGGTCATGAGGTGGCCCACGTTGCGGATGAGCATGAGCGAGCGCGCGGCCAGGGTCTGGGTCTTGCCCTGCAGGTCGGTGTAGCTGCGATTGGGATTGAGCTTGCGGGTAAAGGTTTTGCCGCCCTTGGCGACTTCTTCCACCAGCGTGCCGTTCATGAGGCCGAGCCAGTTACGGTAGGCGAGCACTTTGTCGTCGGCATCGACGGCCGCGATGGAATCTTCGCAGTCCATGATGGTGGTCAGGGCGGCCTCCATGAGGACGTCCTTGATGCCGGCGCCGTCTTGTTGGCCGATGGGGCTGTTCTTGTCGATTTGCACCTCGAAGTGCAGGCCGTTGTGCCGGAACACCAGGGCCTCGGGGGCGGAGGCCTGGCCGCGGTAGCCCAGGAACAGCTCGGGCCGGGCCAGCGACGTGCTGGAGCGGTCGTGCATTTCGACCACGAGCTTGCCGTCGGCCACCGTATAGCGGGCGGCGTCGGCATGCGAGCCGCTGGCCAGCGGGATGCTTTGATCCAGGAAGCGCCGGGCGAATTCGATGACCTTGGCGCCGCGCACGGGATTGTAGCCGCCGGTATGCCCGGCGCCGCCATCTTCGGGGATGGCATCGGTGCCGTACAGGGCGTCGTACAGGCTGCCCCAGCGCGCGTTGGCGGCGTTCAGGGCGTAGCGGGCATTGGTAATGGGAACGACCAGCTGCGGGCCGGCCTGGCTGGTGAATTCGACGTCGATGTTTTGCGTATCGACGGCAACGGAATCGGGCGCGTCCTGCAGGTAGCCGATTTTTTTCAGGAAGGCCTGGTAGGCCTGCAGGTCTTTGTAGCCGTTGGGATTCTGGTGGTGCCAGGCGTCGATTTCGGCTTGAAGGCGGTCGCGTTCGGCCAGCAGCGCGCGATTCTTGGGCGCCAGGTCGTTGATGATTTTGGCGAACCCGGCCCAGAAGGCGTCGGCGGAGATCCCGGTGCCGGCCAGGGCTTCATTCTGGATGAAGTCGTGCAGTACGGTGGCAATCTGCAGCCCATGCTGCTGGGTTCGTTGTGACATATTGGGATCCTTGGGTAAAAATAGCCAAATACAGCGTAATAGTATGGCAACAGTTGTCAATTACTATTAGTATGGACTGTAGAGTAGAAGGACTCAATATCCGCGAAGTTCAAGGACTTGCTACTTTAAGTTCAGTATCGACGGTCGGTTCTTTTGCCGCCGGGCCGCCCCAAGGTAAAAGGCGCCCCCTTGGGGGGGCAGCAAGCCGCGTAGCGGTGCAGCGTGGGGGTATTTCCTGCCGCCGGGCCGCCCCAAGGCAAAAGGCGCCCCCCCGGGGGGCAGCAAGCTGCGTAGCGGCGCGGCGTGGGGGCCGCTCCTTCTTCGCGCGTTTCCATCATTTACCCGCAACCAAGGAGCCGGAATCATGAAAGCTCAGCTCAAACTCATCGGCGCCC
>CALMPB010000343.1 GCA_937871985.1 uncultured Burkholderiaceae bacterium
CCCGCTGCGCGATGGCGTGATTTTTCGAGATGTCGCGCAATTTAGCTTCTCGGTTGAAGTTGAAAACTGCCTCCACGACGGTGTGACTCTAGACAAAACGGTAGACCCCCGATGTGTGTCGGGACGCTCTGACGCTAACGGGAACAATGGGTGGACGTACAAGGCCACAGAAGGGGCGTGCCTGACTGGACTTAGCGGCTATGGCAACGGCAACCACGGCCACCATTGGGCGCTCAGCCCTGACGGTATCAACAAGAACAATTTTCTCACCTCGATGGTCGGGGACACGTCTGGCAGCGTCAACATCCTGATCGAAGATCTGTGGGATACCGAGTTGGTCACCTGCTGGGGTTCGGCACATAATCCGTCCGCCAGCCCCACGGCAGCCGGTATTCGGATCCGCGGCAGCCGCGCGAAGTCGCTCAAGTTCACTGGCGGTCGTGTCCTCGACAACAACGGCGATGGGTTCAAGGTCGAAGCTGAAACCGATCCCGAGGCTGTCAACTACGGGTCACCAACCGGCATCCGGCTCAATGACCTTGATTATGGCAGCACGGCGGCCTCGGCCAACGGAAATGGCAAGTCAGGTGCCGGCTACGGTTTGCATCTAGGCCCTGGCTTGCTGCCTGGCGCTGTGCAGCGCGATGGTGGCAGCTTTGGCGGTAACGCTAGCGGCAATATTCTCAACGAGAGTGCCGCGAGCACCCTTGTCAGCAACAGTTTCGAATCGAGCTTCGTTCCGGTTGTCACAGCGGAAACTGGCGTGATTACGACGAAATCCGCGACATGCGAGTATCGCCGAGATGGGGATCTCGTTCATATCGAAATCAGGGTGGCCATTACTACCAATGGCACTGGCGCGGGCACGGTTGATGTGACCTTGCCATTCCAGGCGGCCGGCGCTGCCTACATCCTGGTGGGGTATGAAGCGGCTGCCACCGGGCGCGCCCTAACCGGTCTCATCAACGGCGGAAGCCAAGTGATCAATATCCGCAGTGCGGATGGATACCCTGGCGTAAACGGTGCTGTCCTCATCATGAACGGTTTCTACAGGGCCGCTGCCTGATGACACCGATATCGCTCACCCGTCTCCCCGCTCATAACCGTCCGAAGCCGGAGCTCATGCAGGTGCATTCTCGAAATGCCCGCTGATTTTTTCACCATCATCCCGAATTGGTTGCCGGGGTGGCTGGGCGCTGGTGCAGCCGCAGGGGGTAGTTTCGGAGTGATCAAGTGGGCAGCGGAGTTCATCGCGACCCGCGTGGATAAGCGCGCCGCTGCGCTGGATCAGGATACGCGATTTGTCATCGAGAGCTTGCGCGCAGAAGTCGACCGGCTAGCGACTCGCGTAGCAGACCTTGAGCACAGCAACGCTGAGATGCGGCGGGATCTTGCCGACTGCCAGCGCAAGCATGGCGATGCAGAGGCGCGCGTGGCCCATCTGCTCGCCCAGCAGCAGGCGCAGGGTGAAGCGAGACAACAGGCACAGCTCATTATCGCGGCCGAGAAGGCAGAGGCGAGACAGCAAGGAAACGATGGATGACCGACCTCAAGACGATCCAGGCGCACGTTGGCGTTTCAGCCGACGGCGTGCTCGGTCCGCAAACGCTCAACGCAATCGCGAAGGCGCTCGGGATTTCCGAAGTGGCCCAATCCATGAAGGACCCCGCCGGGTTCTTCGCGGCTGTGCGGCAACTGACGGGCGGTCTGACCAACACGCAGGTTGAGACGATCAACGGCCTGCTCGCTGCGGCTGCTCACTGGCCGAGCGGCTGGCTCGCATATGGGTTCGCCACCGCGTGGCACGAAGCGCGGCTGAAGCCGACCGAGGAAATCGGGAAGGGCAGAGGCAAGCCCTACGGCGTGGCCGGTAAGTACGGCCAGGCGCAGTACGGTCGCGGCCTGGTGCAGCTCACCTGGGACAAAAACTACGAGTGGGCCGATGGTGCCTCCGCCGAAGCCGGGCTTACCCAGCCGGGCGAGATCTTGAATAACTTCGATCTGGTCATGCGGCCGGACATCGCTACCTTCATCCTCGTCGCTGGCATGGAGGGTGGCCACTTCACCGGTAAGGGTCTGGGCGACTATGTCGGCCCGCGCGGGACCGTCGAGCAGTTCACGCAGGCTCGAAGGATCATCAACGGCACAGACCGCGCCGCCACGATCGCCAGCTATGCCGTCCTGTTCCAGGATGCGGCGGACGCGGGGCGCTGGTCGTGAGCTGGACGAGCGTCCTCCGCGGTGCCGGCGATGAGATCGAGCTCAACCGTCTGGTCGGGTTCGTCGGCGGAATGGCTTATATCGCGGGCGCCCACTTCTTCCAGTTCTGGGACGTCGTCATCAAGGGCAGGGAGTTCGACCTAACTGCCTACTGCC
>CALMPB010000344.1 GCA_937871985.1 uncultured Burkholderiaceae bacterium
CAACGGCATCGTTTACCGAGCAGGGCTTGCTGTGAACCTGGGGGCTTCGGCCCCCTTTTTGCTGTGCCTGGCGGTGCAATCAGGCCTTGCAGACTCTCAGTCCGTGGCCAGCTTCGACCCCGTGACGGCTTGCGCTGCGCCGTGCTTGGGGTGACGGGCAATTCCGCACGGCATTCCTTCAGGAGTTCATCATGAGCGCTTATCACTGGGCAGTGCTGGGTTATGGCTTCTTTACTTGTGGAAATCTACCTTCGCGCTTCCAGTTGCTAACGAGATCATGCTCACTGATGGAGAGGTCATCATCCAGCGCTTCGCTTGGGATCAGGAAATCATTGCCGTTGTAGGATATATAAAAATCCATTCCTTCCCACTCTTGAATTTGTCTCTCTGGAATGACGACACGAACTAGTCCTTCCTTGATCTCATGTTGTGGGTTTACGAACACCTGTCGAACATACGGCTTTATTTTTATACCGGCAGAGGGTTCCTTCAGTGAACTTCCGAACTCATCGGAAAAATTCTTGATTCCAACAAAGACATTTCGGTAGATCGCCCTCGCGATGCCAAGGAAATATCCGCCTTTCCCCATGTCACCCTTGATATACATGATGATCGCGGTATAGAAGTCCGTCAGCGCCTCCAAGGACATTTTTACAGAAAAATCGGTGTTCCTGTAGTTGTAGCTGACATTGAGGTGGCCATCACTAATGCTGAATGATGAGGGGTTATGGACGAGCGCGTTCCGCACCACCTTGGCCACCCTGAATAACTGACAAAGAATTAGATCGAAATCCCCACGAGCAGGAAGGCTTTTATATTTCTTTGCATAGGATTTTCCTTCCATTTCTGGATAGGTAGCGTCCACATAAAAATCCAAAAGTGCAAAAATCATCATGAACTTCATTTGCGGATTTTGCTCGATGCTCACCCGTCTCCCGAGCATGGAAGAAAAGTGCATGTGCATCGTGCTTTTTCCGTTCTCTTCTAACGTGACATGACGGATTTCCGGGTATCGGATGGACATCCCGGCGTCTTCCAGCAGCATCAGTGTGTGTTGAATAAATTGGCTCACATAGCCCCCTTGGCGAGTTAATTTTTGAAGTAAGACAGTTTAGAGGGCTGATGCCGCTATACATCGTCCTGGATTTATATACCGTTTAACAGAATCCTTCTTCTATGAGCGTTCCCGCCTCAAAAGGCAGGCGGGCCACGCTGTCGTGCTCCGCATCGAGCCTCGCTGCGCGAGTCTCGCCCCATCCGGGCTTCCATCGCTAACGCCTACGGCCCGGTTTCCAGCTTCGGGCCTGCGCGCTTCGCTTGCGTGCGGTCGACACACACAGGCGGCCGTTGCCTGTCCAGCCATCTTTCCTGACCTCATCACCTTGTCCGCGACTGTAGCCCGTGTCCGCGTGCCGTCAAGGCGCGCCAGGCCGTGTCCTCGGCTGCGCCTGCGGGCCGCACCAACCTGACGCTTTCCTCCTTGACGGCCCACGTCCGTGGGCTCCTGACCGTCGCGGGCGATGAACTCAGGAAAGACGGTGGCAACGAGGCCAACCGGGTTCTTCGTGCCAACCGCACCGAACAGCCGAAAAGCTGGGCTTCGAATCTTGGAATCCGGTGTGCGGTTTGAACAGCAAACCCTTTTTGTCAGGAGAAAGACCATGCAACTCTCATCCCGTTTCGCTTCCCGTTCCCCGGTACTGCGCAGTGATTCCCCGCTGTCCGATGACCAGATCAAGGCCGTGGTTCCGTCCATCTTTGCCGACGCACCCCACGAAAGCCGTTCAGAACGCTACAGCTACATCCCCACGGCAGCCGTATTGACGGAACTACGGAAAGAGGGTTTCCAGCCCTTCATGGTGACGCAGACCCGCGTGCGGAACCAAGACCGCCGCGACCACACGAAACACATGATTCGCTTGCGCCATGCCAATCAGGTGAACGACAGCATCGCCAATGAAATCATTCTGCTGAATTCGCACGATGGCACGAGCAGCTACCAGATGCTGGCGGGTGCGTTCCGCTTCGTCTGCGCCAATGGTTTGGTGTGCGGCGACACCGTGGCCGATGTGCGCATTCCACATATAGGCGATATGACCGGGCAGGTCATCGAAGGCGCTTATGAGGTATTGAGCGGCTTTGAGCGGGCGCAGGAATCCCGCGAAACCATGCAGGCCATCACGCTGGACGAAGGCGAAGCCGACATATTCGCCCGCGCCGCGCTGGCCTTGAAGTACGACGACCCCGACAAGCCCGCGCCCATCACGGAAAGCCAGATTCTGATGCCACGCCGGTATGACGACCGCCGCCCCGATCTGTGGATGGCCTTCAACCGTGTGCAGGAAAACCTCACCAAAGGCGGCTTACGTGGTCGCAGCGTCAACGGACGCCGCCAGAGCACGCGCCCGGTGCAGGGCATTGACTCCGATATTCGCCTGAACCGCGCCTTGTGGCTTCTGGCCGAGGGTATGCGCCAGTTGAAAGCCTGATTTCCATTGGCGGGGCGAAGCTCCGCCATGCCTTCCTCTAGTTTTTCCGCTGTTTTCTTTTTTGAACTGATAGGAGCTACACCATGAACGCCGTTACCCATCAAGAAGCCCAAACCCTGCAAACCGTCACCCCGGTACAGCCTTCGCAAAGCTTGCTGCTGGTGCCGCTGTCGCAGCTTCGCGCATCAAAGCGCAACGTGCGCAAGACCGCAGGCCAATCCATCGACGCGCTGGCATCGAGCATTGAGCGTGTCGGTCTGCTACAAAACCTGACCGTGATTCTTGCCGCCGATGGCAAACATTACGAGGTTGTGGCCGGTGGCCGCAGGCTGGCCGCGTTGAAGCTGCTGGCGAAGAAGCGTCGCATTGCCAAGGATTGGGAGGTGCCTTGCCTGTTGGTGGCTGATGCCAGCGCCTGCACCGTGAGCCTGACCGAGAACGTGCAGCGTGAAGTCATGCACCCGGCAGACCAGTTTGAAGCCTTCGCGGCCCTGGTGACCGAGGGCCGACCCATCGAGGACATTGCCGCCGATTTTGCCGTCACGCCGCTGGTGGTGCAGCGCCGCCTGAAACTCGCCAACGTGTCGCCGCGCCTAATGGCGGACTACCGCGCCGATGCGGTGAACCTTGATCAGTTGATGGCGCTTGCCATCACCGACGACCACGCCGCTCAGGACGCCGCGTTTTACGATGCGCCGCAGTGGCAGCGCAGTCCGTCCGCTTTGCGTGAACGTCTGACCGAACGGGAAATAGACGCACAGCATCCGCTGGTGCGATTTGTCGGGCTGGACGCCTATGAAGGCGCAGGCGGCGGCATTCGCCGCGACCTGTTCGCAGAAGGTGATGCAGGTGTGTATCTGACCGATGCCGCACTGCTGGAAACACTGGTGCGCGACACGCTGGACACTCACGCCGCCACCGTTCGCACCGAAGGCTGGGCATGGGTGGATGCCACACCCGCCGCCACCTATGCCGACCTGCAAGCCTTCCAACGTGCCCCGAGGGAACGGCGCAGCCCGACCAAGCGCGAAACCCACCGCATCGAGAAGCTGCAAGAGAAGATGCAGGCTATTGGCGAAGCCGTGGATGCCGCACTGGAAGATGACGACGAGGACAAGGCCGATGCCTTGCAGGAGGAAGGCGACCGCCTGGGCGAACAGTTGAAGGCGCTGGAAGATGGCTTGTTGGACTACAGCCCCACCGTGAAAACCGCAGCCGGTGCCGTCGTCACCCTCGACCGGCAAGGCCAGATCGTTATTCATCGTGGCCTGCTGCGCGAAGCCGAAGCGAAGGCGCTGCGCACACTGGAACGGCTGCGCCAAGGTTTCAGCACCGAGGATGGTGCAAACGATGACGAAGGACAAGCAGAGGACGAAGCGCCCAAGGCCGCACCTATGTCCGACCGGCTGGCGCAGCGCTTGAGTGCCCACCGTACCGCCGCGCTGCAAATCGAGGTCGCCCGGCATCCGCAGGTGGCACTGGCCGCACTGGTGCATGGCATGGTGCAGGCCGTCTTGCAGCAAAGCCGCTACGGCCGCGACGTGCCGCTGGGTGTGCGTCTGACCGTGCAGGACCGGCTGGAAGGCTTGGCCCCGGATTGGCCGGAGTCACTCGCCGCCGTGGCTTTGGCCGAGTTGCAACAGGTCGCGGGCGAGGCTTTGCCGCAGAACAGCGCCGAACTGTTCGCCGCGCTGCTGGCGATGCCACAGGATGAACTGGTGCGGTTGCTGGCGGTATGTGTGGCCGCAACTGTCGATGTGGTCACGCCCCGAGCCACACAACACCAACCCGGCGCGGAATTGGCGCAGGCCGTCGGGCTGAACATGGCGGCATGGTGGAAGCCGAGCGCAGACGGTTATTTCAATCACGTTTCCAAGGCCGTGATTCTGGATGCCGTCGCGCAGTTCGCGCCGGAACACGTTACCCGGTTGGCGAAGTTGAAGAAGGCCGACATTGCCAGCGAAGCGGAACGGCTGGCGGATAGCACCGGCTGGATGCCTGCCGTGTTCAAGGCCGAGGATGCGGAAAACGGAACGGAGGAAGAAAGCAAAGCCGACGGCCAGCAGGATGATGGCGACGAGAACGCGGAAGGCGCGGAGGACAGCGCCGCAGTGATCAAACGCGAAGCCGAAGAACTAGCCGCGTAAAGCAGGAAGCAAAGCCCCGGCGTACAGGATGCGCCGGGGCTTTGTGCTGTTCGCAAAATCCGGGCGCGGCAGTGGCCGCGCCCGGTGTTACAGCTAAAAAGCCAAAACCGCCACGCCGCCGCCTTCCAGGCGGCGGCGTGGCGGTGCGCAAATATCTTGCGCCTCGCATATCCAGCAGGCGCAGCTTCCTCTGGAAGCTGTTCAATGAAGCCTGCTGGCTTTCAGGCGGCCACATGGCCGGCACAACAACGGCAATCGGCAGGAGCAGCCACATGGTCGGTTACTGCTCCGCCAACGTATTCAGCGACTAAAGTCGCACGCGCCACTACATCGACTTTGGGTAATAGCGTGACCCCATAGCCCAGCGCGGGATATACGCGCTGGAACCGGTCGTATTCGGCCAATGCCGCGTCCATGCCGTGGCGGCGCTGCGCATCCGTGGCATAGATTTCTGGCCAAGGTGGTGCCAGAAACACCCGCGGATGATAGCGGTGGGTCTGTCCGAGGGTTGCCAGCAGCGGTTTTTCCGTCAGTTCTTCAAGTGCCGCAGCTGCATCAATCAGCCCCCTTGATCGAAGAACGTCCACTTGTTAAATCGGGCGTGTCGGCGCGATGCGCCGCCGGGCTTTCGGGCTGCGCCCCGTGCCGACTTCGCTGTCACGGCCATTCGGCGTCAATCCCTCACGCACTTCGGCCCAGTGCGGGCCTGCGCGTGCATGGCGCTTGCCCAATAGAGCGGCCCGCTAGGCTGCTTGTCGCAACATCAAACGCATGCACCTACGGTGTGTCGCGCCCCTTCAACACCACCTCCAGCTCCTGCCGCACCTGCGCCAGAAGCTGGTCGGCCTCGCGCGCACTGTCGCCGGCATACGCCAGCGTCAACAGAGTGAGCGGATGAATCCCCATGACCTCGCACAGCTCAGCCAGCTTGTTCAGCGTCGGGCTTTTCAGGTTGCGCTCCAGCGAACTCAGATAGGTGCGGCTCGACACATCGGAGAACGCTTCCTGGCTCAGGCCGCGCGCTTTTCTGACTGTCTTCAATGCCGCCGCCAATGAGTTTTTCGCTGTCATCCAATGATTTCCTTGAAACCATAGATGACAGTCGATTGCGCCCTATAGGGCTACAACCTATAGTGTTCATTTAATATCGGATCATCCGCTTTCGTGCTTTTACGGAAATCCGCTTGTGCGGATTCCGCCAGAACCAGAGAGTCGCATCTATGTCTGTCCTGACTTCCACAAAGTCGCTTCCACACTTCCGTTCTTCTGCGGATTTGTGGGCTTGCTCATCCGTACTTCTGCACGAAGGCACGCAGCCGGTTCGGCGGCTCTACGCTTGGGCGTATAAGTGCATCGCTGAATCGTCGGTTTCGTGGGATTTCCGACTATGACCCAGGCGCTCGTCACCGCCGAGGAGCGCGCGCAACTGCTCGCCAACGGCCAGGCCCGCGCTGCTGGGCAAGACACCGACCCGCTGCCCATCGTGCGGCTGTTCACCCCGGACGCACACGTCACCTGGTTATTGGCATCGCTCGACCCTGCCGATGGCGATACGGCCTATGGCCTCATCGACTTGGGGCTAGGCATGCCCGAGCTGGGCCATGTGAAGTTGTCCGATCTGGCGTCTATCATCGGGCCACGCCAGCAGCCGGTAATGCGGGATCGGTATTTCCAGGCCACGCGCACGTTGTCAGACTATGCGCTGCTGGCGCAGGCCAACGGCTCCATCGTTGATTGAGCGAAGCCGTTCGCAGCCCGGCAAGGCCGGGCGCATTGAGACTATTTTCGTCTCACTTCAGACCTGCCCGGTCTGAATCCGCACTCTTGCACCGAAGCGGTGCGGCTCTGCTGTAAACAGTCACGATCTTTGGCACGGATTGCGGCAGGGTATCCAGTGCTGCGGCCCATTTTCCGGTTGCGCAGCCGTCGCATTCGGATGATCCCAGCAATGTTTCGGAGCCAATCGGTCTTGACGCCGTCAGTTTACCCAGCCAACCCTGACGGTTTGCCGATGACGCCGTAGCTTTTGCATTTCGACGCCCGTGGCGATGTTCCTGCTGATCGACAGGAGGTGACGTCATGGTAGACCCGAGCGCCAAACACTGGTATCCGCCCGCCGCGTATCTCTACGTGCTGCACCTCGATGGTCTCGCCCTGGCCTGGGAATACCTGCGGCGCCATCCCGATTACCGGCGCGACTGGCTACGCCGTCGCCGCCGGCCCGATGCCGCCGAGCGTTGGGGCTTGCGTGTGCTGGAAGATCCAGTGCTGGATGCACGCAACGCACATCCAGCCTGGTTCCCCGATCACGATGCCGTGGTGCAGCTCTATCCGGATGCCGACCCGCCACCGGATGCCCTGGTCTTCGAGTTCTGGCGTATTCCTGGTGACAAGTGCCTGATCCATGATGGTAAGCGCCTGGTCCTGCTGGTGCGCTGGCCGGGCTGCTGCCTGCGGCTGGCCTTCGCGCCGGGTCTGGACGATGGCATGGCCTACGTCTATGCCATCCGCGCCAGCGTTACGGCTTGTCCCCGTTATCAGGCGCTTGTCGCGGAGTTGGACAAGCTGGCCGCTGGTGCCGTGCTTGCGGCAGCGAAGCCTCGGCCATCCCCGGCTTCGCTGCTGGAGTTGCACACCTTGCAGGCACTCGACGCCACCTTGGCGGGGGCGTCTCTGCGCGAGGTGGCCGAAGGACTGTTCGGCACCGATGCGGTAGTCGCAGGCTGGTACACCGACGGTGGCCTGCGCTCTAAGATCCGCCGCCTGGTACAACGTGGCAAGGCGCTGATGGGCGGCGGCTATCGTCATCTGGCACAGCTCGAATCCCCTGGAGAGGGTCGTTCTGCACTCTCTGCAAAACGACCCTGAGCAGAACGCATCGCTTTCTTGAGGCTACCTCCATCCGGTTGCGCTGTGTGGCCGGGCTTTCCTGACCGATGGAGGTCTATCCCATGCGACCCGCACCTGTTCGACCTGCTGCCCCTGCCGTCACCACGACCGCACCACCTCAACGCTACCTAACCAACGACGAGGCCGCCGACTACCTGCGGCTGTCGCCGCGCACGCTTGAGAAACAGCGCGTGATTGGTGGCGGCCCACGTTTTCGCAAGTTCGGTCGTCGCGTGATGTACGCGGTCGCCGACCTCGACGCCTGGGCGGATTCCCGCAGCTTCGAGGCCACGTCCGATCCCGAGTACGCCGAGCATCACTCGGCTGATAGCCGTGCGCGCTGATCGGCGGAGTGCCGGTAGCCATCGTCATGTCCAGCCCACCAAGGCAAGCCTTGCCGTCACGGGAACAGCTCGACCTGTTCCGGGCGCTGCCGGGGGATATGGCGCCGCGCGACGCTCAGGACCTGATGGCTTATCCGTTCTTCTCGCTGGCCAAGTCACGGCGCGTAGCGCCCATCGACTTTCGCTCGGGCAAAGTCACCCTTCGCGTGGAAGGCACCCAGGAACATGGCATCGCCACGATTTGGGATGCCGACATCCTGATCTGGGCGGCCAGCCAGATCGTGGAAGCCAGGGATGCGGGCATCCAGCCATCGCGCAGGATGCAGGCCACGCCCTACGAGATCCTGCGCTTCATCGGGCGTGGCAAGTCGCTGCGCGACTACCAGCGCCTCAAGGCCGCACTGGATCGGCTGCAATCGACCAGCGTGGCTACGTCCATACGCGAGACGACCGGGCGGCGGCTGCATCGCTTTTCCTGGATCAACGAGTGGAAGGAGCTGGCCGATGCTCAAGGTGCGCCGCTGGGTATCGAGCTGATTCTACCGGATTGGTTCTATGCGGGCGTGCTCGACGCCGCCCTGGTGCTGACCATCGACCCGGCTTACTTCCGGCTCACGGGTGGCATCGAGCGCTGGCTGTATCGGCTGGTGCGCAAGCATGGCGGCAAGCAGGAAGACGGCTGGCAGTTCGACTTTCGGCACCTGCACCGCAAATCGGGCAGCAGCTCCCGCTTCTCGGATTTCGCCTACGACTTGCGCGCCCTGGTCGCCAAGCAATCCTTGCCTGGCTACGAGTTGGGTATTGTGCAGATTCCCGCAGACGACATGGAATTGCTGACGTTCCGACCCGTGCCGCTTACGGCACGGGGATAACTCCGGGACAACCTGTGAACAGTGTCGTGCTATCAGTAGTAAGGGGTATCGTGCTATCGGGAGTACGACTGTCGTGCTATCAGGAGTACGAAAACCCCGCAAAGCCAATAACGGCGCGGGTTTGCTCACGCCCTAACATTACTAACTTAAATACTCTAACTTTTAATAGGGCAGCGCCATGTCGGTGGACAACTGCTGAAAGGCAAAAAACACCGCAACCCCGACGGCAAAAACAGCTTCAAAACCAACCCCGTTCAACAGGGCAAAAACAGGCCAACTTTCCAGACTGGAGGGTCGCGCCATGATCATTGCCTTGCTTAACCAGAAAGGCGGCGTGGGCAAAACTACGCTTGCCACGCACATCGCCGGTGAACTGGCCTTGAGAGGTCAGCAAGTCATCTTGCTGGACACCGACCCGCAAGGCTCATCACTGGACTGGGCACAGCGGCGAGTCCAGCAAGGCTTGCCAAGGCTGTTCAGCGTTGTAGGTCTGGCAAGGGAAACCCTGCATCAGGAAGCGCCAGAACTCGCCAGGCGGGCCGATCACGTCGTGATTGATGGGCCGCCCCGGATTGCCGCTTTGGCACGCTCCGCGCTGCTGGCAGCCGATTACGTGCTGATCCCGGTGCAACCAAGCCCCTACGACCTGTGGGCCAGCGCCGAGATGGTGGCGTTGATCCGCGAGGCGCAGGTGTTCAGGCCCCAGCTTGCCGCTGCTTTCGTCATCAACCGGCGAGTCAGCACCACGGTGATCGGGCGCGAAGCGCGCCAGGCGCTGGCCGACCAGCCGTTGCCGGCGCTGCGCGCCGAGGTTCGTCAACGCATCGTCTTTGCCGACAGCGTGGCGGCCGGTCGGCTCGCCCGCGAATTGGCCCCGGACAGCGCCGCCGCACGCGAAATCACTGC
>CALMPB010000345.1 GCA_937871985.1 uncultured Burkholderiaceae bacterium
ACCCCCTGACCCCCAGTCAGGTGCGCTACCAAGCTGCGCCACATCCCGTTATTCACTTACTTTGGGCCGACGAGAGGCTACTGCACTTGACCCCCAGGCGTCCAAACGGTGCCGTCGACGCCGAAATCCGCATGATTCTGCGGTTCAGATCAGGCAGAGCACGGCATGCAATGCAAGAGTTGCATGATTCTGGTCCCCTTTTGGTCCCCGCGAAATGCTTGCAGAAGAGCGGACTCCGGCACTATGCCAAGAAGCCGACCGGAACTGGTCGGCGTCTGGCGACGTCGACAAATGATGATCGCCGATTCATCTGAGCACGATTGCTCGCTCCCGGCGGCGCGCGGGCCGGGGAGAGGACATCTGGGCGCGGTCCCTTGCCTGGAACGCGCTGACTGGTTCACTCGTGTCATCGCCACGGCGCCGAAAACGAGCGACTCTGCTCGGCGTATCCCAGCTTGTCAAGATGGTACGAACACAAGCATCCTTGGCCGGCGCAAAACGACGTCCAAGAGCATCAACCACCCCAAAGAACACAATCCCGGAAGCAAGATCTAAGAACTCCTTCTGGATCGAGCACTCGACCCTGGTGCCAGGCTCCAGCACCGAAGGGAGCGCGGACGGAACGATCTGGACGGTGGACACGATTCCGTTCTCAACAGACTCAACAACGATGGCCACCACCTGAACGGGGGTCCCACCGGTGTTGCGAATTTCGACGGCTATGAGAACTTCTTCCCACAGCAAGTCATTTCCACGGGCCACCTGCATAGGCGTACCCCGGACGATCTCACGCTCATCTTCGCTGATAGACCGATGCTCGACACCCGTGACGATCTCAAGCTTCACCCGGCGCGACCACCAGCTTCCCAATTGCGCAAGCGCAAGCGCAGTCGCAAGAACCGCGCCATAGATCGACAACACAACTTCGGCGCTCATGGCCTCACACGGGTCTTGCTCGCGATCGACGCCGTTCTCTTCTCGAAGGCCAGCTCAATGTAGCCTCCCGGACTCGCTTCGAAATCCTCCCAGCGAACGAGCACGCAATATCGCTCATCCTCGGCGTGAGAACATTTTCCGTTCGGAATGTAGTAGTTATAGCTGAACTCCGAAACAACCGTGCTGTCGTTCACGGAGACAAGGTTGTGCGTGCCATCACATTGGGAACACGAGTACTTTCCACCAAAAACCCGGTCTTGCACCCCTGGTAGCACAACCCCTAAGATTCCATTCTTCGAGTGGGCCTCAGAACTGTATAGCGAGGCTTGAAGTTCGCGCTTGATGAAGCGTTGCTCGTATGCGCCCCGATCTTCGGAGCTGTATTCTCCGATGAGGAAAATAGTGACGGTGGAATCGTAGAGATAATCAGCTCGTATACGCCGCATGATGTAGTCCTCGTCCTCCGAGTTGATCGGATCATTGAGCGACTTATCCACGTAGTCCAGATTATCCATGGCCTGAATAGCAGTCTTATAGGCCAAGTCCTCAGTTTTAAAGGAAATGTAGACCTTTCTACCCATCTCTGCTTCCCCCTTGCTCGACACCGGGAACCCGCTCGCTTCCCCGAGAGGCGAGCCACATTGTGTGCTCGCGACTGATTGCTTCCTCGGCGTCGGCCACTGCCTGCGGCCACTTCTGCTCGACTACGGAACCCAAGGTCTCTTCCTGGAGTGCGAGCTCAACCGCCGCTACGCGGTATGCCGAAGTAAGTTGGGAGTGCTGCTTGATCGCCAGCCAAGCAGCTCCCGATGCGATGAGGGCGGCGATGATGCCCGCAAAATCGACAATACGATCCGCCTGTAGCGCAAGAGCAGCGGCTACAACTGCTCCGAACTCCCCGACGAGGAGAACGTATCTTCCGCCTGTTGCCCATGCAGCGTTGGATCTTGCCTTGTCCGAATACCATTTGCGCTGATCTCTGGTGCGAAGCTGGAGATAGGCATCTCGCCTCGTCTCGAAGTTGGCGGCACGCAGTTGCTTCATCGAGGGGGTAACGACGAGGGGCTTAGAACTAAGGTCCAGTCGATCCTTGCCCTTGTCCAACACCTGTGAAATTCGCTTACGTAGAAGCGATTCTGCTTCGTCGTCCTGCAGCGTGGGTGGAAATGGCTGTCCCCCAACCGCGTAACGCCAAGCGAGCGTCTTCGTTGACTCGGCTATAGCGCGCCCCGCATACCATGCCCGCTCAGGCTGAACGGTTATCAACGCTAGTTCTGATACTCCTGCGATGAAGAAGGCGATGAGCACCACCCATCCGAGCCACTCGCCTTGAAAGGCAAGAATCGCGATCGCCCCGGCTATGGCCGCAACAAGGAGTGAGATCAAGCGCACGGCGCTAAGCACAAGATATGCCTTCTGGCCTTTCCCGGATGCCTGATCGGCCGCGTCATGAACGCCTGGAAGCTCCATCGAGCACTCCTCACTCGCCTCGTCGCCATCAGAATGAACAGCTGTCATCGCGTGCAGGTGCTCATAGTGTTGGTAGGCATTGAACGCCCTCTGCTGGTAGCCGCAATGGCTCGCTCGATAGCGTCGTCGAACTGATTGACGTCAGATGGCTCGTTCCAACTGAGAATCTCGGCCCCGTATTCCGTCAAGCCGTCAGGCACAGGTGCATCGGGATCGATTCGTATGCCTATGATTCCCTTCCCCTGCTCCTTGCTCCATTGGATCTCTTTTTCGACCCACTCGCTCTGCGCCGTCTCCTTGCCGATGAGCACGATCGTCGCCGATGACCCCTTGATTCTCTCCTTGATCTTCCGGCTGATGTAGTCGGCGTCCTGGCTCTTTACAGGGTCGAGCAAGTGTCGTCCGGTGAAGTCCACGTTGACGTTCTTGTTATAGGTCATCAAGTTGAGACCACGAGCCTTCATCTGATCGGCATGTTGGTAGCTGATGAACACGCGGCGGGTCATGCGTCATCCTCGGCAGGCATAAGAGTCGCCATCTGCTTACAGAGAGGGCATCTCTTCAACAGGGCTCCGCTCTTGATGAGGTATCCGCACTCGCGGCAGCGCCACTTACGGTTCTTGGAGCTGTTCGGAACCTTGGACAGTTCTGCGTCAGTCTGGTAATAGTCGGCAGCGTCCGCCCAGGTAAACCCGGCCTCTCTCCCCCACGAGGGGTAGGCGTATCCGGATCGGGCGCGGGCGAAGCTCTCTACCCGGGCCACCTCGCCGAGGTAATCAGATGTACGGTCTGGCCGTTCGTCACAGAGGGAACGTAGCGCTGAGGTCGTCTCAACGTCTATCGGCTTCATTGTCCGGAACTGCGCAGAACAGATTGTCGCCAGCGGCTCGGGGAGGTCGGACGCCAAGACTGGGTCGATAAAACGCATGGACGCTGCCGCGAGCGCGTAGTCGCGATTCACTGCCCCTTGAGTACCCTCGGTGTACCAACCGACGTGGTAGTAGCCGGACACAACACGACCTTGGTGCTTCCTTCTAGTCGTGAGAAAGAACACGGTCGCCGCGCCATCATTGACGATGCGGTTCCGCATCGATGGCTCACACGTGGAAAACAGCCCGTAGGTCCCGGTTTCGATGTTTGGATCACTCTTGTTGTCGGCAGGCCGAGTGATCTCGCGAACCGGCCATCGAGCGAGAGGTTCCGAAAAGTAGACAGAGAGGTATCCACGCCCAGCGTCCGATAGCTCTCGCCACGGGTCGCCCAGGCGACGCGCCGTCCCGCCTCCCGCCATGACCCCGTCATCTCGCATACCTTGATGCTAGGGGTGACCTCTGACACATCCCGGGAGCCACGCTGGATGGAGCGGAGGAGCTGGGATGTCTGAGACAGGCCTCGTCATCCGACCAGGTGCCGTCGTCGTCTTCGAGGGACTCGACCGAACCGGGAAGTCGACGCAGCTAGAGCGACTCCGAATTGCGGTTGGGAACGGTTCGACGGTGTTCGCCCACATGCCGAGCGGTTTCACTCCGTTCACCAAGAGCTTGTACACGGCGCTGGAGGGCGCAACCGTAAACGAGAGACCCAAGTCAGGTCTGGCGCAGCAACTCGCTCATCTTGCGTGTCATGCTGAGTCGATCCGAGAACTTGAGCGGGCGGTCGAGATGCAGTCGTTGATCCTCGATCGCTGGTGGTGGTCGACGCTCGCCTACGGGTGGTATGGCGGATCGGTGGAACAATCCGGGTTGTCCGAGGGGAGCTTCCGCGAGCTCATCAAGACGATCTGGGCGCCTATCGTCCCATCGGTCGTGTTTGTATTCCTTGAACCTCATCATGTTGACGGCAACAACACAGAGGGCGTAGAGGCGGGTTACCGTGCGCTCATCGAAGAGCACTCTGATCTCGCGGTTGTCATTCCGAGCGGCAGCGAAGAGTCAACATACGCTTTGGTAACAGCAAGTCTCCTCGAACGTGGACTTGCTTACCTGGGACAAGCACGGTGACCTTTCGTGACCGTCTACAAGGATGCCCAAACCGCCTTCGTGGAGGAACTGAGATGCATCATCGACGCCGGCGAGACCATCAAGGTCCGCGGCGAGACCACACGTGAGTTGCGAGCGCGGCTCATCGAGATCTCAAACGTCCGCGCCAGGCATGTCATCGTGCCCCACCGGCACAACAATGTGTTTGCCTCCATCGCCGAGAGCATGTGGGTGATCTGCGGGCGTAACGACCTGGACTACCTTGGCGCGTATCTGCGGCGCGCCTCCGATTTTTCTGACGACGGGGTTACCTGGAGAGCGGGTTACGGTCCGCGAATACGCGACTGGAACGGCATCGACCAGCTCTCGGAGGTTCTCAAGATCCTCCGCTCCGACCCGTCCTCTCGGCGTGCGGTCATCAGCATCTACGACCCAGATCGCGACTTCGTCGCCAGCCGCGATATCCCATGCAATAACTGGCTCCACTTCCTAGTCCGAGACGGGCACCTCGATCTTCATGTCGCGGCGCGCAGTACCGATATCTGGTGGGGGTTTTCGGGTATCAACACCTTCGAGTGGACCCTGTTGCTCGAAATAATGGCCCGCTGGCTCGGCCACGACCCCGGCCGCCTCGTCTTCTTCAGTTCTTCTCTGCACCTGTACGAGCGGCACTTCGACAAGGCCTCCCAGGTCGTGCTCGCACAGCCGACTTCGGGCGAGCTTCCCAACGAGGAGCCACAGGCTCGATTCGATACCGACTGGGAGAAGTCAAGTGGTGAGTTCGAAGAATGGATGCGGCTCGAAACTCAGTTGCGTTCCGGACACAACCTCAAGCAGCTCGAGTGTCGCCTGTCTGACCCCCTCCTGATTGCCTACATTCGCATGATCGACGTGTTCTGGGTAGCGAAACGCGGAGCCGAATCTGATCTTCTTGATGAGTTGATCAGAGAAGTCGGGGACAGTGCCCTGATGGCCGCCGCGACCGAGTATTTTGCTCGCCACCACCACCAGCAGCACTGAAACCGGGCTCAGGCAATCAACGAAGGCTCGGCGAGATCGGCCGAAGCGCGCTCGTTAATCCCCCACTTAGGCGGGAAGAATGGTGTCGCAGGCAGCCCGTGAGGCGCAAACTGCTGCTTGATCCGACTACGGCCGCCGACACCACGGACGTGAGGATGCATCACTCGTGCGTACTTGTCTGTCTCGCAGAAGAGGTTCTGACAATCAATGAGAGTCAACGCGCGACCAAACAGATCGCTGAATTGGATTCCGTTCTGGTCGAACTGGTCCTCTTGTGTATCGACCATCCAACGAATCACATCCTCAGCGGATGCACCATTGAGCTCCGGGAAGCATTTTGCTATTCCGCTGCGTGCACCCGGTCCTGGGACAACGAAGTCGTTCTCGTCGAAATCGATGACCGACGTGTAATTGAGGTCAATCGCAAGCTGATAGGAAAGGAAAGGACCCAGCGACGGATACGACGAAATCGTCTCAAAAACTTCCCGAAGCGACTTAGCAGTCTCGACCTGTGCCACGACTCCCGACCTCATCATGTGCTCGATCAGCAGCAGATGGTTGCGGTGCTTGCGAGCCGCGCCGAAGGGCGGTGGCGGGACGATGTAGGCAGCCGAGTACACCCTCTCCCCGCGCGCGAGCAGACGATCGAGAACGTCACTGAACGTATCGACGTCAAACGAATCGGCTGTGATCTCGTCAAACCGTGATTCCAGAACCTCCCACGTCGATGGCTTGTTGAAGAATCGGAAGAGCATGACCCGAAGCACAACGTCAGCTGCGTTCTGAGAGCCTTCGTAAGCGACGCGGATCAATTCCTGCGAGACACGGTCAGCCGCACGATATGCGTTCGTAAAACGGAAACGCGAGATAACCGGGTCCTTGGTCCAGGGCCCCGGTTCTCCTCGTAGCCTCGCGTGATAGACATATTGTCGCTCAGCAGCAAAATGCCAGTAGGACGAGAGCACCTCGGATACCTGAACGCTGTGACGACCGACTCGTACGCGACGCATCCGCACTCCGTCCTATAGAGGCCATGTTCCTTTGATCCAAGGTTGCCACGGACAGCCCTGCCAAGCTCGGAGACGCGCCAAGCTCAGCGGCGGAGGGCACCAGCGGCTCGGATGTTTCTCGGCGCGCCATGGCTTCATCCTGCCCTCCCGAAAGCCCGTTCAAGATGCTCCGCCGTGACAGGGTTTACGATCTCGCTGCGCTGGATGTAGTGCTGCATCGTGATCCGCGGATCGGTGTGCCCGAGCAACTCGGAGGCAAGTAGCGCGCCTTGCGCATCGTTGACGACGGTCGCGACAGTTCGGCGGAATCGATGCGGTGTGACGTTCTCGATCCCAGCGTAATCCATCACGTCGCGCAGGAGTCGACGGACGTTGCTCGTCGTGTGCGGCGTCCGGGCTCGCGTGCTGAAGAGGAGCGCATCCGGATCGGTTTCTCCGCTTCGGAGAAGACGTGAACGGATCGCATGCAACGCGAACAAAGGCAGGGCTACGCGGCGAACTGAACGATCGGTCTTCGGATGAGCCTGACGGTGGGTGGGCTCGCCCTTACGGCTGATGATCGTTCCGGCGATCCGCACGGTCGGGATCGGTCCATCTAGGTGAAGATCCTGGACTCGGATCGCGAGGACCTCGCCGATGCGCGCCGAGGTGCCGAGCATGACCTCGACGATCTGGCCGAGCTGTCGATCAGGCCGCGGTCCCGAAGAGATACAGCGCGACTCCCATGCTTTGATCGCGGCCCGGATGTCTTGCACTTCATCGATGGTGAACGCGTCCGGGATGGTCTTCTTCCTGTGCAAACGGGAGACGTGATCCATCGGGTTTCGGGGCAGGATTTCGTGGCGGACGGCGAGCGCGAGGGCGAGCCGGAGCACAACTCGGGCGTGCTTTGCGCGGCTGTAGCTGCGTCTGGCGAGTTGTTTGAGGAAGTAGTCGCAGCGGGCGACGCCGACCTCTCTAAGAGTGAGTTCCTTGAACGTCGGCATCACGAGGGTGCGCATGTCTCGTTCGTAGAGGTTTCGCGTGGTTCGCGAGAGGCGGTCCTCGATCTCCATGTCTTCGAGCCAGTAGGCGACGAGTTCCGGGAAGGGGCTGTCGGCGCTCATTCCGTTGAATCCCGGTTGGTAGAGGGAGCGTTCGGCGAGTTTCTGCTTCAGCTTCCGCTCGGCGGCGGATCGTGAGGAGGCTGTGGCTTGAACAAGTCGATTCTTCCCGTCCCAGTCCCGATATCGGGTTCGTGCCACGTAGTTGCCGCCTGCTTGAAAGGAGGTCGCGATGACTCCGAAGGTGCCGATAGGGGTGCGGGGCCTACCCACGCGTGCCCTCCGCTCCGGGAAAGGTGGCGGCGCCGGGAGCTTGGACGTCTGGCTCGCGCATGGCCCCCATCCATGTTCGGATGTCGTTGACGCCGAACATGATGCGCTTGCCAAAGCGATATGCGCGGGGACCTTTGCCGTTGGTGCGCCAGTCGTAGATGGTTGAGATGGGAACGCCAAGGTAGTCGGCGAGTTCGTTGGTGTTCAGGAGCGGTTCTAGGCTGTGCCGGTCGGGCTGTGGTTCTTCTTTCATCCCTCCAGTTTCGAAGTGCTCAGCTTGACGAACGCCGCCGAAGGCTTCCAGAAAGCCGATGTCGTGACCACTGGCGGGAGTTCCGGTACTGGTAGATCAACCGCGGTGATGCTCACCGATAGCTACGACCCTGCTCCGGACGCGATGCTCCTGGATACAGGCTCGGGTCAGAAGTACCAGGCTGACAGGCCCCATCGCGAGGAACTTCAGTGCGTTCCAGAGGCAGAGGAGGACGAGGAGGTTGAGCCATCCGGGGCCGCCGTCTGCGATGAGGGTCGTGAAGGCACTCGCTGCCAGGAGGTAGGGCACGGCGAGGAGCATCGAGGGGATGCCCCATTTGAGTCCTCTCCTCGTTCGGATGGCGTCGAGGAGGACGTTTGTGGGCATGTACCGGCGCAGAAATGTGCGGGTGTGGATGCTGAGGGTCCAGAGCTGGCGGATCATGACGGCAGTCCTCTTCTAAGGGGTCTGGCGACAAAGAACCTTGAAGGACTGCCAGGGGGCCGTCATGCCGTCACGCTCGGGGTGACGGCGACACACATTTGAAAGTCGCCTTGTTTGTTCTTCCACTTTACGTTGCACGTCGGACATCGGGAAGAGGCCTCCAGTCTCGGCTTAGCGCGCGAGGCGGGATCGGTAGTGCCCCTGAGATCGGCGCGCGTCTGACTCCTGTGTCCGTGTGCCGAGGTCGCCGAGCCTTGCCAGAGCTGCTGCTGCCCGTGCGGCATCAATCTTCTGCGCATCACTATCTGGGGCCGGGCCGAGTGCTGTCCGCGTGGTGATGCCGTAGCGGTCGCGGTATGCGGCCACTGTCTGCGCTTGCCGACGCCACTCTGCTGCGGCTTTCACCTCGGTGGGTGCGTCGCCGAGGGCGAGCGCCCATTCCTGCCGCTCGCTGAGGGCTTGGTCGAGGACGGCTTCGGCGCGCTGCTGGATCAGTTCGCGGCGTTCCGTGAGCGCCTTCCTCATCTCGGTGCTGATTGGTCCGGTGGCTTCGGGGATGAGGCCGACGATCAGGCGGGGTGCCTTGCGGGTGCGGCCGGAACCTGCGGGGCGTGTGGTTGCTCGGGCGAGGCGGTGGTGCAGGACGGAGGCGATGTCGTCGGCGTCCTCGAAGCTGCGGGCTGCGACCAGGCGTGGCATGAGTGTGTCGAGGTTGTGGTGGTTTGCCTCTGCCCGTCGCAGCTCGGCAGTGAGTGCTCCGAAGGTGTCGGAGTGGATCGCGTTTTCTGCTTCGTCCGGGGTGAGGCCAGATTGGCGGATGAGGGTGGCGAAGCGGTCGTGTTGGGCGGCTTGCGCGATCGTCTCGTACTCTGCCGCGAGCTGCGCGATCGACCCCCACGCCTCCTGCTCGGCGGCGATCGTCTCGTGCGCCGAGAGCTCAGCACCAACGTGCTGCAGCACCCCGTAGAGCACGCTCCGCGCGGTCGCTGCCGGATCATCGGCAGGATGCGGTGCGGTGTGGTTATCGTCGGGGCGGTCGGTGGCGACGTAGACGAGGTTCGCGTGTCTGCCGCGGGTCATCGCGACATACAGGTTCTCCCTCGTCGTAGACGGATCAACAAGAACGTGGGCGGTGTCGGTCGTGATGCCTTGCGCCCTATGCGCCGTCACTGCGTAGCCGAGGTGCCCTAAACGCACTCACCTGTGATCGTGCGCGTGTGCGCGGT
>CALMPB010000346.1 GCA_937871985.1 uncultured Burkholderiaceae bacterium
CAAAGCGACACGCGATTGCGGTATCTTGCGTGAGCTCGAACATCCCAGCGATGCCACGTGGCGTAGTCCAGTTGTATCGCCTAGCCATGTCGCTGGCAGCCACTGCAGGGCGGAATCCCACTCCCTTCATGAGAAGCATAGATGACGTCATCCATTCGTCCAACATTAGTTATGCCGATCTGCTCGAAGATTACAAGCCTTTCAAAAAACCTGGCTCTGCTGCAATTGTGGGGTATGAAGCTAGCCTGATTGCCGGTAAACGGCAGATAGCCGCTCGAGTCTTCATCGGTTTGGATCTACAGGGCCAATAGGAATGTTCAATCCAGATGCTTGACCTTATTGCACAGAACCATGGTCCGTGGTGTGTTCATAGGCTGATCAGAAATTAGACCTTTCCGTTTTCTGCTGTGCACAGATTTAGTGGATATTGATTCTCAACAATCGACCAGCGGTAAGCGGATCTCGAATTCTGTGGTTTGAACGGCAGAGCTCACGTGAATTTCGCCGCCATGGGCCTCAATGATAGATTTTGCTATCGCCAAGCCAAGGCCGGCTCCTTCTGCACCACGTTGGCGTGAAGCATCAGTCCGGTAAAACCTTTCGAAGATTCGATTAAGGTGTTCGGTCGGGATAATCGGCCCAGGGTTTTTGACTCTTACTACCGCCATTTTTTGTACCAACTGTAGTGTAACGTTGACCGTGTGCCCTGCAGGTGTGTAGCGAATGGCATTGGACAACACATTACTTAGCGATCGGCGAATCATCAACCTATCACCTTGTACGCACACCTGTTCACCGATGAGTTCCAGTTCTACGGCACGATCTTCGGCCCATGCACCAAAGTAATCAAAGAGATTACGCACTTCAGCCTTCAGATCGATCTTGACCAGCTCTGGCTTGAGTAGGTTGTTGTCTGCCTTAGCTAGAAACAACATATCGCCAACCATCTTGGCCATGCGTTCATACTCTTCGAGGTTGGAATATAGCGTCTCGCGGTACTGAACAACACTGCGAGACTGCGACAATGCCACTTCAGTCTGGGTTTTAAGGTTGGTAATAGGAGTGCGAAGTTCATGTGCGATATCGCCCGAAAAATCCGATAGCCGGCGAAAGACTGTCTCAAGTCGATCAAGCATCTCGTTAAAGGATGTGACCAACTCTACCAGCTCGGCGGGCACGTCGCAGGGTAGAAGTCGTATATGCAACTGATCGGATCTAATTTTTTTTATCTCGCGGCTGATTCGTCGTATCGGTGCATGGCCTTGATGTACTGCCAACCATGTAGCCAAAATCGCAATAATGCAGGCTGCCACAGTGATAATTCGAAGGTAGTTTCGAAAGCTCTCCAGATAATGAAGATGGAAGTTGATCCCCGTCGCAACCGCAATTTTCAAGCCCCTCGCGGCCAGCGGGCCGTCAGTAGAAGCCTTGAGGACAGCGCCACGAAATGTCTTCCCGTGGTCTCGCCATATGTCGACTGTGTCGATAGTAATTTTTTCTACAGGCGGGGCGGTCCTGGCAAACCCGTCCAGACTCGAGCCGGGCGTGGCATAAAGTTGTGCGCCATCATCGGAAGAAACACGATATTCGACATTGTGGTGGCCCGATACGGCATTGGCGAGCCTCCCACTAAGGCCCGCGGGAGTTATGGTTGTCGGCAGTGTCGCCAGTGTGTGATTCAGCGCCTGCACGACGGCATTGAGTTCGTCAACATCCTGCTGGAGAAAGTGATTGTTGATAGAGCGTTCTACGATCGATCCGAAGGCAAGCAATACAACCGTTATGACTGCGCCAATGGATACAGTGAGCCGCACCGCCAGGGACACCGGACGTTGTGCCATTCGTCAATCCCGTTGGTTCACATCGAACATATAGCCCATGCCACGCACTGTATGAATGAGCTTGGGCTCATAGTCGTCGTCGATTTTCGCGCGTAGACGTCGAATAGCAACGTCGATCACATTGGTATCACTGTCGAAGTTCATGTCCCAAACCTGGGAAGCGATCAATGAGCGTGGTAACACTTCGCCTTGGCGGCGCACCAAGAGTTCCAGCAAAGTAAACTCTTTGTTCGTCAGATTAATGCGTGTATGTTGTCGATGAGCCCGGCGCCGGGGAATATCGAGTACGAGATCGGCTACTTGCAAGTGGTCTTGAAGGACAGGGGCCGAGCCACGGCGCAACAACGTACGAACCCGTGCCAGGAGTTCAGAAAACGCGAACGGTTTAACGAGGTAGTCGTCTGCGCCCAGTTCCAGTCCTTTAACTCTGTCCTCCACGCTATCACGAGCAGTGAGAAAAAGCACTGGCGTTGACGACTTGGTATGCCGCAATGCCTGAATGATACGCCAGCCGTCCACGTCCGGCAGCATGACATCGAGAATAATCAGGTCGTAGGAGCCCGTCAGCGCCGAGTGATGGCCGTCCAAACCAGTGCGTGCGAGATCCACCACAAAGCCGGACTCCATTAGCCCTTGGCGAATATAGTCACCGGTTTTGGTTTCGTCTTCGACAACGAGTAGCTTCATGGGGATTACTCCTGTAGATCCCTTTGGATCTGCTATGGGAGGAGGGGCAACGCCTATAGTCTGAACTCTAATGCGACAGCGTTGACCCAAACATGACGAGTTGATTACAAAATTGTAATGTTTAGTGCGAGTTTGCGTGGATAGCGCACTGGTTGCACCAAGTATTTGCAGCCTATCCAGGCTGCAAGCAGCCAGACCGATGCGACCACGAGTATGCCCCAATAGCTGCGCGGCTTTCGCCCTTCGTTTGCCATCCATTGGCTAGCTTCGCGCCTTCTTTCAGTCAAAATCCTGGATTCGGATCTTCTGCTTCAGGTTGAAAGCACCACGGCACGTTCGGGAACCCCCCCTCCTGGATTACATAAAGGTAATGGAATCGTAACCCGTGTGACATCCTTGTTTGATTAAAGTTAGGCATGACGATTTGTCGACTCAATCAGGTCAGTCGATGAAGCTTCCAATCAGAGATTCAGTAAAGGATTCGCTCGCGTGAAACAACCAACTTCACTTGCCGCTCCCTCTCCAGTTGTACCTCGTCGCCGTTTCGTCCAAGGCCTTGCCATTGGCGGGGGGCTTCTGGGGGTGTCGCCATTT